>JALYHV010000448.1 GCA_030776205.1 Myxococcota bacterium | reverse complement strand
GGCCGTGGGACCGCCACTGCGTGCGGCGCGCCCGACCTGCCGAGGTTCTGTGCCGCAGCCGCCGGGACAGCAACCGGCAACGAGCCGCCGGCGCCAGCGTTCGATGCGGTGCTGGACGCACGCGCCGTCTCGATGGGCGTTGCCGGCGCGGGAGGAGGAGCGACGACCAAGGCCGAGATCGACGCGGCGGGCTGCGGAGGCGGAATAGCGGCAAGGGGCACCACCGAGGGATCCGTCGTTGGCTGCACCGCCGTGACGCCGGTAGCGCGGCCGAGATGCACGGGGGATCCGTGCACCGACCCGTAGAGCCCCAAGAAGGCGAGCGCGCCGATCGCCGTCATCATGAGGAGGGACACCAGCACGACCCTTGCCGAAAAGGGCCCTCGGCGGCGCGGGAAGTAGGCTTCTGCGAGAAGCGACTCGCGCGATGGGCGCGACGCGAGCGACGGGCGCGAGGTGCTCGAGGCAGGCAAGAAGTCTCTCGACGAGAGCGGATTCGATGGCTGTGACAGAGAGGCGACGGCCGACTGCGCCCCGTTGCGGCGCGGAACCGCGACCAGCCGCTCGAGATTCGCGAGCGAAACACCCGCAGCGCTGGTGCCGAAACGAGCCAGTGCACGCGCCATCTCGGGAATCCCCTCGAACCTCTCCTCGCGCTCCTTCTTCAAGCAGCGCGCGACCACCCGCTCGAGGTCTAGGGGAATCTCGGGGCGAACCGATCGCAACGACCGCGGGGCGTCCTTGAGAACCGCCGCGCATACCTGCGGCAGCGTGCTCCCCGAAAAGGGAGGCTCGCCGCTCAGGAGCTCGTAGAGGACAGCCCCCAGCGCCCACACGTCCGTGCGGGCATCCGTCTCGTTGGAGGCGCGAAGCTGCTCGGGGGCCAGGCAATACGGAGCGTCGCCGAGGGGGGTCGCGCCCGCATCGCGCGAGCTGTCCCTCGCCTCTGGCGGCTGGCGCGCCCTCGAGAGCACGAAGTCGATGACCTTGAGACAGGGGCCCTCGTCGTTCGCGTTTGGACGGCGCGCCAACACGAGGCTCGACGGACTGAGCGCTCCGTGAACGATCCCGTGAAGGTGGGCCTCGCCGATAGCCTCCGAGGCCTCCATGATCCAGTCGACGGCCGTGCTCATCGGCAACGGCTGCCACCTGGCCAGGACCTCTTGCAGACTCTCTCCGGCGACCGGCTCGATCACGGCATACGGCGCGCCGCTCTCGAGCGTGCCGACGTCCAGAACACGCGCGAAGTGTTCGCTCTCGAGGAGCCTCGCCGCGCTCGCTTCGCGCAAAAAGCGGCCGATGGCCTCTGCGTCTCCGGCGCAATGAGGCAGCATGACCTTCACCGCCACCGCCTCACCGGAGCGCGCGTGAGTTGCCGAAAAAACGACGGCGAGCGGCCCTCGCCCGCACGTGGCGCCGAGGACGTAGTCACCCGCAATCGTCTCGCCCGGTCGCGGGACTTCCCATTGGGGGTAGGAGGTGCGTTGGCTCATGGGCGGATGGAGGCGGGTCTGCGCACGCGGTTGCGCGCGCGTGGGTCAGACGGGGCTGTGCAGGCGGACTGCGAAAGATGGGCCAGAGGCGGAAATCATCCCGCCCGGAGCAGGCCCATGCGCAGGAGCGGTGCCGCGGCGGCTACGTGCTCCCCGTTGCGCGGCAGGGGCGCTACCGTCGTTGTCGCTCGCCGGCCTCGTTCACGCGCCTGATCCCCGACGCGCGGGTGGCGATCCGCCTCGCGTGCGGCATTTGTTCCCCGGTGCCGACGCCCTCGGCTCCCCGGAGAGCGGCGCCGCCTTTGCGCAGAATTTACGAAATGCGAGCGGCGCAGACTACCGTGCGCCCGCCCAATGAACCGTCTCTCGTCCAGGCAGGTCGCGGGTCTGTCATTTCTCGCGCCGCTCGCGCTCTCCGCTTGTGCCGGCTCGGCTCCCGCACGATCGAATGCCCCGGGCAGCGCCGCGACGGCGTCGCCGCCCGTCTTCGCAGCCGACGCGGAGACGGACAGCTCCGCCCTTTCGAGCGGGCATCCGTCCGACGCGGGGCTTGCCTCGACTGAGCACGATGGGCCCGCAGCCATCCCGTCGCTCGCCGTAGGCGAGGCGGGCGGCCCGTCATCCGCGTCAGCCGCGTCATCCGCGTCATCCGCGTCAGCCGCGTCACCGTCGGCCGCAAACGCCTGCAACGAGCAGCCACCTCAGGACTTTCTCATTCGGAGCAACTTCTTGCGCGGTGGGACCGCGGCCGCGCAGCGCGCGGTGCAGTACCGCACCGACAATTACGGCTACTTCACCGGCTTCGGTCGCCCGGGCGCCGACAGTCGCCCCCCGAGCGCGTTCGTCGTCGGAACGACATTCATGGGCCTGCCAATCAAAATGCACCGCAAGGTCGTCCCTGCCCTTCGGTGCGCGGAGGCCGCAATCAAGCTCGCGTGCACGGAGCACCCGTACGTCCCGCACGCGCTCGCGGGAATCCGCTTCAGGAACACGTACCGAGGTGGAGAAGTCACGAATCACATCTATGGCATTGCCATCGATGTCGACCCTTCGATCAACACGTGCTGCGGGTGCGTGGCGCCGTGGAATGAGGCGCCAGCGTGCCAGCGCAAGGCCAACACCGAGTACGACCGGATGGCGATGCCCGAGTGCTGGGTGCATGCCTTCGAGCGGTACGGGTTCTATTGGCTCGGTCACGACGTGCTGCGCGACACGATGCATTTCGAGTTTCTCGGTGACCCCGAGCGCATCCTGAAGAGCGCAGAGGCCGCGAAGTCGGACGCGGATGCGGCGTCGCCTGCTCCCTAGGGGTGCTGCTGCGCGCACACCGCGCGGTCCGCACCCCTCCCCTCCTCCGGGATGGCTGCACCCGTCTTCGTGACACCCGCTGCCACATCAAGGCCTTGGTGCACCCGTCTCGCTCGCGCCGATCGCGGTCCGTCGGTCACGGAGAGGACGCTTGCCCGTCTACCTGGATCGAGCCATATGGATGGAGGCACGCATCACGGGCCCATCTCTCGCGAACGACGCGTCCGTCATGGGGCATGACGCGTGTTGGATCAGGCCTTGCCGCAGGATGGACCAAGGTCTCTCGCGTGACGCAAGCGCTGGCTCCATGTACGCCCCACCGTGTCTCGCTGCACGGCACGAACAATCGACAATGATTCCCTAGCAAAGCATGCGTGAGGCTCCTCGAGACCACATGGCGAGGGTGCCTCCGTGTGGCTTCCGTCATGCATGATGCTCGCCCTGATCATGCGCGATGATCGCTGGCTTCGTCCATGATGCTCGCTGTGATCATGCGCGATGATCGCTGGCTCTATCCATGATGCTCGCTGTGATCGTGCACGATGATCGCTTGCTTCATCCATGATGCTCGCTGTGATCGTGCACGATGATCGCTGGCTTCATCCATGATGCTCGCCTGCTTCATGGATCTCTCTCGCCTGCTTCATCCATGATCCTCGTCTGTTCGTGCATGATATCGCGTGCTTCGTCCATGAGCATCGCGAGCATCGTGCTCCTCTCCCATGACACTCGCGTGAGCGACCGGGTGCCCCCTTGACGTTTTAGACCGGCCCCCTGCGTCAGGATTGTTGTCGTGTCTCCTATATTTTCGAATCGACGGGGCGAGAAGGCGATGACTCGATGACGAAGCCGTACTCGTTGGCGTTCAAGGAGAAAATGCTGGAGCGCCTGACTGGGAAGGATGCGGTGAGCGCGATCCAGCTTGGCCGAGAGATGGGCGTCCCTCAGCAGACCCTGTCTAACTGGCTGCAAAATGCTCGTAGCATTCCGCTGGTGGCCGAGAAGCACGTGAAGACGAAAAGCTGGTCGATCAACGAGAAGGTACGAGTCCTCGCGGAAGCGGCTTCTCTCTCGGGGGCCGCTCTGAGCACGATGTTGGCGCGGGAGGGGCTCACGCTCGGTCAGTTGGAGAGCTGGCGGCTGGCGCTCGAGGATGAGAGCCATGCTGCGACGGCCACCACGAAACGGATACGGACCTTGGAGCGTGAGCTGGCCCGCAAGGATAAGGCGCTTGCTGAAGCCGCTGCACTGCTGTTGCTCCAAAAAAAAGTCCGGTCCCTGTGGGCGGACGCGGACGACGACACGGGAGACAAGAGCGAGAAAGCCTCGTCACGATGATCGCCGAAGCCGAGCTAGGGGGCGCACGACGGAGCGCTGCATGTCGAATCGTCGGACTTCCGGCACGGACCGTCGAGCGATGGCGTGCACGCCCGGGAGGCGACGACCGACGCCAAGGCCCCAAGCGAAGCGCTGGCAACGCGCTGTCGGCTGCGGAGCGAGCGCAGGTTGTAGCCATCATGAGCCTCCCCGAGTACGCGGCACTCTCGCCCAAACAGCTGGTGCCGCGGCTGGCGGACCAGGGCATCTACCTGGCGTCGGAGTCCACGATGTATCGGTTGCGACGGCGCCTTAGCCTCCGGCCTCGGGCTCAGCTGGCTCGCACGCACGTGACTCGCGCTACGACCGTGCATCGTGCCACCGGCCCCAATCAGGTCTGGAGTTGGGACATCACGTACCTGCCAACCGTCGTGCGTGGTCGCTATCTATACCTGTATCTCGTCGTGGACGTATGGAGCCGTCGCATCGTCGGCTGGCAGGTGCATGACCGCGAGAACCCTGCGCTCGCCGCCGCGACGATCGCTCGCATCTGCGACGAGACACCCATCGACCCAAAAGGACTGGTCCTGCACTCGGACAACGGAAAGCCGATGCGCGGCAGCTCGATGGTCTCGACGCTACAGTGGCTAGGCATCGTCCCGTCCTTCAGCCGGCCGCACGTCTCCAACGACAATCCGTACTCGGAGGCTCTCTTTCGCACGCTCAAGCATGGGCCGACTTATCCTCGGCTGCCCTTTGCGAACAACCGGTCCGCGACGCAGTGGGTGACTCGCTTCGTCGCCTGGTACAACACCGAGCATCGCCACAGCGCGATCCGCTACGTCACACCCGACGAGCGACACTTCGCCCGCGAACGTGCCGTGCTTCTTGCCCGCCGCTCACTTTACGAGACCGCACGATTTCGACGACCCGAACGCTGGTCCGGAAGCACTCGCAACTGGATCCCCGTCGGCACTGTCGTACTCAACCCGTCGCCCGACGCGGGACCGACGACGACGGCCGAATGAACAACGGCGCGACATCTATCTTGACACTCACCGATGGCCAAACGCGTGAAGCGATGCGGGATGGGCCTCATCTTGGACTTTCACATGAGCGACACGTGGGCCTCGATCGGAGCTCAGATCATGCCGAGCGCGTGGACCGGAATGACGCCGACGCAGATGCAG
>JALYHV010000447.1 GCA_030776205.1 Myxococcota bacterium | reverse complement strand
CGCTTCGGTTGCGCGGACGTCGCCCGGGTGCGCGCGCGATGCGGCACGGGCGTCCCGCAGCGATGGCACGTCGATCGCAGCAACGGCGGCAGCCGTCGCGCCGCCCGCGAGGAGTAACTTTGCGATGGGTGGCGTCCCCTCGCTGAGAGGCGCCAGCCTCGGTGCGGGCTGCACTTCAGTGCTCCCGGCGGGCAGAGAAGCCACCGCGGACGCGCGCTCCACGATCGCGGTGGGTGTCTTTGAGCGTGCGTGCACCCAGTATGAGGTCGTAACCGCAGTCATCGCACCGGCGGCGACCATTGCGGCGATCATCAACGCGCCGCTCAGTGCGCTCCTGACACGCGCCCGCTGGAGCTCCGGCCCGGCCAGCACGGCGCTGAGCGCCTCGCGCACGGCGTGCGCTGACTCGAAGCGTTGCAATGGATTTTTTGCCATTGCGCGCATGACGATTGCCTCCAGTGCGACCGGGATGGCGCGCCCCGGGGCGCGCATGCGCGGAGCGATCGGCTGCTCGCGCAGCTGTTTGCCCATGACGACGACGCTCGATGACCCGTCGAAGGCGCATGTGCCCGTCAGCATTTCGTAGAGCACGCTGCCCAGCGCGTAGACGTCGGTTCGTGCGTCGACGGGAGCGCCTTCGACTTGTTCGGGCGCCATGTACTCGGGGGTACCGAAGATGGCAAAGGCGCGACGCGGCCCCGCCTCGCCGTTAGCCGCCATTGATTTTGCGACACTTGTCCCGTTTTCGCCGCTGACCGCCCTCGCGACGCCGAAATCGAGCAGCTTGATCTCGCCCGAGCGGGTCAGCATCAGGTTCTGCGGTTTGAGATCGCAATGCACGAGCCCCGAAGCATGGGCAGCACTCAGGGCATCCGCGGTGTCGGCCGCGATGCGAGCCGCCTCGCGCCACCCGAGAGGGCCCGCGCGCAAGCGAACGTCCAGCGTCTCACCGACGCATAATTCCATCGCGAGGAAGACGCGTCCATCGAGCGAGCGCCCGAAGTCGTGGATCGGCACCAGGTTCGGATGCGCCAGCCGGGCCACAGCGCGCGCCTCGCTGCGGAAACGCTCGAGCGATGCCTGCGATGCCGCGTGCTCGGCCGCCAGTACCTTGAGTGCAACGCTCCGCCCGAGCTCAACGTGCTCGGCCTCCCAGACATCTCCGTTCGCTCCAGAGCCGATGACACGCACCAGGCGGTAGGGTGTTCCGGCGAGGTGCGATGGGTCGTGTGGCATCATCCGGGCAGCCAGTCCCTCGCCGACCTGCGGCGCCGACGGTGTCTCGTTGCCGCGCTGGCCGGCAGCCTGGAGCACCGTGTTCGCGTGACGAAGCAGACGCGCGAACTCCTGGCGCGAGCGCCCCGGCTCGTGCGGCCAAAGCCTCTGCATGAGCATCGCGATCCGTCCGCGCACGCCTCGTTCACCGCCCGCTGCGGGAGGCGCGGACGCGAGGAGGCTGGCCAGGGCAGGCACAGCAAGCGCGGCCCGCGTGTAGCGTTCATCGGGGTCGTTCTTCGTCAGCCGCGCGATGATCTCGTCGAGCTCGGGCGGCGCCCCGCAGCGGTGCGCGGCAGGGGGGACGATGATCCTGTTCTCCGCGGCATCGTCGAGGTGGCGTTGCGGATCGGTCGACAGTAGCCGCCGTCCGGCGCAGAGCTCCCACAAGATGACGCCGAGCGCATAGAGGTCTATTCGGCCATCGCCTACCTGCTGGCGAGCGACCTCGGGCGCGACGTACCCCGGTTTGGCGAAGACGACTCCGGCCACCGTCTGGCAGCGCCGGTTGTGTCCACGCGCCGTACCGAAATCAATGAGCTTGAGCTCGCCCGCGTAACCCAACATGACGTTCTGCGGAGACAGATCGCGGTGGACGATGCCGAGTGGCGTTCCGTCTGCGGCGGAGCGCTCGTGCACGTGCGCGAGCGCCTGGGCGATTTCGATCGCGACTGCTACCGCGTCGGCCCAAGCGATCTGAACGCCAGCCTGAACCGCGCGCTGCCGAACCTCGGCAAGCGAGCGCCCCTCCACGTATTCGACGACGGTGAATGGCTCCCCTGCGTCGTCGGTCGCCGCCTCGAGTACCTGTGCCACGCCCGGGTGCTGCAGCTGCGACTGAACGCGGGCCTCGTCGACGAAGCGCGCTAGAAAGGACCCGTCATGAATGTGATCGCGACGCACCGTCTTGACGATGCACGGCCGTTCGGCGCCCTCTATTCCGGTGGTCGCGGCGAGGTACACGTCCCCCATCCCGCCGCGTGCCGCGAGCTTCAACAATGTGCGCCGCCCGAGCGAGCGCGGCACAGGGAGCGGGTGCGCCGCGGACGAAAAGCCCCTCGCCACTTCGCCCATGCTGCGCGAGCGTATGGATGGCGGCTGGAGGCGGCCAAGTTTTAGACGACGGTTACCAGCCGGTCAGCGTGCGTAAGAACGGGACCAGTCTTGCCGACATCAGGGCCTGCGTCGTCAGGTTGGGGTGGTAATCGCATCCATAGCCCTCGCTCGGGCTCTGCTGGTCGAACTCGAAGTAGACGACACGCGAGTCTCCCGCCCCGGCGAGCTGGGTTACCGCGGCTTGGATGGCCGCCCCCGCGCGCGTGCGCACGGCACCCGCGAGCATGGGGCTCAGCGTGCCGACGAGGATCGCGCGGGCGTAACGACGGCGAAGCTGCTGAAGAAATGCCATATAGGCCTGTTGAAACGACGGCCCCGGATCGGGATGGCTGGCGTTGAAATCGTTCGTGCCGAGATTGACGACGACCACATCCGGCCCAAGCGGCGTGGGGGTGCGGAAAGACCACGCGCTGCTCGGATCATCGGCGAGAGCGCGCCCGAAGCGGACAGGCATCTGGTCGACGGTGGACCCTGCGCTGTCGCGCAGGACGCCGATGCCGGAATACGCAATGATCGTCCTCATCGCGTGGAGCTGCGCTGCCGACAGCGCTGCGTAGGTGGCTGTTTCGTCCTCGGTGGCTGGCGTGAACGGACACATCGCGCTCGTGCCGAGCACGCCGTAGCCGCACGTGATCGAGTCGCCGACGTACTCGATCCAGCGCGTCAGCGGTTCGGCAAACGGAACGAGGGAACCCCCGGTCACCGTGAGCCCCAGGTATTGCACGACGCCGACGTACGACTCGGTGCGCTTGGTCAATACGATCGAGTGCTCCCCTGGCGGAAGGCCCGACGCGAGCGCGTAATTTCGCGTGCCGCTGCTCGTCGCAAGGGCCGTGGGAGCCGCGCCGTCGATGACCACCGAGAAATAGTTCGACCCCGAGTCCGCGAGCTGGACGGCGATGCCGGTGCCTACGAAATGGGCGGCGATGGCGGTTCCCGGCCATGAAAAACGCGGTCCCGCCGCATCGCGGGTGTCTGAGCGACCGATCAGGTGCGCGAGCGCAGCGGAGCCCGTGTCGGCGACAAAGGTGGCATTCGCAAGACCCGCGAGAAAAAAGGCGTCAGCACCGGTGTCGGCTTGCGCGCCGTCGGACGCAGCCCGGGCTGCGCTGGGCCGTGGGCCCGCCTCCTCCATGGCGTGCAAGGCCGAGTCGCCGTTGCGGCACCCCTGGGAGACAGCCACGACGCTCGCCAGCCCCATCGCCACCGTGGTTACGGCAGTCTGCACGCGGCGAGGCATTATCCAGGATAGCGCGGCCGAATGGCCGTGTGGCCGAGCGCGGCGCTTCGATCGTCGTATGAGACGGCTACAGTGGTCAACACCGATGAGCTGCGCGCGCAGGATCCTCTACGTTGCGCGCCACGGAGAAACGGACTGGAACGCGGCCCAGCGCTGGCAGGGGCACACGGACATTTCGCTCAATGAGAACGGCCGACGCCAGGCGAGTGGCCTCGCGCGTGCGCTTCGGCGGACGGGCTTGGGTGGCATCGTAGCAAGCGACTTGCTGCGCGCGCGTGAGACGGCGAGCATCGTCGCGGTGGAGCTCGGCGTGCCGCTCGTTTACATCGATGCCGACCTGCGGGAGCGGAGCTTCGGCTGCTTCGAAGGCCTCACGCGAGAGGAGTGCGAAGAGCGGCATCCGCAGGCTTGGCGTGCGTGGCTCGACGCCAAGCAGGTCCCCCCTGGCGGCGAAGCGCAGGGCCCGCTTGCGGACCGCATGGCGCGCGCGATCACGCGTGCGGCTCGGAGCGTCGCGCGCGACGATGCCCCGGCCTTGGTCATCAGTCACGGGGCGTCGTTGCGGGCGCTCTTGGCCGCCGCAACGGGCGAGCGGCCGCCGCCCATCGCGAACGCTGGCATTCTTCGCCTTGCCTGGGACGCTGTCGAGGAGCGCGTCGCCACGGTCGAGGCGCTCTGAAGCCTGGACCGGTCTCGCTCCGGACCGTGCCTGTGCCAGCGCCTCTACCCCCCGCGGGCGCATCCTGCTAATCGGCTGCACCCATAAATGCCGCGCCGTACCGATATCCAGCGCATTCTCCTCCTCGGGGCTGGGCCCATTGTCATTGGCCAGGCCTGCGAGTTCGACTACTCGGGCACACAAGGCGCCAAGGCGCTCCGCGAAGAGGGGTTCGATGTCGTCCTCGTCAATTCGAATCCCGCCACCATAATGACCGATCCGCAGCTCGCGGAGCGCACGTACATCGAACCGCTCGAGTGGCAAACGGTTGCGGCCATTCTCGAGCGCGAGCGTCCGCAGGCGATCTTGCCGACACTCGGGGGACAGACCGCGCTCAACCTTGCGCTCAAGCTCCGCGAAGAGGGCGTGCTCCAGCGGCTCGGCGTCGAGATGCTCGGCGCACGGCCAGAGTCAATCATGAAGGCGGAAGATAGGGCCCTCTTCAAGGCGGCGATGGAAAAGATCGGTCTCACGTGCCCGCGGGCCGGCGCAGCGCACTCCATCGAAGAAGCGCGGGCCATAGTCCGCGACACCGGGTTTCCGGCCATCCTGCGTCCCAGCTTCACTATGGGCGGCTCGGGCGGAGGAATCGCCTACGACGAGGCGGATTTCGACGCCAAGGTCGCGTGGGCACTGGCGCAGTCACCCAGCCACGAGGTGCTGGTCGAAGAGAGCGTCCTCGGGTGGAAGGAGTTCGAGCTGGAGGTTATGCGCGACCGAGCGGACAATTTCATCGTCGTGTGCTCGATCGAGAACCTAGACCCGATGGGGGTTCACACCGGGGACTCGATCACCGTCGCGCCCGCCATGACCCTCACCGATCGCGAGTACCAGCGGCTCCGCGACGCGGCGCGGGCAGTCATGACCGAGATTGGCGTCGAGACCGGCGGCGCGAACGTTCAGTTCTCCGTCGACCCGAAGACCGGGAAGTTCCACGTGATCGAGATGAACCCGCGTGTGTCGCGCAGCTCGGCGCTGGCCAGCAAAGCCACGGGCTACCCGATCGCCAAAATCGCCGCCAAGCTCGCCGTCGGCTACACGCTCGACGAGCTGAAGAACGACATCACGACGCCTCACGACGCCGGCCCCAACCAGGGTACGTCGGCGGCGTTCGAGCCGGTCATCGATTACGTCGTCGTCAAGTGGCCGCGGTTCGCCTTCGAGAAGTTTCCCGGCGCCGACACCACGCTGGGCACGCAGATGAAGAGCGTTGGCGAGGTGATGAGTATCGGGCGCACGTTTTGCGAGGCGCTGCAGAAGGCCGCTCGGTCGCTGGAGACCGGGAAAGACGGCCTGGTCTCGCTTCTCGAATCGGTCGACTACCGCCTCCTCGCCGAACCAAAACGGCAGCGCGACCTGGGGATGGAGGCGCCAGATTTCGAGCTGCCCAAGACCCTGCCCCCCGCCACGGCACAGGAGACACGCCGCGCGCTCGAGCGCCTCGTCGCGACCCCTAGCAGCGACCGCCTCTTCTACTTGGCCGACGCGATGCGCATCGGATTCAACGACCATGAGCTCCACGCGCTGACGGCCATCGACCCATGGTTTCTCGCGCACATTCGCCGCATCGTTGAAGCGGAGCAAGCGCTCAAGCACGGGGACGTCGGCCCGCGCCAGATGCGCGCCTGCAAGCGGCTCGGCTTCAGCGATCGCCAGATCGCATCGCTGAGCGGAGGTTCGGAGGACGGAGTTCGGGCAGCGCGCCTCGCGGGTGGAACGCGCGCCGTGTACGGCCGCGTCGACACCTGCGCAGCGGAGTTCGTTGCGCGCACGCCATACCTTTACTCGACGTACGAGACCGAGAGCGAGGCGGCGCCCGACGCGAGCAAGCACAAAGTCGTCATTCTCGGTGGAGGACCCAATCGGATCGGGCAGGGCATCGAATTCGACTATTGCTGCGTGCACGCGGTGATGGCTTTGCGCGAGCTCGGCTTCGAGACCGTGATGGTCAACTGCAACCCAGAGACCGTATCGACCGACTACGATATGTCGGATCGCCTCTATTTCGAGCCTCTTACCCTAGAAGACGTCCTCAACATCGTCGACGAGGAGCAGCCCGACGGGGTCATCGTGCAGTTCGGCGGCCAGACGCCGCTCAAGCTCGCCGTGCCGCTCGAAAAGCGCGGCGTGAAGCTGCTGGGCACGACGGCGGACGCGATCGACCGCGCGGAGGATCGGGAGCGGT
>JALYHV010000446.1 GCA_030776205.1 Myxococcota bacterium | reverse complement strand
GCAGCAGTCCGCGAGCTCGATGCACGAAGCACACGAGCATCTTCCAGGGACGACGCGAGCTCGATCCACGAAGCCGGCGATCCTCCTCCACAAGCGGGGCGAGATGGATGGACCCGGGTCACCTGCTCGCCAGGGGCATCACGCGCAGCTCGTGTGCGAATCACGGCTGATTCGTCGGGCGATGCAGCGAGGCTCGTGGGGATCACCGACGATGCCTGCGCGGGGGCCACGCGAGAAGCCCTCGTCCGTCGTGCGAGCAAGGCTCGCCTACGATGCGTGATTCACGCGGCGCTCGCTCCGGCCGTTGTCAGCGCGCAGTCCCTTGGACTACTATCTAGGCCAAATTCTGCGAGGTTTGCGTCTCGTGTCGCCTCCCCCGTCAAGCATACGCCGTCTGCCAAGCATTCCCTCCCTTTCGTGGGAGGACTGCCGCCTGCTCGTGGAGAGCGTGACCGACTACGCGATCTTCATGCTGGACACGGAGGGGAGAGTCGCCACGTGGAATGCCGGGGCCGAAAAGATCATCGGATACGATGCGAACGAGATCGTCGGCCACCATTTCTCCATCTTGTTCTCCCCCGAGGACGTCTCGGCGGGGAAACCCGACCGAGAGCTGGAGGTCGCGAGAGAGGCCGGGCGGTTCGAAGACGAGAACGTGGGGGTCAGAAAGGACGGCTCGCACTTCTGGGCAAACGTGGTGGTCACGGCTATCCGAGACGGCAGTGGCAGCCTCCGGGGGTTCGGCAAAGTAACGAGGGACCTCACCGCGAGAAGGACCGCGGAGCTGGCGGCGCGGGCAGCCGAGGAGCGCTTCCACCTGCTCGTAGACGCGGTGACGGACTACGCCATCTTCATGTTGGATATCGACGGTCATGTCACGACGTGGAACGAAGGAGCAAGGCGCACCAAGGGGTACGACGCGGGAGAGATCATCGGCAAACACTTCTCCCTCTTCTACACGCCTGAAGACCAGACGCAGGGTAGGCCGCCGGCGATCCTCGAAACGGTACGCCGGGACGGCCGGTACGAGGAGCTGGGCTGGCGCGTACGGAAGGACGGCTCGCGCTTCTGGGCGAACGTCGTCATCACGGCGCTGCGAGACGGACAGGGCGGCGTGCAAGGCTTCGCAAAGGTCACACGCGATCTGACCGAACGCCGCAACGCCGAAGACGAACGCGTCCGACAGATCAGGGAGTCCGCAGCGCGTGAGGCAGCCCACGTTTCGGTGCAGGAAAGCGAGGCTCGGTATCGGTCGCTGAGCCGACGCCTGGAGGTGATCCTCGAGTGGATTGGCGAGGGGATAACCGTTCAGGATCGGTCCGGGCGCCTCGTCTTTGCGAATGGCAAGGCGGCTCTGCTCTGCGGTGCGTCGTCCGTGCGCGAGTTGATCGAGACGCCTGTCGTCGAGACCATTGCCAGGTTCGAGTTTCTCCGGGAGGACGGCAGTCCCGTCTCCCATGACGACCTTCCCGGCAGGAGGTCTCTGCGTGGAGAGCCATCGACTCCACTACTGATGCACGTCCGGGAACGGTCCACCGGCCGAAACTGGTGGACCCGAGTGACCGCTTCCGCAGTGTTGGCGGACGACGGGACCCCCGAGCTGGCGGTCAACATCATCAACGACGTCACCGACGAGCACCGTCAACGAGCGCGCGACAAGTACCTGACTGACGCGATAGGGGCCCTCGGGACCTCGCTCGACTCCGACGTCATGCTTTCGACGTTGGCGCACGCGCTCGTCCCTGGCATGGCGGATTCGTGTTCTATCTATCTGCGCGAGGGCGATGACCTCCGTCACGTCATAAGCACCCATCGTGACGAGGGCGACGAGGGCGACGAGGGCGAAAAGACGAAGAGCGCGACGGTGCCCTCTGCCGTCACGCATCCATCGAATGCGGAACACGCGAGGGGGGTACGGACTGTGTTGCGCACCGGCACATCGTCCTTGTTCGACGAAATCACCGACGAGACGCTGGTCGACTCGACGCACGATCCCGAGACACTCGCGTTCCTGTGCTCCGCCGCCATGCGATCGGCGCTCCTCGTACCGATCAAGGTTCGTGAACGAATCTTGGGAGTGATGGCCCTCGGGTCCGTTAAGACCATGCGCCGGTACGATCCGAGCGATGTTGCGCTCGCGGAGGAGCTGGGCAGACGCGCGGGATTGTCCCTCGAGAACGCGCAGCTCTACGCGGCCGCCCAGCTCGCCGCCGCAAGGGCGGAGAAGGCTGCGGAGCATGCGGAGGCCGCGGCCCGAGTGGCCGAAAAGGCGAGCCGGGCGAAGGACGAGTTTCTGGCGACGGTCTCGCACGAGCTCCGTACCCCGCTCAGCGCGATCCTCGGGTGGTCCACCATCCTGAAAGACCGAGTGACCGACGCGTCGTTTGCGAAGCCTTTGGAGGTCATCCACCGCAACGCGCAAGCTCAGGTGAAAATCATCGACGACATTCTGGACGTGTCTCGCGTGATCGCGGGGAAGTTCCGGCTTGAACCGAAGCCAGCCGACCTCGTGACGATCGCGCGCGACGCCATCGAGGTCGTCCGGCCATCGGCCACTGCGAAAAGGCTGAACCTCACGTTCTCATCCACAAATGAGGTGTGCTTGCTCATGGCAGACCCCGAGCGGCTGCAGCAAGCCGCGTGGAACATTCTATCGAACGCCATCAAGTTTACCGAGCCCGGTGGGCGGATCGACGTGCACGTGGCGCAGATGGGGGGGCGCGTGGAGATCGCCGTTGCCGACACGGGGAAAGGAATCGATCCCGAATTTCTGCCCCATGTCTTCGAGCAATTCCGGCAGGCGGATTCCACTACGACCCGTAGGGTCGGCGGTCTCGGCTTGGGAATGGCGCTGGTTCGGCACATCGTGGAGCTGCATGGCGGCTCCGTGATGGCCACGAGTCCGGGTATCGGCATGGGGTCGACATTCACGATTAAGCTCCCCGTTCGCGCGCTCATCCCTCCGTCGAACGGCGACAGCCCTCCACCCCCGCCGCTCAAGCGCAGCGATCCGCCGGTGGCCGACCGACTGCGCGGCGTGCGGATCCTCCTCGTGGACGACGAGATCGACGGGCGCGACGTCGTTGCCACGGTGCTCCTCGCCCAGGGCGCCGAAGTGGAAATGGCGAGTTCGGCAGTGGAAGGATTCGCGATGTTCCGGAGATTCCATCCCGATGTCGTCGTGAGCGACATCGGTATGCCCGACGAGGACGGCTACTCTTTCATACGCCGGATCCGAAGCCTGCCTGCGGCACAAGGCGGCAGAATCCCCTCCCTTGCGCTCACAGCGTTTGCAACGGAAGAGGATCGCATGCGAGCCCTCGACGCCGGATTCACGAGCCACGTTGGGAAACCGGTAGACCCCGGCACGTTGGTCTCCGCGCTCGCCCGTCTCTCCGCTCTGACCGTGCGGTGACCGGGAGCGTCTTTGCTCGGGTCATAGGCCGTCGAGGTGAAGGACGGCCGAGGTCTTTGGCCCGAGCGTCACCGGGGCAACGAGCGTCTTTTCCGATATCAGATCGACCGCAGAGACGAAGCCCGTCGGCAATGCAATCGTGTAGTCCTTGGACGTGCTGGCGTTGATGGCGACGAGCCACGGACCGAAGCGCAGCGTGTACGCCGTGGCCCGGCCGGCGTCGCGATTCGTCGGCGGTGCCCTGCTCAGATCGGGTCGGAGCGCGACCGGATAACGCACGCCCATGTTCGCGTTGATGGGTTTGTCGGGCGGAGCGAAGGCAGGAAATCCCTCCACCGAGCCGGTCTTGGTCACCCATGTCCCTTCGGGGTTGAATTGCACGTCGTCCTCCGTGACCTCGGCGAGGCGACCCATGGTCGGCGTCTGGAGATACACGCGCGCGAGTCCGTTGATCGAATCTGCCCCGCGCCAGTTGAGCGCCGCCCAGAAGCGCTCCTCTCCGTATTTCGCGGCGACCGCCATGTTCTCTTCGTCCGCCCACGCGAAATTCGGCCGCCCGGGTCCCATCGGCAACGTGACGCCAGTGGGCGCTTGCGATCGGAAGGCCGCGTAGGCGTCGGGCAAGAACACGCCGCCCGACCAGCCGAACCATCCGACCCAGTTCGACGAGCTCGTCGACAGCGTCGCCTGGAGCTGTCCGTCGTCGAGCTGTTGCTGGACGTAGCCCAGCAGATCGGCCCCGACGGCCGCGGCGCCCTGGCTCGCCACCACCACGTCGTCGACCCAGCCTCGCCCGAGGTAGACGACGTGCCCGTCGACCTCCTGGAAATTCCGGCAGCCGGTGTGCTCGGCGCCGTAGAAGATCGCTTGGCCGCGGGCGTCGATGCCGGGATTGCGCAGCGCCGCTCGGGCGCGGAGCATCTTGAGGGCTTGGGCCGAAAGCTTGGCGTCGCCCGTCGAGAGAGACCAACCGAAGACCTGTCCCCCGCGCTCGCCGTAGTCGCTGCCGACGAGGCAGTCCTCCTTGGACGTGCCGCGCGTCGTCACCGTGTACCAGCTCGGGCCGAACGGAGCGGTACCGCGTACGGGCGTGCGTCCGGTGCCGGGCTGGTCGTCGCCGAGCCATGGCTCCACGCCAGCCGCCTCGTAGAGATACCGGAGCGCTTCGGACTCGTAGAGGGCATTGGCAGAATCGACGAGCAGCAAACCCCGATTGGCCATGTACGTGCGCCACGCGGCGTCCATCTGCTGGTTGGTGATTGTCTTTCTGTTGTAACGGCCGAAGTCCACGCTCGCCCTCAGCGCGGCGGACCACGCCGCCTGGCGTGACCGCGTGCCGAGCGATCCGCCGTAACCGACCGCGGTGGCCATCGCGCCTTGGAGCTGCGGCCACAAGAGTCGAATGGCCTCACCGACCGGGCCCAGGTAACCGCCCCATCCCGCGTTGTAGTTGAAACCCGTACCAAGATACCCGGTCGGATTCGCCGAGTAGCTCGTGACGATGGCGTCGACGGCCGCGAGCACCTGGTTCGGGACGGCCGGATTCTGGTAGGCGGTCGACCACCTGACGCCGTACGCCTGCGCCAGAAACTCGAGATCGTCCGAGAGGAGCGCGCCCGGCGACGCGGCGAGCTTCGTGGCCACGAGCGCATTCGCCTTTGTTTTCCACGCGTCGACCCACGTCGCCTCGGCCGACGGAGACAGCGGGCTCGCCGGAGTCTCGGGGGGCGCCGACCCTTGCATCTCCCCGGACACGTCCAGATAACCGCCGAGGTGCGTGTAGCCCTGGTAGATGCCAACCGTCGGGGCATTCATCCGATGCTGCGCGACGTCATAGACGGCGGGAGCGTAATAATTGAGCGTTCCGAGCGATCGGATCGTGACGGTGACGCTCGTGTGCCCCTGGGTGAGGTTCATGGGCAGCCGCTCGGTGCGATACACGAAGCGGTTCGGGAGCCAACCCGACGAGTTCATTAGAATCATCTCGTCGGTCGCAAGATACTGGTGTCGCCAGCCGACCTCGAAGCCATTGACGTTTAAGAGGAGCCATGAGGTCGACGCGTCGGTGCCCCACATCTTGATCGTGAAGTACGTCTGCCTGGCAGGGTCGACCGCCATCGTGAACTTCATCTCGCCGCCGTAGTAGTCGGCGTTCGGTGCCCGCGGCAGCAGCCGGCGGGCCGTTAGTCCGAACGATCCGGTCACTACGTCGCTCGCCGCGCCCGTGGAAGGGTCGGACGGGATCGGCGCCACCGTGGCCTGCGGCGCCGGAAACGCCGTCGTGAGAGCATGGCTCGCCTCGGATGCGGTGTTCCCGAAGGCAATCGTGTCGAGTCGAACGAGCTGCGACGAGGGGCCTGCCATCCCGGCGTCCCCGGTGGACGCCGACCCAGAGGATGCCGTTACGCCGGAAGACGCGGAGGCTCCGGATCCAGTCGAAGACGCCGAGGAGCCGGTGGATCCCGAGGACGGTGCGGAGCCCGATGATCCCGGCGAGGTGGGCTGCGAAGAGCCGTCCACTCCCGACCCGATGACGCTCCCGCCGGATGGCGGGGCCTTGGTCGTGCCGCATCCGAGGAGGGCGGCCGCGACGACGCAGGCCAGGTGGAGAGCGCGCAAATGGGAATGGTCGCATCCCGGTCGACTGCGCGCCAGGCGTCTAGCAAGGGGCGCGCTTCTTACGCTGGTTACCGCTGGCCCGCCCCTTTGATGAGCCGTTCGAGGGACCCACCGCATCTGCCATCACATGGATGTTGGACGGCAGCGCGTCCCGCAGGGACTTGGGACTGCCGTTTGACGGCTTGCGCCATTCGCTTGGACTCCGCAGCGGACATGTCGGCAAAGGGCGGTTTCGTTCCGCCGGCCTGCGGGATACACACAGAAGTTCTGCTACCATGTTGCGAAGGCTCGCCCGCGATTGCGGACGACGCCGAAGGGCACGCGCTCACGCTACGGGTGAATGACCTGTACGCGAAGGCGGTCGCCAACTCGCGCAGAGGAATGCCAAAATGAAACACACCTCGATTGGCCTCGTCTTCGTGAGCATTTTGATGGGCTGCACGGGGGCCATCGGCGGGGACACCACGCCGGGTCAAGGCGCTGCCTCGGCCAATCCGGGCAATCCCGCCAATTCGGCCAATCCGTCGAACCCCGCGAACCAGGCGAACCCCTCCAATTCGGCGAATCCGGCAGATGCGACGGGGCACTACGCCCTCCGCCGACTGACCAATCAGGAGTACACGAACACCGTTCAGGCGCTCCTCTTTACGACGCAGGCGCCGGGAGCAACGTTCCAAGAGAGCCTTCCGGGTGGGTCGGGCTACACGAACGACTCACAGGCGCTCGACATCTCGTCGTCGCTGGTGGCCGCGTACTACGCCGCTGCCACGGGGCTCGCGACAGAGGTGGTGGCGTCCAAAGGGACCGCGGCTGGAGCCTATGCGAAGCTCGTCACGTGCGATGCGAGGCAGTCCGCGTGTGCGCAGCAAACGGTGTCTACCCTGGCCAAGCGTGCGCTGCGCCGTCCCGTCACGCCGGCCGATCTCGATGCGACCCACGGCCTGATGGCGGTCTTCTCGGCTTCGGGGACGTTCGACCAGGGGCTTTACGACGTCATCGTCGCGCTGCTGATGCATCCCGAGTTCTTGATGATCCCGGTGGTCAACGCGGCCTCGCTCGACCCGGCCGCAGTCTTCGCGCTCAGTGACTACGAGGTCGCATCGCGACTCAGCTACTTTTTGTGGCAATCGATGCCCGATGACGTGCTGACCCTCGCCGCGGACCAGGGAACGCTCCACGGGCCCGATGTCCTGCGCGCCCAAGTGACTCGAATGCTCTCGGACAAGCGGGCGATGAACCTGAAAAACGTCCTTCGGGACGAATACGCAGGCCTCCTGTCCTTGACGCGGACGGATTTGACGCAACTCGGGCAGACCAACGCGCTGCGTGACGCAATGGTCGGCGAGACGGACGCGTTTCTTGCCGACATCATCGGCAACGACCGCTCACCACTGACCTTGCTCACGGGGACGCAGTCCTTCGTCAACAAGACACTCGCCGATTGGTACGGCTTGTCTTACCCCGCCGGGCAAAACGCCACGACGTTCGTGCCCGTTGGAAGCAATCGAACGGGCATCGGATCGCAGGCGTCGGTATTGGTCAACACGGCAGGCGGCAGCCCGACCTTCACGAATCCGATCAAGCGTGGCCATTGGATTGCGAGCAAACTTTTGTGCCTCACTCCGCCGCCGCCGCCACCAAACGTTCCGCCCTTGCCGCCGGCTTCGCAGGCCAACCCGACGGTTCGCCAGCGGCTCGACGCGCACTTGAGCGCGCCCGCGTGCAAAGGGTGTCACGTAGCGATGGACGCGGTCGGGCTTGGCGCGGAGAACTACGGACCATTCGGTCAATGGCGTACCGCGTACGCCGATCAAGCTGCCATCGACGCGAGCGGAACGTTGCCGGGCGACACGACGGGCTTCAGCGATTCGGCGAGCATGTACAAAGCGTTGGGCTCCTCGGAGACGGCCAAAGCCTGCGTGGCGCTGCAATTCATGAAGCTCGCACTTTCGAGGGATTTGACGGCAGGCGACGAGCGTTTGGTCGCGAGCGCCGTTGCGTCGTCCGCGGTGACGCCCACGAGTCACTTTTCCGACTTGCTCTGGAGCATCGTCACCACGAAAGAGTTTTTGCAGCAGACCGGAGAGGCGCCATGAATTTCAAGATCAGTCGCCGTCACCTTCTGGCCGGCTCGGGCGGCTTTTTGGCCTTGCCGTTGCTCGAGTCGCTCGGAGGGCGCAGTGCCATGGCGGCCGCGACCAAGGATCCGCGCCGTTTGGTGATGATTCATTTTCCGAGTGGCACGGTCACTCGTGCAAACACGCCCACCTGGTTCAGCGCGCCCGACGGACCTCTCACCGCCGCCAATGCTCCGATCCCGCTTCAGCCATTCACGGCGAACCTCGGGGACATCACCGTGCTCAAGGCGCTCACGCAGTCTGCGCGTGACCAGACGCTCAAAAACGGCGCCGGAGGACATGGCGGCTCGAAGCCGTGCTTTTTCACCGGACAGGTGCCCACGAACCTCAGCTCGAACGCGTCGGGCATTCCTGGTGACTCGTTCGATGTCATGTATGGCAAGACGACGCCGAATCGGCGGAGCATCTATCTCGCCAACTCATCGCAGGGGAGCGGCGACGGCGTCGCCTACGCGTACGAGCTCTCTCACAAGGACGGGCAGAAGGTCGTGCCCGAGATCAACCCAGTTTCCTTTTACAATACCTATTTCAAGAATCTGACACAGAGCAGCACGGTCGCACCGCTTTCGGACTACGCGCGCAATCCCACGATTCTCGATATCCCAGTTGCCGCGACGACGAGCCTTCGCGGGCAGCTCGGCAACGCCGATCGCGTGCGGCTCGACTCCTATCTCGCGTCTCTCGGCGATCTCAAAAAGAGTCTTGGCTCGCAAGCGCCGGTCGCTTCCTGTACGCCGCCGGGAGCGCCCAAGGTGGACGCTTCCACGACCAATCACAACGGCCTGAAGGGTATGGCGTACTTCTCGCGGATGATGGCGTTCAACTCGCTCATCGCCACGGGTTTTCAATGCGACCTCTTTCGCTCGGTCGCCATCTCGTTTGGCTCGGAGGGAACGTACACGACCTACGACGGCGCTTACCCGGCCTCACTCAATTACAACGGGGCGACGCTCACGATTCAATACGATCATTCAATCTCCCACCACAATCCGATCTCCGGCGAGGCCGGCGCTTACGGCTTCGACCCGAATATGACGCGCGACCGCATGCATCTCTATGTCGTGGTCGACTTGATCAACAAGCTCAAGGCGATAACCGATCCGAGCGGAAGCGCGGTCCTCGACAACGTGATCATCATGGCCGGCTTCAGCGTCGACGACGGCCAACACACCAGCGCACCTTCTTTGGGATCGCCGCTCATCGTTGCCGGCGGTAAAAATTTCATGACCCCAGGCCGCACCTTCGACGCGAGCAAGTACGACCTCAACGACCTCTACTTCACGTTCTCGAACCTACTCGGGATGGGGCTCACGAGCTTTCACCCGATCGCCCAAACCGTGAAGCCTTACGGCAAGGCAACCGGGCGCATGTCGGGCTCGACGATCGTGCCGCTCTGAGGCCCCCAACCTGGCCACGGCGCCGCCGGCCCTCGCCACCACGAAGGTCCGCGCTTTTTATTCCTCGGCGTGAATCGCTTCGGCCGGCGAGGGGCCGTCTCTAGGATGCGCCCATGAGCGCGGAGAGCGGTAGGAGCGGCGGCCTCACGTCCGTGTCGCGGGCCTGGCTGTGCACGAATGTCTTTGCTGAATGAACCCCGGCTTTTGCGCTGCGGGCGACGGCTTCCGAGGCATCGCCCCTAGCAGCGCCATCGCACCAGCCCACGTCTTCCGGGCGGCTGCCCTTCCCCTGCATCATCGCCGTGAAAGCCCTGTGCGGGTAACGAGAGACAAAACTCGGCCCTGGCCCCTCATTCGGAGAAGAGCCAGCCCTCAGGGGCGTCAGGCGACTAGCGGAAACCGACACCAAATACTGGTGGAGCTGACGGGAATCGAACCCCCCGACGGAGATTTCGAGAAACCCAAAGCCGAACGCGGACTTGACCTTCAACCGCTCGAACTCCCGCCGAAAAGTTCCACCCGTTCCGTTCCACGCCGTTCCGTCCCGTACCCCCGCTGGCTGCAGGGTCACGGCAACCTGACGGCAACGGAATCGGCGGCCATCTGACAGGGCGAAGATCCACGGCGACCTCGACGCGGCGCCGTTCGAGCCGGTCGACCCTGAGCTACAGGTGCTGCGCGGGGGACATCTTCTCGTGGAGGATGCGGACGATCTCCACCCGGGCCTTCTTCCGCCTGAAATAAATCATGTGGCTGCCGGCGTGGTGCCGGAAGTAGCCCTTGCGGACGTCGTCGGCCGACCTGCCGAGTTTGGGATCGGCGGCGAGCGCGCGGAAGGCGTCGTTGAGCATGGTCACGTACTCGACGAGCTTCGCGTCGCCCCAGTGCTCCAGGGTGTAGTCGCCGATCTGTTCCAGGTCGGCTTCCGCCCTGCGGCGGAGAATGAACCCCGGCTTTTGCGCTGCGGGCGACGGCTTCCGAGGCATCGCCTCTAGCGTCGCTTGCTTCGCACCCGTTCGAGCACGTTTTTTAGGCTGTAGTCCTTGGCGAGCGGCGAGGCTTCGCCCTCGTCGAGCGCGGCGCGGAGGGCTTCGAGCTTCGTTTCCTCGTCCTCTAGCAGGCGCAGGCCCGCGCGCACGATCTCGCTGGCGTTCCCGTAGCGGCCGGTCTTGAGCCGGTCGCCGATGAAGCGCTCGAAGTGGACTCCCAGGCTGACGCTCGTGTTTTTCGCCATTCCGCCCGTCCTATGGGACGTCTTAGCATCTATTGGTATCACGCCAAGTCGAGCAGCTTCGGAATCTGCCCCATGCGTTCTTCCTCGGGCGGCCGACTTGCCCCAATCGCGTCACGGTCGCCGAACGCTACCAACACCGGCCACGCCCCCGAGCCGCAGTGCCTCGCTGAGGTGTGCCGGCAGGGGGAGGCGTCTCGCTCTGGAGGCGCGACGTGCCGCCGAGGACCTGCTGCTGGGTTGTAGACGTCACTGAGGCAACGGCACCCCGCCAACGACCCGGGAGGAACGGCGCCGGCTACCCCCCGCATGAGCGAGAACTAAGGGGCGTACCCTTGCGCCACCCATGCTCGAGCCCGTCTCTTTGTTCGCTGCCGCTGTAGTGGACGCCCTTCGCCCACGCTGGGCGCTGCTCGCAGAGATCACCTTGCTCCGACACCAACTCACCGTGCTGCAACGTTCGGTCGCCAGGCCGCGTGTGACGCGGTGGGACCGCATCGGCTTCGTCGCGCTCGCCGCGATCACGCCGACCTGGAGAAACGTCCTGCGCATCGTCCAACCCGAGACGCTCCTTCGCTGGCATCGCGGCGGCTTCAAAGCTCTCTGGCGGTGGCGGAGCCGAACGCGGCCCGCCTCGCGCCTCTCGCCGAAGACGGCCACGCTGATCCGGTCCGTGGCCGCGGCGAACAGACTCTGGGGCGCCGAGAGGATCCGCGGAGAACTGCTCAAGCTCGGCATCAAGGTCAGCAAACGCACGATCCAGAGATACATGCGCGCGGTGCGGCCCTCCAGGCCTCGAGGGCAGAGCTGGTCTACGTTTCTGCGAAACCACGCTCACGAAAT
>JALYHV010000445.1 GCA_030776205.1 Myxococcota bacterium | reverse complement strand
CCTGAAGCACGGTCAGTGGTGGGCGTTTCGACGATCATCATGAGCAACTCCGGGCACGCAGCGCAACCAGCGGGAGCGCGAGGCGCACCGCTTCGGCACCTCCGTTCATCGATCGGCGTGCCCAAGGTGCTTCGCAAAATCGTCATGCGACGGCGCGATTGCGCGAGGGAACCCTCGGGAGCTCCGCGAGAACCTAAGGAGATTCCGCCCACGCGGGTCGATGAGGTCTCTGACCCGGAGGCGGGCCGGCGTGCAGGCACCGACCGGCAATCCAAACCGATCGCCGAAATTGGGGGCCATCCGCCCCGCGTCCGTGCCTCGGCCCCGAGAAGGCCGAGTGTTGCCAGGTTTCGCTCGTGGAGAGGTTTTTGAGACGGCCCCGGGGGACATGGCCGGCACGGAGCGGACAGGATTTCCGCGTAGTTGGCCGGGGCCGGTGGGAAGTGGAAACGACCCGCCCTACAAATCGACTGCGGGCGTTCATTTTTCACGCAACAACTCGCCCTCGCCGCACGAGGCGAAGTCCTGGGGGTGACGGCCCCAGGGGCCGCGCCCGCATCTGTGCCGCGATCCACTGAGATTCACGCGCTCGTTTGCAATGCGATGCCCCATCCGACAGCTTTTTCGCGCGGGCTCCGTTGTCTCCGAAGCTGCTGCCCAGCCACCCCTCGCGCCGTAGACCGCGGCCGGTACCAAGAGCGCGAATACCGTCCACCGGACTGATGTCGCCGGCACCACCGCCGAATCCCCAGGCAGTGGACCCCAGCTCTCCAGCCTCGTTGCCCAGAACGGCTTCATGGGCGCGGCAGGCTATAGCCATCCGCTTTACGCAGAACCCTCCGAACGCCACCGCCGTTGGCCAAAGAGCATCGTCACCCAGTGAGAACCCACGGAGATATCGGCCAGGTTCCGACTCGTGTCGACCGGCCACCTTCCCGAACACCTCCTCGACCCTTACGGCATGACCGGGGAGAGGCTGCCGCGCTGCCGATTGATCACCAAGAGCGTTGACCGAGCTTCGTCCCCGAGCTGCTCCAGGTCCTATCGAGCGTGCGTCCATCCGTAGTGTGTGGTCCACCGTCGCCAGCGTCATTATCGACTTGCCGACGTCGCCCTCGCTTCCCCCGACATGGTCGATGCGACCGTTGCCTCCGCTCATTGCCGGGAACGTCCTTCCTCTCATCCCGCTTCCATTTCCTTGCCAGTCCCCGGAAGCCTGGGCTCTCGGATGTCTCTCGTATCCTCACTTGGGCACGAAGGCCGATCACCGCGTACGCCTTCGTCGTTACCGACCTGTCCCCTTCGCAACCGCCGTCGTCACAGCAAGAGGCGCCGGCACCGTCGCCCAAGCGGTAACCCCTTTCGCGACCACTCGCGTCCCTCCCGTTCACCGTGGGCCTTCGATCCCATTCCCGGAATCGCCCCCTCGGCACAGGAGTGGACTACTCGGCGCGCCCCAAAAAAACGTTGCCGCTCTTTCTCCTCACCCCCTTTGCGTGGCTCTAGTGGCTCTTGAGCATGGTGGCGGTGACCAGGACGCCGTTCTCGCTGAGAAGCTCCGCGATGGTACGCGGCCGTATCTCTTCGTCTGCATCGGGTGGATCTGCGAAGGGCTTCGGACGGCGTCGACGGTCGTGACTTCCTCGACGCGATTCTCGAGCGGGCGTTGGTACCGACTCTCAGTATCGTTGACGGAAACGGTCCCGCTGCGTCTCTCCTGAGCTCTCGGGTTCGGTCGACGACGTATCGCCAACGCCTGCCCGGAGTGAATACGGAGGGCAAGATAAAGTAAGTGTGTCTGTTGGTATCTAAACTAGGAATTAGACAGTCGACTTGTGGTGACGAAAAATCGGCGATTGGGCCTTCTCCAAGGGAACCAGCGGATAGGACAACGGAAATCCGGTGACAGAAATCGCGCGCGACGACGAACTCCCTATTTTTAGGCCGCGGATGGGTGCTGGCGGCTCGCGGCGGTCGCCGGACGGAGCGCGCTCGTTCCGCAATGCGCTCCTAGCGCGCATCCGCGGAGCGGCCCGGCGTAGCGCGGCGCGCGTTCACCCCCTTCAGGCCCGCGCGCGCCGGGTTGTCATCAAGGCGCACCTGCTGCGCATGGGACCGACCGCCGCCAAGGCTGCCGCCTTGCACGTGCGCTACATCGAACGCGACGGGGTCGAAAAGGACGGCTCGAAGGGCACGCTCTACGACGCGCGAGGGGCAGTACGCGCGAGCGTCTTCGAGCAGCCGCGGCCCGGCGAGAAACACCAGTTTCGTTTCATAGTCTCGCCGGAAGACGGTTCGGAGCTCGACCTCACCGTCTATGTGCGGCGCCTGATGGGGACGCTCGAGCGGGACCTCGGGCGCAAAGTGGAGTGGGCGGCGGTCAACCATTTCGATACGAGCCACCCCCACGCCCACATCGTCGTCCGCGGCATCGACCGCGATGGGCGGGAGCTACGGATTGACCGGGGCTACATCTCGGCCGGCATGCGCGGGCGTGCCCAGGAGCTGGCGACCGAGGAGCTCGGGCCGCGGCCGGAAAGGGATGTGCGGCGGGCACAAGATCGCGAGGTCACCCAGCAGCGGTTTACTACGCTGGACCGGGAGCTCGAGCGCCGCGGCCCCGACCACCTCGTGGAAGTCCGCGGGCGGGCACGGAGCGGGCGCATCGACGAGTCCTTGCTCATCGCACGCCTCGAGCATCTCGAGGGGCTCCGGCTCGCCGAGCGCATCTCGGGAACGTCGTGGAGGCTTGTCGAAGGTTGGCAGAAGCGACTCCGCGATCTCGGCTCGCGCGGCGACATCCTGCAGCAGATCCACGGCGCCGTGCGAGGCGACCCTTCGCGCTACGACGCGGTGCGGCCGGGACAGGCGCTGCCGCCCGAGCCTGGATTGGCGGCGGCGGTCGTCACGGGCCGCGTGGCCGGCAAGGGTCTATCCGATGAGCTCAAGGGCACGTTCTACGCGGTGGTCGAGACGCCCGCGGGGCGCGCGTACCACGTCCCGCTCGACGCGCGGAGTGCGCAGACGGCGGGAGTGGGGGATCTCGTTTCGCTCGCTACGCCGCTCGAAACGCCCTTCGTCCCGCGGACCGCCAGATCGCCGAGGCCGCCCGCGCCCGCGGCGGCGTCGTCGCCGTCGACC
>JALYHV010000444.1 GCA_030776205.1 Myxococcota bacterium | reverse complement strand
GGGCGCGGGCGGTAGCGGCGCTTCGAGCGCGGACGACGGCGGCGGCGGCAGCGGCGTTCCCGTTCCGAACGCCGACAGCGGCGTGACGGTCGCGCCGACGGCAGCGTACGGGGCCCACAGCCTCGATCCGGGTTGGCAATTCATCAAACAGGACGTGACCGGTGCCGACGCCGTCGCATTCAACGACAGCACCTGGAGCACCGTCAGCACGCCGCACACCTACAACGACGTCGACTCGTACACCGTTTTGATCAGCCACTCGAGCGGCGACACAGGTAGCTACACGGGCCCCGCCTGGTACCGAAAGCATTTCAAGATTCCGTCTCAGTATTCGGGCGGCAAGGTCATCGTCGAATTCGAGCGCATCCGCCAGGGCGCCCGGTTTTACATCAATGGCACGCCGGTGGGCGTCTACGACGACGGCATCACCGCCTGCGGGATCGACATCACCGCGCACGCGATGTTCGGCGCCGCCGAAAACGTCCTGGCGGTTCGAGTGGACAACAGCGCCTCGTACGTCGAATCCACGACGGGAGTCGGCTTCGAATGGACGGGCAAGGCGTTCAACCCGGACTACGGCGGATTGATTGGCCACGTGTGGTTGCACCTTCCCGGAAAGGTCTACCAGACCTATCCAATCTACAACAATCTGCAGACGACCGGCGTTTACGTCTACCCGTCGGGCTTCGCGAACGTCACTCCTTCGAAGGGTGACCTCACGGTCAACGTCGAATCGCAGGTGAAGAACGAGTCGGGGAGCGCGCAGACAGTCACGCTCGCGGCGCAAGTCGTGGACCCGGCGAGCGGTGCGACGGTTGGCACTTTCCAGGGCACCCCTACGCCGTTGCCAGACGCTACGCCGGTCGTCCTCAAGGCTACCGGCGCGCTCGCCGGGGCCAAACTCTGGAGCGATCTCACGCCGAACCTGTACAACGTCGTCACGACGCTGAGCGTGGGCGGTGCGGTCGTGGACACCCGAACGACGGTCACCGGATTTCGCCAGACGGCCTTCAAGGGCGGCGCGGGGACCGGAGGCATATACGTCAATGGTCGATTCGTGTACCTGCTCGGCTTTGCGCAGCGGGCATCGAACGATTGGGCGGCCCTCGGCGAAGCGGTGCCTGACTGGATGCACGACTACAACGCGAACCTGATCCGCGGCAGCAACAGCAATTACATCCGCTGGATGCACATCACGCCGCAGCGCGTGGACGTGGCGGCGAACGACAAGTACGGCGTCATCAACATCGCGCCGGCCGGGGACAAGGAAGCGGACGTCACCGGCGTCCAATGGACGCAGCGGACCAACGTCATGCGCGCGAGCATGATTTACCTGCGCAACAACCCGAGCGTCCTTTTCTGGGAGGCCGGCAACAACGGGATCGTCGCCGCTCACATGCAGGAAATGCAGGCTCTGCGAAAGCAGTGGGACCCGAGCGGCGGTCGAGCCATCGGCTGTCGCGATCTCGCCGATGCGGCCGGCGCGCCTTACGCCGAATATTTCGGGACGATGGTGGCCTACTCGGCAGGGTGGACGCCCGCCAACGACGCCGCGTACTTCCGCGGCTACTCGAACAATTACCGAAACCAGGCGCCCATCATCGAAGCCGAAGACGAGCGCGATGAGGCCGCGCGCCGTTACTGGGACGACTTTTCTCCCCCGCACATGGGCTTCAAGCCTGGGCCGGTGGACACGTACCACTGGAACCAGGAGACCTTCATCGTTGGAGACGCGACGTCACCTGCGGCCATGAACCGGCTCGATATCTGGAAGAACGTCTACTCGATAAGGAACACCGATTCCGCTCACTCGCGGTACGCGGGATACGCGTCGATCTATTTCGCGGACTCGAACGCGGACGGCAGGCAAGACAGCAGCGAAGTCTGCCGCGTGAGCGGAAAGGTCGACTCCGTCCGCTTGCCGAAGGAGCTTTATTACGCCCATAGAGTCGTTGGGAGCACCACGCCGGACATCCATATCATCGGCCACTGGACGTACCCGGCTGCCACCAAAAAGACGATGTACGTCATCGCGAACACGCCGTCGGTGGAGCTCTTCGTCAACGGGACGTCGATCGGAAAGTCCACGACGCCGACGGACCACTACGTCTTCTCGTTCCCCGGCGTCAGCTGGGCGGCGGGAACCATCAAAGCGGTAGGTTACGATGCCAGCGGCGCAAAGGTCGCCGAGCACCAGCTCCAGACAGCGGGCGCCGCGGCGAAGATCAAGCTGACCGCGACGGTCGATCCGAACGGAGGGCTGAAAGCGAACGGCGCGGACGTGGCGATGTTCGATTTCGAGGTGGTGGACGCCAATGGCCAGCGCTGCCCGACCGACGAAGCCCCCGTGACCTTCGCGATGACCGGCCCCGGCGTCTGGCGAGGCGGCGTCAACAGCGGGGTGCCGGGATCCATCAACAAGACGACGCTGCTCACGGAGTGCGGGGTCAACCGCGTCTTCGTCCGTTCTACGTTGATGCCCGGTACGATCACCCTCACGGCTACGCGCACCGGCCTGATGTCGGACACGATCTCGGTGACGTCGACCGCCGTTCCGGTCGTCGACGGAATGCTCTGAGCCCGAGGGGCTTCGCTCACAGGCCCTGGGTTCTGCGGCGCCGGAAAAACGTCGCCTGCGACGCACCTTCCCTGGGCCCCGACGAGAAACGCGGGGCGGCTACGCGGACGCGCTAGACTCGTTTGGACATGAGCCTCTCCTTTCCCCCTAGCTTTCGGCGTCCTCCGGTCATTTCTACGGTCGTCGCCACGCCGTGCTTGTCCCTCCCCTTCGGCGGCCCTTTGGGCGTCGTCGTTGCGGTCACGCTCGCCGCTTGTTCGACGGCCTCGAACGGGAGCGGACCCGACGCCGGCGCCGGTGCGAACAGCGGTTCTTCCAGCGGCGCGGGGTCGAGCGGCGCACCCGGCGGATCGGCAAGCGGAAGCACGTCCGGGGGGCTCGCCGGCGGCAGCGGTTTCGACGCCGGAGCTGGCGCGCTC
>JALYHV010000443.1 GCA_030776205.1 Myxococcota bacterium | reverse complement strand
CGGCAACGCAGACCGCCGCAATCGGGTACGCCGCACCCCATCCTGGCGCGATCGTCACCGTCTCCTCGAACGGCACGATGCCCGGAACCGGTGTCGTCTGGGGGGTGACGCTGCCGCAATCGCAGTCGGGCACGTACGACACGGCGTGGCACCACATCGTGCCCGGCGTGATGTACGCGATGGACGCCGAGGACATCACGAAAAACCTCTGGAACAGCGACAAGAACGCGGCGGACAGCCTGGGTCTGTTCGCGAAGTTCTCGCCGCCGGTCGTCGCCAACGGGAAGGTCTACGTGGGCACGGCGACGACGACCAACGTGGTCCGTGTGTACGGCTTGAAGCCGTAGCGTTCGGGCGCCGCGGCATCGTTGCCTCGGCGCGCCGCGCGAGGCTCCCCTCAGGAGCGCGGTGGTCTGGATCGCGGCGCGTTGTGAAGCGGCTTCAGCGCCGACGCGACCGCCGTTTGGACGACGTCGTGGCGCTCGCTGCGGAGTGGCGAACCATCCTGCTCCGCTACGGTGAACCGATCGACGACGCGGCCATTTCGGGTGGTGGCCTCCGTCGCGATGATTTGAACCTGCGCGCGGAAGAGGGCGAGGGTCACCGCAAGGAGGAGGCCCGGTCGATCGGAGGTCTCGATCGTCAGGACGGCGTGTCCGGCGTCGCGCGCCGTGTCGAAGCTGACCCTGGTGGGCGCTGCTGGCCTGGACGGCGGCGGCGGGCGGGAGCGCCGCGCGAACGACTCGGGCGTGCGCTCGCCGGCGACGAGAGCGCGAAGGACATCGACCACGCGGCCGATGTCTCTGGCGCGGATCGGCGCAACGCTCGCGCCGCCGCGCCGGAGCCACAAGAAGTCGACCGCTTCCGCCCCCGCGCCGTCGGCCAGGGCACGGGTGTACGCGTGGGCCGCCGTGATGTCCATTCTCTCTGCGGCGAGTGCTGCAGTAATGAGCGAAAGAAGCCCCGGCCGGTCATCGGCGACGACGCATATGATGGCGCCGCCGTCTGGCAGTTCGCGCCAAATTTCGGCATGAACAGCAGCCTGGCCCCGACGAGCGACGATCGCGGCATGCTCGGCCGCAGCCTCCTTCTCGTGCCGGTCCCGGTACTGGCGAGGCATCGAGGCGAGGAACCGCGCGGCGGTAAGGGCTGGCGGCGCCTTAGAGAGAGTGGAGATCGCTGCGGGCCGGCGTGATGCACCCTCGGCACGACGAGGAGGAAACGACGAGCGCATGTTTTGGTAACGTGCGCTGCAATTGTTGCGCGCCCATTTCGAGCGCATGAATGGCGCATTTCATGGCCTCTGTCTCTGGCCAGGGACTCGGTCAACGCCCAGCCTTATCCATGAAGACAGTCTTCGCGCGCGTGAAGAAGTCCTTTGCCGCTTGGGTCTGCTCGCGGGAGAACGAGGCGGACGACTTCATGCCGCCAGACGGCGCCTGAGGCTCCACTCCGGCATACTCGCCGTTCACGCGGATCATGCCCGCCTCGGCCTCGCGCGCAAAAGAAAAGGCGGCGCCAATATCGCGGGTAAAGACGGTTGCCGAGAGGCCGAATGGCACGTCGTTCGCCAACCGCAGCGCCGCCTCGAAGTCCGCCACACGAACGATGGCGAGGACGGGGCCGAGCACCTCCTCCTTTGCAATGGCCATCGTCGGCTGGACGTGATCGAGGACCGTCGGCAGCACGTAGTGGCCATATTTCAGGCGCTCCGAGTCCGCTGGAGCCGACCCGCCGCAAAGGAGGCGAGCGCCCTGCGAGAGCGCGCGCGCGATGTGCGCCAGAATGCGCTCACGCGCTTCTTCCGAGATCACCGGCCCCAGCGACGCCGCCGGATCGGTTCCCGGGCCCAACTCGAGTCGCTTCACACGTTCGGTGACGCGCCGGGAGAACTCGTCGGCCACGCCGTCCACGACGATGGCCCGTGCGGTCGCCGTGCACTGCTCGCCGGCCGAACGCATCGCGCCCTGCACCGTGAGCTCCACCGCTTGGTCGAGGTCCGCGTCCTCGAGGATGACCACCGGATTTCTGCTTCCCATCTCGAGCTGGTATCGCGTGCCGCGCTCGATGGCGGCGTGCGCGATCAGCCTGCCGGCGGCGACGCTTCCGGTGAACGAGACGCCGTCCAGCGTTGGCTCGCACGCGACGAGCGCCTCGCCCGTGGCGGCGCCTCCCTGGACCAGGTTGAACACTCCCGGTGGGAGGCCGGCTTCGTGAAAGATCTCCGCCAAAAGGTGGGCAGTGTGGGGGGACAATGGGGAGGGTTTGAGCACGACACTGTTGCCGTAAACCATGGCCGAGGCGGCCTTCCAAAGTGGGATCGCGAGCGGGAAACTCCACGCCGTGATGAGCCCTATGACGCCCAGCGGAACGCGCTCCGTGAAGACGTGCGCGCTAGGGCTTGCCGACGGGAGGACCTCGCCCCCGCTCCGCAGCCCCTCACCGGCGAAGTGGCGCAAAAGGACGGCGCCCCGCCCCGCTTCGCTGGTCGCCTCTGCGAGCGATTTGCCTTCTTCGCGCGTGATCGCTGCGGCGATTTCCTCTTTGCGAGCGAGCAGCCGGTACGCCGCCTTGAAGAAGAACTGCGCCCGCGCATCGGGGGTTAGCCTGCGCCATCCGGGCAGCGCGAGTCGGGCTGCGGTTACGGCCTCCTCGACATCCCTCGCGCTCGACTGCACGAACAGGCCGACGCAATCGCGGGTATCGGCGGGATTGCGCCGTTCGAAGGTCGCGCCGCTCTTTGCGCTTACCCATTGACCCCCGATGTAGTTGCCGAAGACCGTCAAGGCAGGCAACCCAATCGGTTCGTGTCGAGCACGATGTCATCGTAGAACATGTCGAACGTGTACGTCGGGCGTTCGGCCAAGCGTGAAACATGAAA
>JALYHV010000442.1 GCA_030776205.1 Myxococcota bacterium | reverse complement strand
CGAAGAGACTGCGCGGTCATCTACGTCCGCACCGGTCCCATGACCTTGGTGCGCCCCGAAGCGAGAAGGTGCTGGAGGCGAACGGGCACCGAGAGCGCGACGACCGTGCTCGACTGCGGCTGGGGACTCGGGCTCTCGCCTACGTGGAGCTTCCACCGACTGCGTCACGCCTACGGGACGCACCTGGTGAACCTCGGCGCCAACATCGAGGCAGTCCGCGAGATGATGGGGCACGCAGATCTCGCGACCACCACGCGCTATCTGCACGCGACGTGCGGGGACAAGCAGCACGCGATTGGACTACTTGCGGGCAACTGGGGGGCACCTACGTACGACGCTTGTCGCGAACGTATCGAGACGGCTTATCTTCTTGTTCTTCAGTTCCGGCGCAGGGATTCGAACCCCGATAAGCAGATCCAAAATCTGCTGTCCTGCCATTAGACGACGCCGGATGACACGCCGCCCCGAATGTCGTCGGAGCGAGAGCGTAAGCCCGGGAGCCTACGAAATCATGCGCGAAAGGCAACCCGGGCGGAGGCGTGGCCAGCCCGCTGCGCTGCGCTCGTGGGAGCACCTTCCAGCCACGTTGTTGCCCTTCGGGAGTGCTTTCGGAACTTCGTCGTCGCGCGGTGGTCAGCTACGTCGGTGGTACCGTCCCCGTCAACCGGCGCGGGGAAGGGGATCTCTTTGGGCCTGGCTACCGGAATCAGGCACGATGGGTATGCGTGGGCTTGACCGACGATCAGGCTGGCCTGCCGTCTGCGGCCGAAGAGGCACGGTTGCTCGGCGGGCTCATCGCGCACGACGAGGGGGCGTTCAACGCGCTCGTCCGCCGATTCGAGCGACGCATCTTTCTCCTCGTCCTGCGCATGCTCGGGAGCGACGCCGAGGCCGAGGAGGTGGCACAAGACGTCTTCGTGCAGGTCTTCAAGAGCATCGGCTCCTTTCGAGGCGAGTCGAAGCTCTCCACGTGGATCTACCGCATCGCCATCAACCTCTGCAAAAACCGCCTCAAGTACCTTCGTGTCCGGCACACCGGGGAGCAGGAGCAGCTCGAGACGGTCGAGGAGCAGGCGCCTCTCGAGAGCCGCGGCGCAGCACGCATCGCGGGCCCCGACGAGGTCGCGGCGGGCCGGCAGATCGAGCGTGTCGTGCGCACTGCCATTCTCGCGCTGGAGCCGAGCTTCCGTGAGTGCCTCGTGCTGCGCGATGTCGAGGATCTGAGCTACGAAGAAATCGCGGCCATCACGGGGTTGCCCGAGGGCACAGTGAAGAGCCGCATCCACCGCGCGCGGGGGCAGCTCAGACTGCTCGTCGAGCAAGCCCTCGGAGAAAAAATCGTATGACGGAACCGCCCGAGCCGGCAGACGACGACGAGACCCGCGCGATACGCGAGGTCGTGAAACGCGCGCTCTCCGCCGAGTCGGCTCGGCGCGCGACCCCGGACATTTTGCGCGGCGTGCAGCGCCGCCTGCGCAAACGTTCCCGAGGCAAGTTCTTCGCCGACGGCTGGAGCACGGTGCCGACGCGCATAGGCTATGTCCTGGTCGCCCTCGTGACTCTGCTGGCAGTGGCCGTCGCCTACTACGCTCTGGGGCCGACCGGCGTCCGGTGACGCGCGACCGATGACGCGCCGTTTGCGCGGGAGCCGAGGCTTTACCCCGTTACCCAGCGCGCCAGAACGACGGTCACGTTGTCGGGCCCTCCGTTCTCGTTGGCGCGCGCGATCAGGTGTGACGCCGCTGTCTTCAGATCTGCCGTTGCAAGCAGCGTTTCTCGCACGTCGTCGTCACTTACGGGCCCGGACAGGCCATCGGAGCACAGCAGGTAAACGTCCCCCGCACGCGGCTGCTCGTGTCTGGTGTCGACCTTGACGGTGTCCTTCATTCCGAGGGCGCGAACGATAACGTTTTTATGCGGAAAATTCGCAATCTCCTCCGGCGTGAGCCGCTTCATCTTGATGTAGTCGTTCAGCAGCGAATGATCCTCGGTCAGTTGTTCGAGCTGGGCGTCGCGCATGCGGTACACCCGCGAATCGCCCACGTGAGCGAGGTACACCCCGTCTTCCACGGCGAAAAGCGCGACGATGGTAGTGCCCATCCCGCGCTGCCGCGGGTCGCGCTGGGCGCTCTCGTAGATGCGCAAGTTTGCGAGCTTGATCCCTGTGATGAGTCGATTCTCTTCGTACCCCTTGGAGCGGTCCATCTTGTAGGGCCACGTCCGCTCCGGGTCATTGGCCGTCGCCGCGAAGAACTCACGCATCGCATCGACAGCCATCTTGCTGGCGATCTCGCCCGAGGCGTGCCCGCCCATGCCGTCGGCAACGATATAAAGACCACTTTCCTCGATGATCGAAAAGTTGTCCTCGTTGTGCGTGCGCTTCATTCCGACGTTCGTTTCGCCGGCCACCTCGATTCGGAGTGGTCCTCCCACGGTTTGCCTTTCTCGATCGTGCGTGCGTCCAGCGCCACGGGCGCCGTGCCGATCGTCGCAAGGAGCGGCTCACGGTGTCAACCACGGGTCACGCCCGCCGACTGTCGCGCCAAAGGCGCCTCGGACTGAGCCGCGTTCCGGGAATTCCGCTGAGCGCGACTGTGCGGACGTGCTATGGCGCCGCTTGCAACGGGACGGTGACCTCGCGGAATTTGTCCCCACCGAGGACGAGGAGTGTCACCGATTCGCCGGGAGAATGCTTCGCAATGGATCCCGCAAGCCGGTCCGGCGTGTCGATGGCGTGACCGTCGACAGCCACAATGAGCTCTGCGGCCTTGAGCCCCGCCTTCTCCGCGGGGCTCGACGCGGCGATCGCGGCAACGCGCACGCCGTGGGCGGGCCCGGTCGTTTGCGGCTCACCTCGAATCCCGAGCCACGCGGCGGGTGCAACCGGCTGGGCGGGGATCTCCGCGAGAAAAGACCGTATGGCCGACACCGGAGACCCCAAGACGATGGGTGTGCACGGCGCTGCCGATTTCGACGGGGGCATGGCTGCAGAAGCCCACGCCGCCCAGGGCGCAGCGCTCGGCGCGGCGGCTCCCTTGCAAACGCGAACGAGCACAGCGACGACGCTCCCCGACTCGTCGAGCAGGGGCGTTCCGGCGATCGGCGGTCCACCCTTAAGGTCGATGTCGAGCATTTGTCGGAGCGGCTCGCCGTCACGCGAGTGCGCGTCCACGCGCCGCGTTGCGTCCACCTGCGCGGGCGCTAGACGGGCGCCGCGCACTGGAAGCATCGCGTGCAAAGACGCGCCGACCGGCTCCGCTTCGCTCGCGGCGAGGCCCTCGAGCCACTTACCGGACTCTGGAACGAGGAGCGCCAGGTCGCTGACCCGGTCCATGTGGCCGAGTCGGGCATGGACGGTTGTTCCGTCCGAATAGCGGACATCCGCACGATTGAGCCCACCCAAACCGGAAAGCGACGTCAGGATCCGCCCGTCGCCACCAAGGACGGTGCCGATGGCCAGAGGCGAGCCGTTTCGCTCGACCGCAACGACTCCCCGAAGCACATGGGCGTAGAGCTGCTGCGCTGACGAGCTCGCGCCGGGCGTCGGAGAAGGACCGAGCGCCCCAGAGACGCTCGTAGAAATCGGCGACGGGTCGGCGGCAAGCACCGGCAACGGCTTCTGCGCCTGGTTCTCGGCTACCGCCGAGCGCGCGGACGCGGCCAGGAACACGGCAGAGCCCAATGAGCCAGCGAAACGCTTCACAGAGAACAGCATAGCGCGCCGTGGGGGCAACGGCAGATCCGGCAATACTCGCTCGAGCTGCGGGAACCGGCCGCCGCCCACGTGGCCGGTGGGTTGCCCCCTCGACCGCGCAGCCAGCGCCCATGACATTCGCCCACCGCCGTCCCGCCGAGCCTCCCGCCCCGACGTCGCGGCGAGCGCCTCGCTTCTGACCGCCGGCGGTGCGCGGGCCCTGCGCGCTCGCCTTTTTTGAGGTAGATCGCCACGCGTCATGAACAAATTGCGGGTCGGCATCGTCGGCGCCTCCGGGTACTCCGGCATGGTGGCCGCCAGGCTGGTCGCTGTGCACGACCGGCTCTCGCTCGTCTTTGCGACCAGTGACAAGCTCACCGGCGAGAGCGTCGCGACGCACTTGGGTACGCGACTGGACCCATCGGACCTACGCTTCGCCCCGAACGCCGCGGCGCTCGACCTGGCAAACGCGTGTGATGCGGTGCTGCTCGCCACGGCCGCTGACGTGTCGATGCGCGTGCTTCCCGCCTTCGCCGACCGTGGAAAGCAGGTTGTCGACCTCTCCGGGGCGTTTCGCCTCGAGGCGGGCGCGTACCCACGTTGGTATGGATTCGATCATCTCGCGCCGCAATGGCTGGAGCGGGCGCACTACGGCTTGCCGGAGATCTTCGGGGGAGCGGCCGCCGGTGGGGTCGTCGCCAACCCGGGATGTTACCCGACCGCCGCCTTGCTCGCGCTGGCGCCGCTCGTCCGTGAGGGGCTGGTCGAGCCGGAGGGCCTAATCATCGACGGCAAGAGCGGCGTTACCGGGGCCGGACGCCAGACAGGCGAGGCCTACTCGTTCGTCGAAGTCGACCAGGACGTGCGCGCGTACAAGCTCCTGGCCCACCAGCACACCCCCGAAATCGTACGTGCCCTTTCGCGGCTGGCGGCGAGCGTGAAGCTCACGTTCACTGCGCACCTCTTGCCTATCAAGCGCGGGCTGCTCGCAACCTGTTACGGAAGACCGCGCCCTGGCGCGACGGCCAAACGGGTCGCCGAGTGCCTTGCCGACTCTTATGCCCATGCCGCGTTCGTGCGCGCAGTTCCCGCCGAGCAGGTCATGCTCAAGCGGGTCGTCGGGACCAACTTCGCGCACGTTGGTGCGACGGCGAATGATGAAATGGTCATCGCGATCGGGGCGATCGACAACCTCCTCAAGGGAGCGGCGGGCCAGGCGGTCCAAAACCTGAATGCCATGAATGGTTGGCCCGAGGCGACGGGGCTCGATCACCTGCAGCGCGCGTCGCCTTGACTGGAGGACCGAGGTGATAACGCCGCGAGGGTTCAGCTACGCCGGGATCAACTGCGGCATCAAGGCCGCGCGCAACGATTTAGCGCTGGTACATAGCGAGGTCGCTTGCGTCGCGGCAGGGTGCTTTACGATAAACGCCTCGCGCGCGGCACCGGTTCGAGACGCCGAGACCCGCCTTCCGGCGACGAATGTACGCGCGATCGTGGTAAACAGCGGCAACGCGAACGCGCTAGTCGGGCCTGGAGGCGAGCGCGATGTGCGTGAGGTGTGCGCGGCGGTCGCAACGGCCTTGGGCGTTGAGGCGGAGAGCGTGCTCGCCGCGTCGACCGGGGCGGTCGGCGCGAAGCTCCCGGTGCACAAGCTCGTCGGAGCGGCGACGCGTCTCGCTGCAGCGCGTGGGACGGCCATGGAGCCCGCCGCCGAGGCCATCCTGACCACGGACACACGCCCGAAGCTCGCCGCCAGATCGCTGCGGATCGGCGCGGTGGAGGTCTCGATTGCCGGGTTTGCGAAGGGCAGCGGGACGGTTGGCTCCGAGCTGGCGACGGTGCTCGCGTTTCTCACCACGGACGCCGCCGTCACGCCTTCTGCCCTGCGGAGCGCCCTCGCGCGTGCAGCGCGGTGCAGCTTCGAGATGATTGACACGGATAGGGAAACGAGCACAAATGACGCTGTTTTTGCGCTCGCCAACGGCCTCGCGCGGAACCAGCCGATCACCGAGGGCACGAGCGAGTACGAGGCGCTCGCCGCGGCACTCGAAGCCGTCTCCATCGATCTCGCGCGTGCGATCGCGGAGGATGGGGATGGCGCAGCCAACCGGCTCGAGGTGCAGATCCATGGCGCGCCGGACGTCGAGATGGCAAGGGAGCTGGCGCGCACCGTAGCTGGTTCGAGCTCCGTCCAGGCGGCCATCTTCAAAGGTGAGCGCAGCTGGGACCGCGTGCTGTCCGCTCTCGGTGCCCGCGTGGGCTCGCGCCGTTGGCCCATCGATCCGACGCGAGCCACGGTGCGCATGCAGAGGACGTGCGTGTACGAAGCGCACGGGCCAGTGAGCGTGGACGAGGGAGCGCTTCGGGCCCGACTGCGCGAGCGGCTTGTCGAGATCGATGTCCAGCTCGCGGAGGGCGGAGCGCGGGCGACCGCTTGGGCGCGCAACCGCGTGTACGAGCACGCAGCAATCAACTCCCATGACCCCAGCATCACCAGCGCCTCCTCCGACGGGATCGTCGCGGGTGACGACCGCCTCACGAACCACACGCCGGGCTTCAAGCGCGCGCTCCTCGTCGAAGCGCTCAGCTACATCGCGCGGTTCACGAACACCCGCGCAGTCATCAAGTACGGCGGGGCAGCGATGGTCAAGGACTCGCTGAAAGCGAGTTTTGCCAATGACATCAACCTGCTTCGAAGCGCAGGTCTCCTCCCCGTTGTCGTCCACGGCGGCGGCCCCGAGATCACGCAGACCCTCGAAAAGCTGGGCATGGGTAAGAGCGAGTTCGTCGATGGGGTGCGCGTCACCGGGCGCGAGGACGTGAAGGTCGTGGAGATGGTCCTCACGGGAAAGATCAACACAGAGCTCGTCTCGCTGCTCAACCAGTCGAGCGCGCACGCGGTCGGCTTGTCGGGCAAGGACGCCGGCCTGCTGCGCGCGCGCAAGCTCGTCGGGGAGCGCGACCTCGGCATGGTCGGCGAGATCACGCACGTCAACCACGAGCTACTCGAGATACTTCTCGACAGGAAATATGTGCCCGTCGTCTCTCCCGTCGGTCTCGGAGAGGACGGCGAGGGGTACAACATCAACGCTGACGCAGCCGCGGCCGAGATTGCCATCGCCCTCCGCGCCGAGAAGCTCATTTACCTGACGGACGTCGCCGGCGTGATGGAAAATGGCCAGCTCCTGAGTGAGATCAGCGCGGGCGAGCTGGAGCGCAAGATCGCGGACGGCGTCGTGCGCGGCGGAATGGTGGCTAAGGCAAAGAGCGTCCTCCGCGCCATCGAAGGCGGGGTAACGAGCGTGTACATCCTCGACGGTCGAACGCCGCACTCGGTCATCGCGGAGCTCTTCACCGACCGAGGTGTCGGCACTCTCGTGCGGCGCGGCTGAGCGCTCTATCCGAGGCGTGCCTGCTCCGCGGAGCTTCACAAAAATGCGCCGCTCTCACTCGTCGCCGGGGCCGACGAGCAGCTCCGGGACGTTTCCAACCGCTCCGGGGTCTCCTTTCGCCAGGATCCCCGCGAAGTGCAGCAGGAGCTCGCGGTTGTCAATCACGCCGAGGCTCTGCATCTCGAGGGCACCGACCCGATCTTCGGGCGTGAAGGCGCTCGCCGTCCTCTCCATCGAGAGCTTGTCGGGCTGGTAGGCGCTGCACGCGGCCTGCGTGTCGAGGATCGTGTAATCGTCCCCGCGGCGAAGCTCGAGCGTGACCTTGCCGGACGCCGCGGGCGCGACCCAGCGAGTCAGCGCCTCCTTCAGCATCAGGGCCTCGGGGTCGTACCAGCGCCCCTCGTAGAGCAGGCGTCCGAGGCGGCGCCCGAGGGTGAAGTAGAGGTCCGTCGTGTTCTCGTTGTGGACCGCGCTGAGCAGGCGCTCGTAAACGATGTTAAGGATGGCCATTCCGGGGGCCTCGTAGACGCCGCGGCTCTTCGCATCGATGACGCGGTTTTCGATTTGATCGCTAACGCCGAGTCCATGACGGCCGCCCGCCGCGTTTAACGCGCGGAACGTCTCGAAGACGGACCCGTGCTTCGCCCCGTTTATGGCGACGGGGACACCACGCGCCATCTCGACGGTCAGCTCCTCGCTCGCGACGGCGTGATCGGGGTGCCACGAGGGGACACCCATGATGGGCTGAACGATGCGCACGCCGCGGTCGAGCCGCTCGAGGTCCTTGGCTTCGTGGGTGGCGCCGAGGACGTTGGCATCCGTCGAATAAGCCTTTTCGGTGGCCATCGTGTACGGCAGCCCTATGGCGGCCAAGTACTCGCTCATCTCTCTGCGTCCGCCGAATGCGTCCACGAACGCGCGATCGAGCCACGGCTTGTAGATCTCGAGCGAAGGATTTACGAGGACGCCGTAACGGAAGAAGCGCTGGATGTCGTTGCCTTTGTGGGTACTGCCGTCCGAGAAGACGTGGACGCCGTCTTCACGCATCGCCCGAATGATTGCCGTAGTCGTGACCGCTCGCCCGAGCGGCGTCGTGTTGAAGTATTTCTTCCCGCCCGTCGACAGGTGAAAGCTGCCGCACTGGATGGCGACGATTCCTTCACGGACCAGTGCGTCGCGGCAGTCGACGAGGCGAGCGCACCTGGCGCCGTGGCGCATCGCGATGGGCGGAATGTCCGCTACGTTCGCCTCGTCGGGCTGCGCGAGATCGGCGGTGTACGCGAACACATCGAGGCCCTCGCGAGCCATCCAGGCCACGGCCGTGCGCGTGTCGAGCCCGCCCGAAAAGGCAATGCCGATGCGCGTGCCCTTGGGTGGAAGCGAGCGGTGGATTCGGCTCATCGCGCATCCATTACACGCCATGACGCGGGGGTGGTAGCCCGACGTAGCCCGGGGAGCTCACCCGAGCGCCGCCTCTGGCGCCGCGCCGCCGAAGGCAGTACACGGGTTCGCGCATGAGTGGCATTGCGCGAACGAGCGCCACCGGCGACCAGGGAATGCTCGGGGAGCTTCTCGCGTGGTCGTCTTCGTTCGAACACGACCGAGCGCTCGTCCGGGAGGACCTCGTCGGCAGCGCCGCGCACGTGACGATGCTGGCGCGAACGGGCATCATCCCTAGCGGCGACGCTGCGACGCTGCGGCGGGCGCTACGGACTCTCTACGACGAAGCATCCGCAGGAACGCTCCAGCTCCCCACAGACGAGGAGGACGTCCACATGGCCGTGGAGGCTGAGCTCGGGAATCGGGTCGGGCCGGTGGCCGCTCGCCTCCACACGGCGCGATCGCGGAACGACCAGGTCGCGCTCGACCTCCGCCTGCACGTCCGCGACAAGGGGGCGACGTTGCTGCGCGACGCCAGCGCGCTGGTTGGAGATCTAGCGAACCGGGCAGCGCGGGAAAAGGACGTGCTGCTCCCGGCGTACACCCACCGGCAGCGCGCGCAGCCGGTGACGGCCGCCTTCTTCGTTGCGGCATGGGCCGTGGGGCTCGCGCGTGCGGCCGATACCGTGGTCGACGCCCTGGGACGCATCGAGATGCCGCTGGGCAGCGGCGCCTGCTCCGGTACGTCGCTGCCCATCGATCGCGGCCTGGTCGCGCGGCTGTTCGCCCCCTGGCAGCCCAGCCAAAACGCCCTTCATACCGTGGGCGACCGCGACTTCGCGCTCGACTGGACATGGAGCGCCGCGCGGGTCGTCCTGGCCCTGGGCCGTATCGCGACCGACGTGGTTGACTTTGCGACAAGCGAGTTCGCGCTCATCACGCTCGACGGCGCGATCTCTGCGGGTTCGAGCATGATGCCGCAGAAGAAAAACCCGGACGTCTTCGAGCTCGTCCGTGGCAAGAGCGCCCGCGCCATCGGGAACGTGATGGCCATGTTGACGCTGATGAAGGGCCTGCCGAGCGGCTACAACCGTGACCAACAAGAGGACAGGGCATCCCTCCTGGAGGCCGCGCCACTAGCGATCGGCTGCGTTCGGGTCGTGTCACTAGCGCTCGGGCACATCACGTTCGACCGCGAGCGCGGGAGCCGCGCTCTCGACGAGGGGTTCACGCAGGCCACCGATCTCGCGGAGGCGCTCGTCCGTCGGGGTGTGCCCTTCCGCGACGCCTACAAGGCGGTGGGCCGGTTGGTGAGCCTGGCCGTCGAAGGAGGCATCTCGCTTCGCTCCGTTGAACCTGCGCGGGCCCGAGAAGTGCATGCGGCGCTAGACGCAGAAGCGTTGGCCGTGCTCGACCCGCGACGTTCGGTCGCCGCGAAGGAGAGCCTCGGTGGCACGGGGACACGCGCGGTGGAGGCGCAGCTAGCGTGGCTGCACGAACGCGCCGCCGCGCTGTGCGGCGCCGCCGCTGCGCAGGGGGGGCTCGACGAGCTCGCGCGGCGTGTCTTTGATGAACCGCTGGAGAATCCATGAGTAAGCGCGACTTCCTCCACCTGACCGATTTGACCCTTGCCGAAGCCCGGCAGGTGCTCACGCTCGCTGCGGCGCTCAAGGAGGCGCCGAGGGGCGCGCAACGAGGACGCCTGAGCGGCTTCGCGGTGGCCATCCTCCTCGAGAAGGCAAGCACGCGGACGCGTGTCTCGTTCGAGGTCGGCTGCGCGCAACTCGGCGCGCAGCCCGTGGTGCTCGGCATGCAAGGCAGCCAGATCGGCCGGGGGGAGCCCATCCGTGACACTGCGCGCGTGCTCTCCCGCTACTGCGATGCAATCGTCTACCGCACCTCGACGGGAGCGCGCCTCCTCGAGATGGCCACCGCCGCGAGAGTCCCCGTCGTGAACGCGTTGTCCGACGACGGCCACCCCATCCAGGTGCTGTGCGACGTCTTTACCGCCGAGGAGCAGCTTGGCGCGAGCATCGCTGGAAAGCGCGTCGCCTTCGTGGGCGACTGTTCGAGCAACATGGCGCGCTC
>JALYHV010000441.1 GCA_030776205.1 Myxococcota bacterium | reverse complement strand
TGGGTACGGTCATCGGCCTCGCGACGGCCGACGACGCCGTCTCCGCCGCCGCCCTCGTTCGCCACCCGCCCCGCATCGACCTCTCGCCGCGCACGGCGACCCGGACGATGCGCCTCGGCGTCGTCGCAGAAGTCCGAATCCAGGGCGGCCGCGCGCCGGATCTCGTGCTGCCTCCGTCCCCGTGGGGCCGAGGTATCGACTGGGGGAGCGCCTACCGAAGTGGCCGCGCCTGAGAGCCGCGCGCGCTGCCTACGGCTCCGGGTTGGAAGGACGCGGAGCAACCCTGAATGGCTCGTGCGCCGCTTGTGGCGGACACCGCGCGGGGCGTACCGTCCGAAGCGGCCCATGCGTCTGGCCCCCCGCCTGGTCCTCGCGTTTGGATTCGTCGCGACGCTGTCCGTCTCCGGCGTCGGCTACGTGGTGCGCAGCGAGCGGCGAGAAAGCGAGACGAGGCGCTTCGAGCAAGAGGTGCGCGGGGCGTGCGACCGCGTGGTGACTGAAATCGAACGCCAGGGCGAGAGTGACCGCAAGCTCATCGCTGGAGCCTGCCAGTCCGGCGAGCTCGTCGATCGCGCGCTCATCTGGCTCGAGGCCGCGACACTGGACGACGAGCGGCGTCTCGCCCTTTCTCGATTGGTGCCCGAAGAGCGCAAAGCCTTCGATCTCGACGAGCTCCTGCTGGCCACCGGCGACGGCGACCTTTTGGGGCAGGACCCGATGCCGGCACAGCCAAACCCGCTCGATCGGGCCCAGCTCGTTGCCGGCGATGCCTCACGATGGGCCCTGCGGCCGGGAACGGACCCTGCGCTGGTCGCGCGCTGCCGCAAGGCCGGGGCAGCCGGCAAGGTGGTGGCGCTAGTGGGGGAACGCCGCCTCGCGGCCGTCGCCGAGCGGCTGGGCAAGACCATTGATGCCGAGATAACGCTCGGCCCGGCGCCGCTGCACGCGGCCGACGTCTCGCGAGGGACGTGCCTTTTGACGGACGGCGCGGGAGCGGGCATCCCGGTCGCCGTGACCAAGCCCAACAAGGCGCTCGTCGACAGCCTATGGCGCGTGGACCAGACAATCCTCTACGCGGCGCTTGCGTCCACCGGAGTTGCCTTGATTTTGGCGGTGCTGCTCGCCCGAAGCCTCGGTCGTCCAATCGCGGAGCTCGCGTCGGAGGCTCGAAAGGTGGCGAGCGGAGAGGCGCGTCCGCTCCGCGTCGGGGGGGCGGGCGAGATCGCGGAGCTCGCTCAGGCATTCGACACGATGCTCGACGATCTCGAAGCAACGCGGCGGCAGCTGGCGGCAACCAGCCGGGTAGCCGCCTGGCGCGAGGTCGCGCGGCGTGTGGCCCACGAGGTAAAAAACCCGCTTGCGCCGATTCGCGCCGCCGTCGAGACGCTTCGAAGACTGCGGGCGCGCAACGATCCCGAGTTCGACTCCTACTTCGACGAAGCGACGCGCACGGTGCTGGGCGAGGTTCATCGCATCGCGAGCATCGTGACGGAGTTCACGCGCTTTGCGAGATTGCCGCCGCCCCATCCGCAGCGGGTGGACCTCGTAGAGATCGTCCGCCAAGTCGTGCGCCTGCACGAGCACGGGACGAGCGCACGCCTTCAGGTGACGGTCGAGCACGTTCCGCCGCTGATTTTCGCGGACCGCGACCAGATGGTCCAGGTTCTGACGAACCTGCTCCAGAATGCGCTCGATGCCGTCGCCGACCGCGGCGAGGCTGGCGTGGTGCGGGTGACCATCGGGCTCGCGAGCCCAACGCATGTGCGCGTCACGGTCAGCGACAACGGACCGGGGATCGACCCGGCCATCGCGTCGCGTCTGTTCGACCCTTACGCGACTACCAAGCAGCACGGGACAGGTCTGGGGCTAGCCATCGCCCAGCGGATTGCTGTGGAGCATGAAGGCGAGCTCTCCTGTATCTCCGCGTCGGCGGTTTCTCCCGCCGAAAGGGGCGCCGTTTTTTGCTTGGTATTGCCGCTTTCGCCGCGCCGCTCGGGCGAGGCGGACCTGGCGGAGAACGAGCCGGACTCCCGCGCCAACGAACCTCCCGGCCGAGGAGCGCAATAACGGCGGAGCGGTTTGTGTGCGGGAAACGTGACGAGCGCCAGAAAGATTTTCTACCGTTCGATCGCAGAGAGCTGCCGCCGCACATGAAACGCGTACCGATCGGTGCAGTGCTCGTGGCGGCGACGCTCCCGCCCAGCGTGCACGCCCCCGGCGCGACCGCGCTCACGACGGCTCACGCGCGCCCGCAAATTATGTGCGACCTGACCGCGAAACGCTCGGCGACGCCGCCCGAGGAGCCGCAACCGGTTTGCCCCGCGACGATGGTCGAGGTGGCGGGCGACTGGTGTCCGATCGTGGAGCAGCTCTGCGCCCGATGGGTCGATCCCAAGCACCCCGAGCGCGACCGCTGCGCCGAGTACGTGCCGACGGGGCGCTGCTTCGGGGTACCGGCTCACAAGCACTTCTGTGTCGACAAATACGAGTGGCCCAACGAGCCGGCCGTTAGGCCAGCGGTGGCCGTCGACTGGCTGCACGCCCGCGAGCAGTGCGCCGGAGCCGGCAAGCGCCTCTGCCTCGACAGCGAATGGACGCTCGCGTGCGAGGGCCGCGAGCACTTGCCGTATCCTTACGGCTACGTTCGTGATCCGGAGGCGTGCAACATCGACCGCCCGTACATTCTGCCGGATGAATCGAAATGGAACGATCCCAAGACACGCGCCACCGAGATAATCCGCCTCGATCAGCGGGACCCTAGCGGAGCGCGCGAGTCATGCGTCAGCCCGTACGGAGTCTCCGACATGACGGGGAACGTCGATGAGTGGGTCATCAACGAGACCGGCAAAGATCGAGAACGGCCTTACGTCAGCGGTCTGAAGGGCGGCTATTGGGGGCCCGTGCGCGATCGGTGCCGCCCTATGACGACCGATCACAACCAGTGGTACACCGGGTATCAGATCGGCTTCCGCTGCTGTGCCGATGTGTCGAACACGCGAGACACGCAGGCTGGCAACGCGCCCGCTGGAACGCGGCCGACCGGACTAGGCAGCTGACTGCAAGACCATGGCGTTGACGGTGAGGTGGTTGGCGCTCGCCGGCTCCTGCCGCGGAGAGCCGACTTACGGATCGGGGTAGCCGGGCTCTATTCGCCAGCCCCGCGCCTCGCGCACGCAGAAGACGCTGGCGTGCTCGTTTTGCGGATCGGCGCCGAGGACTTCGACCGTCGCGCGGTCCCCGACCACCGTGGGGTGCATGGACTTCGGCCGAAAGGCGAGCCCAAAGCGCCCGGTCGCGAGCATGTCCCATGGTTGGACCTGCCGTCCTTGTAACCGGCTCGTGTGGCGCGCGCGCGCCTCGAGGTTCGCGCGGGCAGCGGGACCAAGGAGATCGTACGCACGGCGCATGTCGCGCGGGTCGTCTTCGGCGCCTTCCATCACGTCGAGAAAGAGGCGCACGACGCCATCGGCGGTAGCGTCCGCCGCCGGATGGCTACAACCGAGGACGAGCGCGATGCCGAACGAGGCGACGAATCGGAGCAGTGGCAAGAGGGTTACCAAGGCCAGGGTCGGGCCGATCGCCAGCCGAGGCAGGTCGGCTGACTCCCGCGCACCGACTCTCAGCCGCTGAAATTGATCTTGTAGGTGCCCCACGCATCGCCCGGCGACTTTTGCTTCGGAAAGCGTAGCCCCTTGATGACCTCGCCGACGCACTTGGTGGTGTCTTCATCTGTCATCGTGGAGTCCTGGTCTTTCCAGACGCGCACCACGCCTTCGTGAGTGACCACAAAACGGATTTTGACCTCTCCCGACGCGGACGGGTCCCGCTTCATTCCCTCGCGGTGACAAGCCTGAATTTTCGCCTGCGCTCCGCGCACGGTCTGAAGCACGTCCTTGGGAGGCATTTGATGCGAGGCCATCCACGGGTCATCGCCGGAAGCCGTGGTGTCGGTCGAGCCCGGCGACGTCGGGGGAGGCGGCGCCGCGATGGCCGCTGCCGTGGTCGGCGGCTTCGGCTCCGCCGCCAGAGCGCCTGCGTCCGATGACGTCGTGCTCTCTTCGTTTGAGCTCGTCGCAGCCTTGGGGCTCTCGTCGCTCTCGTTCTTGGGCGACGGCGTCCCTCCTCCGCAACCGAGCGGGACTGCGACGAGCAAAGCGGGGACGCAGGCTGCGACGGACCAGCGCATGAAAAGCCTCCTTGAGCCGGTGAAGCGTAACGCACACGCCCCGCCGACGAAACGACAATGCGCCGCTTCTCGTGGATGGCCTACCCGGTCATGGCGAGCTCGCCAAGCCTTCGACGACGCTCACGCCAGCGAAAGGGGGTTGAGCGCGTCGCGCGCCATCGAAGCACGCCGCCTCGCCGGCAGCCGCGCCGTGCTCGGTCCACGTGCGCTGGTTGGGAAATGCCTTGCGGAGCCGCGCCTTGACCGTCTCGATGGCTCCAGCCGCGGCGTCGATCCCAATCCAGCGCCTCCCCTGCTGTTCGGCGACCACGAGAGCGGTGCCGGAGCCGCAGAACGGATCGAGCACGACGTCGCCCACACGGCTGCTCGCGCGGATGACCCGTTCGAGCAGCTTCTCCGGCTTCTGCGTGGGAAAACCCGTACGTTCCCGGCCGATGGGCGCGATGATGCCTATCTCCCACGCGTCGGAGAGGGGCGCGCCCTTGATGCTCACGTCCTCCACGTCCCAGAAATCGCAGAGCGGTGGACCGTCGCTCTCGCCCTCCTCGACGCCCGGCTTGCGATGGCCGGATGCGAAGTCTGCACGCTGCTTTTTCTTCCCAAACGTTTTCAGCGTCGAGTCGGCCAGCTTCTCGTAGCCGTAAAGCGTGTGAAAGGCGTGCGCGTTCCCGCCGCGAGCCGTGTAGAACAGCAGCACGTCGTGCATCCGCTGGAAACGGCGGGCCTTCGTGGGCCAGCGGCGGTAACGCCAGATGATCTCGTTGCGGAAGCACTCCCCTCCGAAGACCGCATCCAGCACGAGCTTCAAGTAGTGACTCGCGGTGGGGTCGCAATGCAAATAGATCGACCCGGTGGGCCGCAGGACGCGACGGAGCTCCACCAGGCGCACTGCCATCATCGAGAGGTAGGCGAGCGTGTCACTGCGCTCGGGTCGCAGCAGGTCCTTCAGGGCGCGCATCAGGCACGGCAAGCGCGGCGAGATCGCGGACGTCGGGTGGGTCAGCTCCGCGTACGACTGCCGCGCCGCTTCGTCCCACTGCCAAACATCCGAGAACGCGTGCTCTTTCTCGCGTTGCCCCCTGGACGCGTTCGTCTGCCTGGCAGCCACATGATACATGCGGTCGGAGTTGAAGGGCGGGTCCAGATAGACCAGGTCGATGGACTCGGCCGCGATCTCGTTCCGGAGCAGGTCCAGGTTGTCGCCGCAGTAAAGATCGCCCGTCATGTGCGTAATGGTGCGCGGATTGTCGGCTGCGGGCCAAAGAACCGACCATTCGCAGTCGCGGCGGCGGCCTCGCAGTCTGGGCGGGCTTGCGGCTGCCGCCACGTCGCCTCACCGCTCGAATACCATCCACGCGAAGGAAAGTGGGCGCGCCACCATCATGGCGTCGTGGCTACCCGTGTCGCTCCCAGCGAGGAGCACGGCTGCCACGCAAAGCCGCCCGCTCAGGTCCAGAAAGGCTTGCTGCGCCACTCGCACGGTGTCGCCCACGAAGCAGGGCTTGCGGTAAGCGATGTCCACCCTGCGGCCGAGCAAACCCGGCTCTTGGCCCAGCGAGGAAAAACGTCTCAGCGCTGCTTCCTCGAAGAGGCGGAGGTACACGAGTGAGTTGACGTGCCCATTGCTGTCCGTATGCACCACCCCGAACGTGATGGGAATCGGATCAAGGGCGAGGACCGGCTCGAGCGGCCGCGCGCCTTCGGGCAGTGTCGCCGCAGCATCGAGCGGCAGGGTCGCTGCCTGGGTCTCGCGCACCTCCGGAGCCGCGTCGAAATCGAGGCTGGTGACGCGCCTCGCGCCCGGTGGCGCAAATGGTCGGGTGAGAACATGCTCGGCAAAGACCCTCCCGGCGAGCTCGAGTGAGCCATCGCACGGCGATCCGGGCGGGGCATAGGTCCTCCCTGCGGGCACTCGCAGGTCCGACCACATCTCGAGTAGGAACCTGCCCTCTTGCGTGCGTACCAGGCGAGACGTGCCTTCCGCCGCCGCGACGGCCGTCGCCCGAAACGGCCCGGGGGTTCCCTCGAGGAGCAGTCTCGACAAAATCGGAACGATGCCCGCCCCGTAGATGGCTCGAATTCCGTCGTCACGCGCGAGACCGCTCCAAACCGTGGCGGAAAGCGCTGTGGGGAGTGACTCGAGCGCGAGACGGCCGTCCTGCGTCACGTCCTGGAAGCGGAGAGGCACTTCGGCCCTGGTGCGCGAAGTATGGAGGGGAAAGGACGGAACGCCGGCCACCCGAGGAAACGTAGTGCGGGGCCTTGCTACCGGCGAGGTTTCCTTGCGTCGAGCGCGCTTCCACCGCTAACGTCGCGAACCGCGAGCGATGACGCTGTCCTCGAAACAGCTTGTGGGCGTGCTCGCCATCTTTGGCGTCGCTTTGGCCGGGGGGTATCTAGCCAAGGAGGCTGCGACGTGGATCTTGATGGTCGCCGTCGTGGCCGTGGGATCGATCGTTTACTCGGGCGTTGGTGGCGGTGCGTCGCTCGGTGGGCTGATCGGGGCCGTACGGCGGGCTTCGTCCGGCGAGGCACCCAGCATCCCGCCGCAGGCGACCGGGGACGCGCTGCTCGTGTACGAGGCGCTCGTTGCACTGGCCGCCCAGCGGACGCGCGACCGGGACGAGGTGGGCGCGAGGCGCGACCAAATAGGTCAGTACGAGCACGCGTTCGACGAGATCGCCACGAGGCTGGAGGCGAACGCCAAATCGCAGGCCGGTAGCGCGGAGCAAACCTCACGGCTCATCAAGGACCTGACCGGCGTCGTCCACGAGATCGCCGGGCATCTCGAGGAGCTCACGCAGAGCGCGGAGGAGTCCAGCAGCTCCATCTTGCAAATGACCGCGACCAACGACGAAGTCGCGGAGAACGTAGGGGAGCTTGCGGGGAGCGTCCGGGAGACGGTGAGCTCCATCGAAGAGATGGCCTATTCCATCAAAGAGGTCGCAAAGAACGTCGACGCGCTGTCGCTCACCGCTGAGGAGACCAGCAGCTCGATGAACGAAATGGACGTCTCGATCGATCAGGTTCAGAGCAACGCCAACGAAACGGCACGCCTGTCGGAAGAGGTGGCGCTCGACGCAGAGAAGGGCGCCGAAGCGATTCTCAAGACGATCAGCGAGATTTACCGCATCAAGGAAAGCTCCCAGGAGGCCGTCGCCGTGATCTCGAACCTCGGCTCGCGCATCGAGGCCATAGGTCAGATCGTGAACGTCATCGACGACGTCGCCGAACAGACGAACCTGCTGGCGCTCAACGCCGCAATCATCGCCGCGCAGGCGGGCGAGCAGGGGAAGGGCTTTGCGGTGGTGGCGGACGAGATCAAAGATCTCGCCGAGCGGGCCGGGGCAAGCACGCGCGAAATCACGGATCTCATCAAGACGGTCCAGGCGGAGAGCAAGAACGCGATCACCGCCGTCGAGCGCGGCGCCCACAATGTCGACCGTGGCGTCGAGGTGTCGAATGAAGCGGAGCGGGCGCTCAAAAAGATCCTCGAGAGCTCGCAAAAGAGCACGAACATGGTGCGCGCGATCGCACGCGCGACGGTGGAGCAGGCAAAGGGATCCAAGCAGGTCACGGATGCGATCGGACGCATCGCCGAGACCGTGCAGCAGATCGCCGCGGCGACAGCCCAGCAGGCCCGCGGCTCGGAGCTCATCATGAAGAGCGCCGAAAAAATGCGGGTCATCACGCAGCACGTCGAGCGGTCCTCGCAGGAGCAAGCGCGGGGCGGGCGGCAGATTTCCGGTGCCATCGAGAACATCTCGAGCAAAGTGACGCAGCTGAACTCCAGCCACAAAGCGCAGGCGAGCGGGAGCGAGCAGCTGCTCGCGTCGGCGGCAAAAATCGAGGAGAGCTCTGCCGCCCAGCAGTTCAGCGTCAAGCAACTCGCTACCGCGATCGAACGCCTCAAGCGCGCGACGAGCACTTGATGCTTGCGGCCCGCCTGGGCGACGTCGACGATCAGAGCGCGATGGCACGCACCGTGAGCGCGTAAAACGACCGCGTGGTCCCGGCGGCCGGGCTCACTCCACGGTCACGGTTTTCGCGAGGTTGCGCGGCTGGTCGACGTCGGTCCCTTTGAGGTCGGCGATGTAATACGCGAGCAGCTGCAGCGGGATCACCGTAACGAGCGGGAGCACTTCTGGCGCGACGTCCGGCACTTCGATGATGTCCACCTCGCCACTACCTGGCGCCGCTCCCTCGCGCCCAACCAGCGCCCGCACGTCTTGGTCCCCCTCCGTGCACACCGCGATGATCTGTCCCTCGCGGGCCCTCACCTCCTGCATGTTCGAGAACGTCTTCTCGTAGTGCGGGTCCTTCGGGCAGAGGGCCACGACGGGCATGTCTTGGTCGATGAGCGCGATGGGGCCGTGCTTCATCTCGCCCGCCGCGTATCCCTCGGCATGGATGTACGAAATCTCCTTCAATTTCAGCGCTCCCTCGAGCGCCACCGGGTAACCGGTGCCGCGGCCGAGGAACAGCATGTGCTCGGCGCGAACGTATTTCTTCGCCAAGCGTCGTAGTGCGTCTGCGCCGGCCAGGACTTCGCGCATCTGGTGAGGGACACGGGCGAGCGCGTCGAGCACGCGCCGCCCCTCCTCCGGTGCGAGCGTGCCGCGACGCCGGCCGAGGTAGACCGAAAGGAGGAGCATCGCGACGAGCTGCGTGGTGAAGCACTTCGTCGAGGCGACGCCAATCTCCGGTCCGGCGTGGGTATAGAGCGCCCCGTCGCTGGCGCGGGGGATGGCGCTGTCGATGACGTTCGCGATGGCCAGCACGTGCGCTCCGAGTGCCTTGGCCGTCTTCAGCGCGGCGAGCGTGTCGAGGGTCTCGCCACTCTGGCTGACCGCGACGACGAGGTCGTTGGGGCCGAAGACGGGCTGCCGATAGCGTACCTCGCTCGCGATCTCGACCACCGCCGGAACGCGCGCAAGCTGCTCGATCCAGTAGCGACCCGCCATGGCGGCATGCGCGCTCGTTCCACAGGCGACGAAGTACACACGCTGGAGCGAGGCCGCGCGATTGGCAGAGATCCCCATTTCCTCGCCGATGATGTCGCCCGCGAGGAGGTCGACTCTCCCGCGCAGTGTGTCCTCGACCGCACGCGGCTGCTCGTGAATCTCTTTGAGCATGAAGTGCTTGTATCCGCCCTTTTCGGCTTGGGTCGGTGACCAGTCGATCACCTTGACGGCGCGCTGGACGACCACGCCATCGAGGGTGACCACCTCGGCGCCGGCGCGCGTCAACGTCGCCACCTCCCCATCCTGCATGAACAGCATGTTCCGTGTGTGCGCGAGGAGGGCTGGCGCGTCGCTGGCGCAGAGCGTCGCCCCGCTGCCGAGTCCGATGACGAGAGGGCTGTCCGATTTGGCGACCACGATCTCGTCGGGAAAAGACGCGCCCAACACGGCGATCGCGTACGCGCCGCGCAGCTGGCGGAGGGACGTGCGCACGGCATCGACAAGCCGCTTCGCCCCTGCCCGCAGCGCTTCGTCCACGAGATGCGCCACGATTTCCGTGTCCGTGTCGCTGGAGAACCGAACCGATCTGGCCTCGAGCTCCCGTCGCAGGGCCACGTGATTCTCGATGATCCCGTTGTGAACCACAGCCACTTGACCGACAACGTGCGGATGGGCGTTGATCTCGCTAGGGCGGCCGTGAGTTGCCCAGCGCGTGTGGCCAATTCCCGTGCTCCCAGTCAGCGGGCTCCTCTTGAGCGCGGCCTCTAGGTTGGTAAGCTTCCCTACCGCGCGAACGATCTCGATTCCGCTGCCTGCAGCTCCAGTGTGGAGGGCGAGGCCGGCCGAATCATAGCCTCGGTATTCGAGCCGGCGCAGTCCCTCCACGAGGATGGGGGCGCAGTCCTGCGTACCGACGTACCCGACGATACCGCACATGGTGACGTAGCTCCGAAGGATGCGAGAGAATTCCCGCCCGGCTTGGTTAGCTCCGAACGAGCGCGCAGGCCCAGCGTATCGCGCAATCGGCGCACCGTCACCGGCACCGGGCGCCTTTGGCCTTGGCAGCGCGTCAGAACGACTGCGCGAGCTCCGCAACGAGCCAATCACCGACGGCGCGCGTGCCCATCGTACCACCGACGTCGGCCGTGCACTTTCCCTCGCTCAGCCCGGCTCTGACGAGAAGCTCCAGGCGACGCTCCTCCTCCGGCCAACCCAGCTCGCTCAGCAACATTCCGACCGAGAGGACCGCCGCGAACGGGTTCGCGAGATCCTTGCCGGCGAGCGGGGGCGCGGAGCCGTGCACCGGCTCGAACAACGCAACGGGACGACGGACGTGAGGCTCGTTGCAGCATCGCGACAGCATTGGGTGGAGGTTTGCGCTGGCAGCCATCCCGAGCCCGCCCTGAAGGGCTGCGCCGAGATCGGTCACGATATCGCCGAAGAGATTGCACGTGACGATGACCTGGAACTGCGCCGGGTCTTGCAGGAGATGCAGGCAGAGGGCGTCCACGTAGACGTGCTTGGCTTGGGTCTCCGGATACTCCTTGGCTACCTCGAAAAAGACCCGGTACCAGAGCTCGTGCGCGTGCCGCATGGCGTTCGATTTGTCGGCGAGGTGAACGACGCTCTTGCCGGTTGCCTGCGCGAACACGAACCCGGCGCGGATCAAGCGCTCGACACCTTTTCGCGTGTTGAGATCCTCGCTGACGGCCACCTCGTCGCGCGTGCCGCGTTTGAACTGGCCCCCCATCCCGACGTAAATGCCCTCCGTGTTCTCACGGAAGACGACGAGGTCGACGTCTCGCGCGCTTCTCTGCTTCAGAGGCACCAATCGATCGGCCAACGCTCGAACGGGTCTGACGTTGGCGTACAAATCGAGCCCGAAGCGCAAACCGAAAAGGATCTCGCGCGCGTGCTCCATCCCCGGCACGCGGGGGTCGCCGAGGGCGCCCAGGAGCACTGCGCTCGCCTCCCTGCCGATGCGTTCGCGAACGTCGTTGGGCAGTGTCGTGCCATCGCGAAGGTAACGCTCGGCGCCCAAGTCGAGCGTCCACAACTCGAGCGGCAGACCCCGCTCGTCGCGGTAAAAGGCGAGCACACGAACGGCCTGTCGGATCACTTCGGGACCGATTCCGTCGCCAGGGAGAACGGCTACGAGCTTTCGTTCGGCCATCCGTCAACCTCGCCGCTGCGCGACGGCTTCGGCCACCTCGGCCACGCCGGCAACGCGCGGTACGGAAAGGTGACGCCCATCCATGTGGCGATACGGGTCAATTAGAGCGACGCGCATGCCCGCCGCACGCGCCCCGAGCACGTCGGTCGCATACATGTCACCGAGATGAAGAGCCCGGTCGGGTCCGACGCGGAAGCGGTCCAGCGCGAATTGGAATATCCGCGGGTCTGGCTTTTCGACCCCGACGATACCGCTGTCGATGACCGCATCGAATGAGCGCAGGATGCCCAGTCGGTCGAAGAGCTGCTCCAGCATGCCTTCCGAATTGCTGATCACGGCGACGAGGACGCCCCGGGCGCGGGCGTGGTCCAGGGCGCCCGCCAGTCCCGCCGGGACGCGGCACCAGAAGTTTTGCTCGCAATGATCTGGCCACAGCGCATCGAGAAGTTGGGGCACGCGCTCACCCGGGACCCCAGCGCATTGGAATATACATCCGACGGTCCGGGCCCAGCCTGCAGCGGACCGAACGTCCGCGCAAGACCAGACGAAGTCCTGCAGGGGCCCGCGCTCCGCGGCGAGCTTGGCCGCGCCTTCTGCACGCAACAGCGCGGCGGCCGTGGTGGCCACTCCGACGCGAGCGCATGCCCTGGCGAGTCTGTCGTGGTCGAGGAAGACGATGGTGTTACCGGCGTCGAGACAGAGCAGGTCGACGTTCTCGACGAGGTTCGGATCCATTCAGCGCAGAAGGCTCGGCAAAGGGGCGTATTCGAGCGCATGCGCGCGGGCTACGGGCTCGTACGTCACGCGTCCGGCGTAGGTGTTCACTCCGCGCATGAGCGCCGGATCCGCGTGCAGCGCGGCCGCAAGACCGTGCGCCGCGATTTTTGCGGCGTACGGGACTGTAACGTTCGCCAGAGCCCACGTGCTCGTCTGCGGAACGGCGCCCGGCATGTTCGGTACGCAGTAATGGATGACGCCCGCCACCTCATACGTGGGCTGATCGTGGTTCGTCGGCCGGCAGGTCTCGATGCAGCCGCCCTGATCGACCGCCACGTCCACGATGACGCTCCCCTTCTCCATGCGGCCTACCAGGTGCTCGTCCACGAGCTTGGGTGCAGCCGCCCCGGTGACGAGAACGGCGCCGATGAGCAAGTCGGCGCGGCGCACCATCTCCTCGATGTTCGTGGCATTGGAGTAAAGGGTTTCGATCGCGCCACCGAAGACGTCCTCGAGGTAAGCCATCGTCTCGGCGCGCACGTCGAGCACCGTCACCTGTGCGCCCATGCCGATCGCGATCGTCGCAGCGTTGCGCCCGACCACCCCGCCACCAAGGATGACGACGCGTCCCCGCCGCGTCCCGGGAACGCCTCCGAGCAGCACGCCCTTCCCTCCGCGTTCCCGTTCGAGGCAAGTGGCACCCACCTGCACCGCCATACGGCCCGCGACCTCGCTCATTGGTCGCAGCAGCGGAAGGGTGCCGTCCTCGAGCTGAATGGTCTCGTAGGCAACGGAAGCGACGCCGCTATCGGCAAGTCTCCTCGTGAGCTCGGGCTCGGCGGCCAAATGGAGATACGCGTAGACGATCAGATCCGGCCTGAAGAATTGGTATTCCGCGGCCAATGGCTCCTTGACCTTGATCACGAGCTCCGCGCCCCACGCGTCCCCTGCAGCGGGGACGATCGTCGCTCCGTGTGCCGAATACTCGTCGTCGCCGAGGCCGCTCCCCTCGCCCGCGCCGCTCTCGACGAGCACGGTGTGACCACGAGCCACCAGGCTGCGGACGCCCGCCGGCGTCAGACCAACACGGTATTCGCGCGTCTTCGTCTCTTTGGGAACGCCGATGATCACGAGGCGCCGACGATAGCAGAACGCCGCGATAACCCGCCAAACCAGCCACGGATCTCGCCCCTTCGCACACGTCACCAAGCTCGGGCGTGGCGTCTCGTTCTCCATGCTCCGTTTGATCGCGCACGCGGCGCGCGCTACTGGCCCTCCCGTGCTCACGCCGGCGAAACTGGGGTCGACGCATCGGCCCACCGTTCTCGTCGTCGACGACGACAAGGCGATCCGTGAAATCGTCGCCGAGGTTCTTCGCGACGAGGGATACGACGTGGTGTGCGCCCAGAACGGCCTGGAAGCGTTGTGTGAGCTCGGCAAGGACCACCGGCCAGACCTGATGCTCCTCGACCTGATGATGCCCGTCATGAGCGGCTGGGAGGTGCTCGAGCAGCTCGAGTCGAGCGAAGAGCTTTCACGCATTCCGGTGATCGTCGTCTCGGCGATGTCGGCTCCTGGCGCGAGCGAGCACCTGCCGAAGCCCATCGATCTGGACCGTCTTCTCGCGACGGTGGGGCGGCTCACCGCCTGATTGCCGGAATGTGCTGGTCAGGGCAGGGCGGCGATGATGCGATGGCGCGCGATGAGGCCATTGTCCGGCGCGGCTGCATGCTGAGCTACCGAGGCTTGCGCTCGCTCCTGTTCCTCCTCCCTCCCGATGCCGCGCATGCCGTGGCGTTCGCCGCGTTGGCACCCCTGGAGCACGTCCGCCCGCTGCGTGCGCTTGCGGAGCGCCTCCTGGCCGCCCGCCCGCGGCGCCGGGACGAGCGGCTCGTCGTCCGCCGAATGGGACTCGAGTTCGAGAGCCCACTCGGGCTGGCGGCCGGGTTCGACAAGAACGCAAAAAGGCCGCACTCGCTCGCTGCGCTCGGTTTTGACCACCTCGAGCTCGGCACGGTCACCGCGCGCGCGCAGGCTGCGAATCCGCGGCCCAATCTATTTCGGTTGCCGGACGACCGGGCGCTCGTCAACCGGCTCGGGTTTCCCAATGACGGCGCACAGCGAATCGCCGCCCGATTGCGCCGCGTCCGCCGAGAGGTTGGAGTCCCGATCGGAATGTCGATCGGTAAGTCGCGCGTCATCCCGGCGGAGGACCTCGACGGCGTCATCACCGACTACCTGGGGAGCCTCCGCTCGGTCCGTGACGTGGCAGATTTCGTCGTGGTCAACGTTTCGTCTCCAAACACTGCGGGCCTTCGCCAGATGCAAGCCAGAGCCCACGCCACAGCCCTGTTGGGAGCGATCGCCGCCGCGGGCGAGGGCATTCCGCTCCTCGTCAAGATTGCGCCCGATCTCGATGACGGCGAGATCGAGGAGCTGCTGGCGGTCGTGGAGGCGGTCGGCTTCTCCGGGGTCGTCGCAACGAACACGACCGTTGCGCGCGGAGGGCTCACGACCACGGCGGGGCGTATCGCTGCCGTCGGACCGGGCGGGCTGAGCGGTCCACCCTTGCGTGACCGTGCTCTCGCGGTCGTGCGGCGTGTCCGAGCGCGCCTCGGGCCGGAGCGGGTGGTGATCGGCGTCGGCGGGATCGAGAGCGCGGACCATGCCATCGCGTTCGTTCGGGCTGGCGCGGACCTGGTGCAGATGTATACGGGGTTCGTGTACGGCGGCCCCGGCGCTCCCTCGCGCATTCGTCGAGAACTCTCGGCGTTGGTCGCACGCGAAGGCGCGCAATCGATCATGGATTTGGTCGGCGCGGACCTCAAGACCTGACGGTGTGGATGCCCGCGGCCACCACGATGCCAGGCTCCAATACGCGCGTCGTCGTGTGAGGGAGACCGAGCAGCGCGGTCACCCGGCGTACGTGTTGGCAAGCGCGCCGAGCTGTCGCAAGGCCTCGTACAGCGCAATTCCCACCGCGTTGGCCAGGTTCAGCGATCGCACCGCGCCGAGCGTGGGTATGCCGACGACGCTGCCCGGAAATCGACTTAGGATTTCGGGCGCCAAGCCGATGCTCTCCTTGCCGAACACGAGGGCGTCGCCCGGCGAAAACGCGGTCTCCACGTAGCTCGCCGTAGCCGTCGCGCTGAAGAGATGCAGCCGGCCGGCGCCTGTCGTGCTCGAGTGGGCGGCAAGGAAATGATCAAAGTCGCCATGCTGGCGGATGTCGACGAGGTGCCAGTAGTCGACACCCGCTCGGCGGACGCTGTGCTCGTCGATGCGAAAGCCGAGCGTTCCCACGAGGTGCAGCGGCGACCCCGTGGCCGCACACAATCGTGCCACGTTGCCCGTGTTGGGGGGGATCTCCGGCTCGACGAGGACCACATGCAGAGGCACGGCGAGTGGCGGAGCGCGTAGACGCGGCGTGGATGACGAGTTTCTCGGCATGGCAGCTGCTTCGTAGCCTGGACGTCTTCGTCGGTCAGCCGTAGTTTCGGGCGACGCACAGTGAACACGCTCCGTCGAAGCACGGCTCTCTTGCACTTGGCGGTGACGCTCATTGCCTGCCGCGGCGAGGCCGGTGCCCCCGTCGGCGTGTCTGCGCCTCGCAGGGCGGAGGCAACGAGGTCCGGGCGAGACGCCGGAGAGCGCAACAGTGTGCCCTTCCCGTGGGATTTCAAAGCCAGCATGACCCGCGTGGGCGAGGCTCGTCCGTCGCGCGGGCACGCCGACCGATTCGATGCCACGCTTTGGCTGAACGAGCTTGCGCGTCCGTCGTGGGACGGGTCGGGCGAAGCCGGCGATGGCGCCATCTTCGTCGAAGAGCTGAGCGAAGCCGGTGTCCGCGGGGTGAACGACGCGGGGCTGCTGGTGATGAGGAAAGAAAGCGGGGCTTGGCGCTTTTTCGCGCTGGACCCACAAGGCTCGATCGCCGACGGGCCACGAACGGCTGCGTGCGTGGTCTGCCATCGGGAAGCGCCCCTCGATTTCGTGTTCGCGCTGACCTCGACCGCTCAGAGCGTCAGCGCGACAGCAAACAGGGCGATGATCGCGACCGCGCCGACTAGCGTCGCGAGCGACGCGGCGACGTACGATGCGCGCAGCGCAGGCTCGGCGGGCTTGCCCTCCAGCCGGTAGCAACCCCTGAGGAACGCGCGCGCGCTGCGTCCAGGCAGACCTATGCCGGAGCGCGGAATGGAGAGGCAAGCGCGCATTCCCTCGCGAAACGCGACGACTGCCCCGCCGAGTGGCCCGATGACCAAATCCCAGCCGGCCGCGTACAGACCGAAGCGCACCGCACGCCGGCCCGCCCCGCGTGCGCCGCAGCGGCGGGCGCCCCAATCGAGCGCCCATCCGTGCACCACGTGGGCGGCCACGAGAAGCGTGGCGAGCGCAGAAAGACCCGCCACGGTCACACGCACCACCAGTGCGGGGTGATCGACGAAGAGATGCTCGACCCATCTCGGCGCTGCGAGCGACATGGGTAACAGCGCAACGAGGCCCATCGCCAAGGAAGCGACGATCTCGCTCAAGAAGGCGAAACGCAGCGCCGGCCCGAGCGGTCCGTCGGGGAGCGACTCGAAAAAGCCGTCCGGGTCGAGCGTCGCAGCCCTCGCCGTCGCCCAGAGGCTTGCAATCGTGGCGACGCCCGGATGCTCCCAGGGGACCACGGAGACGATCCCAGAAGTCCCGCGCGCATCGAGGCAACCGAAGCAGTCGGCGCTGCCGCAGTGCGCGCAAAGGACGGCAGCGGGGACCTCCGCATCACCCGGATCCTCGCGCAGTGTAGCGAGCTTCGAGGCTCCGTTTCGTGCGACCCACATCGAGGCGCCTTTCGGGAAGGGCCAGAGTGTGACACGCGCGGGGGGTCAGTGCACTACCTGGCCCGCCGAAGTGCCGCGGCGCACGCGTACGTCGTCGAGGCGACCACCAAAGAAGAGCGCAACGCCGAGCGCGATGACGGAAAGCGCCAACGTGGCGTGGATTCCCCATCCGAACGTGAATCGAAGCGGCACGCCATGTGACCCGTGCGGCGGGAGGGCCAGGAGAAGGCCCGCCGTCGTTCCCGGAACGGCGGAAAGAAAGCAGGCTGCCACGCGCGCTCCCCTCATCTTCGCGATGCTGCGGCGGCTGATGACGACAGGCAACAGCACGAACCAGGCGACACCTGCGGCCCACGACCAGCCGAGCCGCCGCGCGAGCGCCATACCGGAGTACGTCGCGATGTCGGGGATCGTCACATGAACCCACGGTGAGACGAAAGCCGTGAGCCCGAAAAGCGCAAGCGCGGCAAGCACGCCACGGCCACGACGCCAATAAGCTCGCGGCAAGATCTCCCAATGCGGATCCTGCGGCTCGGCGTCGTCGTCGAGCGCCTCTCCGGACTTGGCAAGCCTTTCGAAAGGCACGAGCGCCACCCCGCAGACCGCGCACGTTGCCGGCTCGCCACGCGCGTACAGCTCCCGGCAAAAGGGACAAGCACGCAACGGCACATTCGCAGCATAGCCGTGCTCGGTGGCTCGCGCATCGCACCCGTGGCAGATGCATTCTAGAGTCTTGCCCATGGCCCGACCTCTTCCGCTGGACGACAGTGCGCTAGATACGTGGATCGCCGCGCACTCGGGCTGGCGGCGCGCAAAAGACGCCATCGCGAAAAGCTACGAGTTCCCCGATTTCGCTGCTGCGCTCGCGTTCGTCGTGCGGCTCGGCTGCGGCGCCGAGAGGCGAGACCACCATCCGGACATCGAGCTCGGCTGGGGACGCGTGCGGGTGGCCTGGTCGACGCACGACGCGCGGGGTGTGACGGCGCTTGACCTGGAAGCCGCCGAGGCGACCGACCAGCTCCGCGAATGAAGGACATCGACGTGCTTGCGGAGGCCCGGTCGGAGCTGCGCAACTACCTGGAGAGGGTGACCGGCCCGGGGACGATACCGCGCTACGAGGAGGCGCTGACCCACCCCAGCTTTGCCAACGAGACGGGAGCGCCGGACAACCAGCGGCTCGAGTTCCTCGGCGACGCGATCCTCGGACTCTGCGCGAGCGAGATGCTCGTAGCGGCCTACCCAGAGGCCGATGAGGGCAAGCTGACACGCATGCGAAGCGCGCTCGTGAACGGCGAGGCTCTGGCCGTGTGGGCGCGCCGGGTTGGGCTCGGAAGAAGCCTGGCCCTCGGGCGCGGTGCGCAGCTCGGGACCGAGCGCGAGCAGACGAACGTTCTCGCGGACACGGCCGAGGCCCTGGTCGCCGCCATGTACGAGGCCCGCGGCCTCGCCGGCGCGCGCGCGCTCGTTCAAGACATGGTTCGCGAGCTACTCGATCAGGCCGATTCGCTAGACGTTCGAGACCCCAAGAGCGAGCTTCAGGAGCGGGTCCAGGCGACGGGGCGTGCGGCGCCGACGTACCGCTTGGTTGACATGCGGGGCGCGGCGCACGAGCAGGTCTTCGAGGTGGAAGTCCTCATCGAAAACGTCCCGGCGGCTCGCGGGGAAGGGCGGAGCAAGCGATTGGCGGAACGCGCCGCGGCAGCGGCGGCCTTGAAGACTGCCCTTACCTGATTCGGGCGCTGCAATCGGCCGCGCACCGCCCATTTGCCGGAGATCCCGGCGCCCGCAGGGGAAGGGTGAGCCGGCGCTTTTCCGGGCGGCCTCAATGGGTCGCGGGGCCGGGCGCGCCTCGTGCCACGCCATCGGTCACTGGAACGGCAACCGCGTCGAGGCGATCGGGCGAAAAATCGTGGAGCTTGCCGTCCCGGAGGGTGGCCACCAGCTTGTCGGTCTCCGCCTTCACCCGCGCCTTCCAGATGAAGTCGCGGATTGAGGCAG
>JALYHV010000440.1 GCA_030776205.1 Myxococcota bacterium | reverse complement strand
GCCTCGAGCAGAACCTCGGGGCATTCAGGTTCAACGTCTATTACTTCACGGGCGCCCTCGCCACGATCGTGGCCGCCCTCGTGGCGGGGCCAATGTCGAACACCTGGCTCGACTGGTCGCTATTTCTGGCGTTCGCGACGCTCTTTCCGAACGTCTCCATCTTGCTCCTCTTCGTCATTCCGGTGCGCATCAAGTGGCTCGGCATTCTCGTAGCGGCGTGGTTCTTGTTCGAGCTCGTGACGGGCAGCTGGGGAACGCGCGCGGCCGTCATCGCGGCGCTCGTGAATTACGCCCTCTTTTTCGGCGGGCAATGGTTCAAGGCCGGCAAACAAAGCACGGTCGTCGCGGCCCAAAAGGCACGCCGCGAGACGTTTCGGTCCACGGCGCATGCGAGCGGCGTTTCCTTCGGCCAGCGGGTCTGCGCGATGTGCGGCGCGCGCGAGGCGGACGGCGCCGACATTCGCGTGTGTTCGTGCGAAAAATGCGGCGGCGAGCAGCGTTCGTTGTGCCTGGAGCACGCTCGCGCGCACTGAGCACCCGCTCGCCATGGGGCATCAAGAGCCGATGGGAGACGGCGAGCGCCTTTCTCGCTTGCGGAAGCTCGGGTCAGGCAGTCAGCACGAGCTTGCCGAAGGTGTCGTTCGATTCCATCACCCGATGAGCCTCCGCGGCGGCTTCGAGCGGCATGACACGGTCGACCACCGGCCGGAGCGCACCGGTCTCGAAGAGCGGGACGAGGTGGCGCGAAAGGGCCCGGGCGCCCAAAATCTTTTCCTCGAGGGGGCGTGCGCGGAGAACGGTGCCACGCACGACGGCCCGCTTGTGCATCAGCACGGCGAGATTCAGCTGCGCCGTCGATCCGGCGATGGTGCCTATGACGACGATGCGCCCCTGCGGCGCGAGGCAGGCGAGGTCCTCGGCGACGTACGCTCCGCCGACGAGCTCGATCACCACGTCCACTCCTCGACCCCGCGTCCGCGAGAGGACTTCGTCGGCAAAGACGGGCCCCTTGACCAACACGGCCTCGTCGAGGCCGAGAGCGCAGGCCCGTTCGAGCTTCTCCGCCGTCCTCGCCGTCCCGATGGCGCGCGCCCCGATGGCGCGTGCGATTTGCAACGCGGCGGTGCCTACGCCGCTCCCCGCCGCGCTGACGAGCACCGTGTCGCCGGCCGACAAATGCGCTTGTTCCATCATCGCATCCCACGCGGTGACGAACGCTTCGGGAATGGCCGCCGCGTCGTGGAACGCCATGCCTTCGGGGACCCGCGCCAGCGTGCGCGCATGAGCCACTGCGAGCTCGGCGTAGCCGCCGCCGCCCAGCAACCCGAAGACCCTGTCGCCGGGCAAGAGCTCGGTTACTCCGTCTCCGAGCGCGTCGACCTCTCCCGCGATCTCGATACCGGGTATGTCCGGAGGCCATCCAGCGGGCGCTGGGTAGCGGCCGAGGCGCTGCAGGATGTCCGCGCGATTGACCGCCGTGGCCCGAACGCGGACACGCACCTCGCCGCGAGAAGGTTGCGGCACCGGCACGTCTCGAAGCTCCAGCACCTCGGGGCCACCCGGTTCGCGAACGACCATGGCGCGCATCCGAAGCGGACGATACGCCTTCGCGCTATACGATGTCTTGTCCGATGAACGCGACGCGCGTAGTGCGACCCGTCGTTCGCAGCTTCAAGTGGCCCTTCCTCCAGGAGGCGGCGTCATGGGTTCTCGCCGGCGGTCACGCGGTCGTTTGGCTGTCGCCGCGCAAAGCGAGGCTCGTCTTCTCCAAGCCGCCCGACGACGATGAGCTCGACCTCGGACGGTGGTCCGCGCTCGACCTCGGCCGCTCGGAATTCCGGGTGGCGAAGAGGGGAGCCTTTGTCGGAATGGCATACCTGCGCATTCCGCACGATTGCTACGCCATCGTCCGCGAGCGTGTCCTGCGGGATTCGGTTCACCCCGAAGCGACGCGCGAGATGACGCTCGATTGCCTCCTCTGCGCAGCGTGCTGTAGGGACAACCGCGTCGAGCTCGACTCGGACGATGTTGCACGCTTCGTGGAGGCGGGGCGGGGCGATCTCGTGCGCATGCCCTACGCCCGAAAAGACGACGGAACGATCGTGCTCGTTCTGCGGAAAGACAAGCGATGCAAGCACTTGGAAGACGACAACCGCTGCGGCGTCTACGCGCTGCGACCAAGCGCGTGCAGCACGTTCCCTCCCGGTAGCGAGTGCTGCCTCTCTTCGCGCGAAGCCGAGCTCGGCGTCGTCGACGGGGCGGAAGGCCCCGACTGAAGGCGCAGCCCGCTACTTCGTCGAATGCGGGTGTTTCTCTGCCGGCGGCGCGACGGCGGGCGGGGTCGGCTGCGAGTCGAGCATAGCCTGCAGCCGCTCCCGCGCGTACGGCACGGTGCCGGGATCGGCGGCGGCGGCCTCGACCGCCGAGCGGCTCGCCTTCGGGTCGAGGGAGATGAGCGCCTGCCCGACGTCGACCACGGCCGTCGCGACGTCGTCGGTATCTGCCGTGGCGCGGTACATCCCGAAGAACTGGCGTAGGGCCGGTACCTCGTTCGCCCCGCCGACGATCAGCAACGCGGCCGCCGCTTGCATCACGTCCTCGTCGCTGTCCGCAGGATCGAGCAAATGGGCCGCGAGCAGCGGCGCCGCCGTCTTGCTGTTCATTGCACCGAGCGCCTGCGCGATCGGCCCCACCGGCGGCGGGCGGAGGACGTCCTTCAAAAAGTCGTAATGGCGCTCCAGAGCGGCCTCCATGTACGTGGCGCCGTTGCGCCGATTCGCGAGCGCCTTGCGCGCGTCGGCCAGCAAGTCGGGGCTGGTGCGCGGATCGCTCGCCAAGTCCACCAGCGTCTTCGTCGCGATCTCGTCGCTCATCGCCGTGAGCTCCCGCAACAAGAGCCTCTGGGCTGCGACGAGCTGCGGGTCATCGACCGCCACGGCTTCCGCCAGCTGTGCCGCGAGCGGCTTCGTTTCGCGCGGTGTCCCTGCCACCCGAGCGTCGTCGATGTTCACGACGCACGCCTTCACCGGCTCCCCGAGGTCGTCTTGCGACAGCACGGCGCCCGTCCTCGCATCGAGCTCGGTGATTTTCCCCTTTTCGTCGCAGAGGACCATGCCGCCATGCGCCGCGGCCCCGCCAACGAAGTCCGCGTCGTGCACGTGCACCCAGCCGAGCTTGCCCGCCGGCCCGGACACGGCTCGCACCGACGCACGCCGGCTCGTCGACGCGCCTGCTTCGAAGGCCATCGCAACGCGGAAGTACGTCGCGTAAAACCGCCGATCGCCGAGAGCGACGCGCTCGTCGCCTCCTTCGTCCGCCGCCTCGGGGCGCGCATAGAGGCGCGTCTTGTCCTCTGCGTTGGCTATCGGCGCGACCGGTGAGTTGCCGGACGGCATCAGCTTCGGCATTCCGGGCAGGGCGCGCGCGGGGGGGGTCACCATGGACGCGCCTCCGCGCGACGCATCGCGGATTTGCGCGTCGAACCGGATGAACCCCAGCTCGCCGAACCACAAAGCGCCGCCCTGCGTCCACGCGCGGCTCGACTGTTCGCGCAGCGTCACGCGAGCCGCCTCGTTGCCATTCGTCAGATCAATGACCGAGACGTACTGGCCGGCCCAAGGGACGAACGCCATCCGGCCGAGGACCGCGGGCGCGCCGATCGCCTTCTCCGTCTCGATTTGACGGACCAGCTGGCCATCGTGCGCGACGGCCAGGAGAACGCTCCCCGTGCCGCCTGCCCTGCGGAACGAGGCGACCGTCACCGTCCCGTCGTCGCCAGCGCCGAGCAGCGCGTTTCCGCCCGTCGCACGCCGCCAGAGGAGGTTCCCCGTCTTCGCGTCGAGCGCAAAACACTCGTCGCCACCCGAGCCGACGAGGACGTTTCCCGCCACGACAGGCCGGGCATCGAGCGCGTGCGAGAACACCCATCTGGCGCTCGTTGCGTTTGTCGCGTCTCGCGCGTCGCTCGAAAGTGGCATTCCGATCAGCTTGTCGCCGCCCGCTGCGATCCCGACCACCACGTCCGCAGCGGGAGGGACGGCGGCGCCGGACAGGCGGTCCCACACCCGCGCGATCGACGCGCCGCGGTCGTCCTCCCAATCGGTGGAAAACACCTTGAGTCGCGTCTGCCTGCCTCCACACGAGGCGAGCGACGAAAGGAGCATCGCGGCCGTCACGGCGCGCCTCATCGGTCAGACCTCTCGGACCCGGGGGAAGCGCTCGTCGCGAGGACCGCCTGGTCGAGCGACTGCTTGACCTTCGTCGACCCACCCTTTGGCCACCGCCCCTGGGCATCGCGCAAGAAGCGGTTTGCCTCGGCGGTCCCGAGCTCGCGCACGCGTCCCACGATCTTCACTTTCAACTCGTCGTTCACGTCCGGTAGGGGCCGGAAAAGGA
>JALYHV010000439.1 GCA_030776205.1 Myxococcota bacterium | reverse complement strand
TGATGTGGGTGGGCGACATCCTCGGCGAATCGCTGGCGTTTGCCTATCTGCGGTTCGTGCTCCAGCTGGATGCCTGGAAGTTCTTGTGGGTCGCATGGGTCGTCGGCGAGCTCACGAAAGCGTGGCTCGGCGGCTTTTGGGCTCAGCGCGCGTTGCGGCGCCCCGTCACGAGCGACCAGCGCGCTCGAATGGCGCTCGGATACACGATGTCGGTCACATTGGGAGCGTTGATCGCGCCGCTCGGCGCCTCACTGATCCCGGGGCTCTCCACCGCTAGGTGGCTCGCGGGCGCACTGGCGTTCGGTAGCCGGCTCGCCGCGCGCGGCGTGGTCGTCGTCGCGGCGGTGGTCCTCGCCGGGATCGCCGCTGCGATCCTCCTGCGCTACTTGCTTTTGACGGTTCTCGGGCCCGCGTCGGCTGCCCGGGGAGGGCGCGCAAAATGAGCGACGAGCGGCTCGACTTCGGCCCGGTGCCACCCATGGTCTATGTCGCCATGTTCGGAGCCACCGTGGCCGGACAGCTGGGCGGGATGGCGATCGACGCGGTTGCGATCGGGCGTCGTGTCCTTTGGTTTCCTCTTGCATTGAGCGTTGTGCTGGAAGCGCTCGTCGGGGCCCGGTTCGGAGCCTCGCTCCTCGGCCGCCCTCTCACGTCGTCCGAGAGCGGTCGCGTGTCCATTTACTATTCGGCTGGGCTGGCCGCACTCTCGCTGCCGCTCGCCGCGTGGACGGCGGTTTCGACAGGGATGGCGAAGCCTGCTCAGGACGGCTCCCTTTGGTCCCTGCGCGCTGCGGGTGTCGCGCTCACCCTCGCTGTCGGCGTCTTCGCTGGTGGCGCGGTACTTCGTCAGCTGCTCATGCTCCTGGTGGCGCGGGCGAGGCGCTGATGGGAAAGTGGCTGGACGCGATCCGTTTGGCGCTGTCCGCGATCGTGCGTAACAAGACGCGCGCCGCGCTCACCGTGCTCGGAATATTCATCGGAATTGCTGCGGTCGTCATCGTCACCGCCGCGGCCACGACCACCACGGCGACAATCGGCGGCGAGATCGACAGCCTCGCGGCCAACGGGCTGTTCGTCTTCCCAAGGCCCGTTCAGGCCTCGGGGCTCCGTGTCAAGGGCGTCGGGCGGCTCACCGAGGCCGATGGCCGTGCGATCGCGCACGACGCGGTGAGCGTGGCGGGGGTAGCGCCGTGGCTCTCGACCCAGAGTCAGGTCGTGGCTGGGGACAAGAACTGGTCTACGAGCCTGATCGGGACAGCACTCTCGTATCTGCCGATCCGGCGTTACACCATCGGGAAAGGCGCCAGCTGGACCGAGACCGACGAGCTTCTCAAGACCAAGGTTTGCGTCATCGGCAACACGGTGGCCACGAATCTCTTCGGAACGGAGGATCCGGTCGGCCGGACGATTCGCATCGGGCGAGCGCCGTTCACCATCGTCGGCGTCCTCGCCTCGCGCGGCACGTCACCGTTCGGTGATGACCAGGACGATCGGGTGATGATGCCCATCGGCTCTTTTCGCTCTCGCGTCATGCATACGTCGCCCGGCCGTACCGACGAGCTCATCGTCGGGGCAACCAGCGATCAGACCGTGAACCGAGCGAAGGCCCAGATCGAAAGCATCTTGCGACAGCGTCACCACGTCGAGCAAGGACGTGACGACTTCGAGGTGAGCTCGCAGGCAGAGGTGCGTGAGACGACCGATGCAATTTTGCGGACGCTTTCGGCCCTGCTCCTTTCGGTGGCCGGCGTGAGCCTGCTCGTCGGCGGCATCGGTGTGATGAACATCATGCTGGTCAGCGTGGCGGAGCGGACGCGCGAAATCGGAATACGCATGTCCATCGGTGCCCGCGAGCGCGACATCCTGCTGCAATTTTTGGTGGAGGCGATCGCGCTGACCATGATCGGCGGCTTGTTGGGGATCGCGTTTGGGAGCGCGGCGACGTTGGCCATCGGTCGCCTGCTGTCCTCCTCGATGGCGCCGAGCTTGGGCGCGCTGGGTGTTGCGGTCGCGACCAGCGTGGGCATCGGTACGGTGTTTGGCTTCGTGCCAGCCTGGCGAGCCGCGAAGCTGGACCCAATCGCCGCGCTGAGGGTCGAGTGACCGGCGCGAGCAGGCACGGTCCTTCGTGAAGGCCCTGATAGCCGGCACTCAAATGGCCTTGCGCGCGATCTTGCGGCACCCCCTGCGAGCCTCGTTGACGGTCCTGGGCGTGTTGATCGGTGTCGCTGCGGTGATCACCGTGACCGCGCTCGGCTCGGGTGCGCGCGAGAACGTCTCCAGGCAAATACAGGCGATCGGCTCGAACTTCGTCATCGTCTTCCCGCAGACCGCCCAAGCCTCGGGGGCGCACGGCGCGCAGGGCTCGGGAATGCGCCTCACCGAGGAGGATGGGCTCGCCATCCTCCGCGAGTCGACCAGCGTAACCGCCATTGCGCCGGCGTTGCGGGCAGCGGTGCAAGCCGTCCACGGCGATCAGAACTGGTCCACCAGCGCCATCGGCACCACGCTGCCGTATCTCAGCGTTCGGAGCTGGCCCGTGGTTCGCGGGTCCGCCTGGGAGGCTCATGACGAGGTGGGAAAGTCGAAGGTGGTCCTTCTCGGCTCCACGGTGGTGAGGAATCTGTTCGGAACCGCGGATCCTGTGGGTCAGAGCATCCGAATCGGTCGTTATCCTTACCGCGTCCTCGGCGTTCTCGGCAGCAAGGGCGAGGCGCCGTTCGGTGGCGACCAGGACGACGTGGTCCTGATGCCTTCGACCAGCTTCCGCACGCGCGTCATGCACACTCCGCCGGGGTTTGCCGGCGCGCTCATGGCCTCTGCCAGCTCGCCCGACACCACGGACCGCGCCGTTCGCCAGATCGACTCCGTCTTGCGCCAGCGGCATCACATCGAGGCGGGTCGCGACCCGGACTTCGTCATCCGAACGCAAAAGGAGTTCGCGGAGATGCAGGGCCGCATCTACGGAATACTGACGAACCTGCTCGTCTTCGTCGCGGGCATCAGCCTGCTCGTAGGGGGCATTGGCGTCATGAACATCATGCTGGTGAGCGTCACCGAGCGCACGCGTGAAATTGGCATTCGCATGGCGATAGGTGCTCGAGAGCGTGACATTCGAGCACAGTTCCTCGTGGAGGCGGTCGCGCTGTCGCTCCTCGGTGGAATGGCCGGGGTCGCGCTCGGCGCCGGCGCCACCGCCTCACTCCAGAAAATTCTGGAGTGGCATATGACGCTCAGCGTACAGCCGATTGCCATCAGCATCGCGGTGAGCGCGGCGGTAGGAATCGCCTTTGGATTCTTTCCCGCGCGTCGCGCCGCTAGGCTCGATCCGATAGAAGCGCTGCGCCACGAGTGAGCGTCGCCCGCCGGCCGTGCTGTCGCGCGAAGAAACGCAGAGTATGCTGGCCGGCGTGAAGAAGACCGACGTCCCGCGCCTCTGGAGCGAAATCAGACGGTGCGCCGAACTGGAGTCCGCGCAGGAGCCTCTCCTCCGCGACTGCATCACGCGGCGAGTCCTGGCTCAGGCGACTTTCGCCGATGCGATCGGGTACGCGATCGTGCGCGGCCTGGAAAACGAAGACCTCAGCCAGCCAGTCCTGACGGAGCTCACGCGCCACGTGCTCGAGAGTCGCCCCGCCGTGGCGATGGCCGCTGCCTGCGACGTGGAGGCGTACGTCGCCCGCGACCCCGCGTGCGAGAGCGTTCTCTCGCCGCTTCTTCACTACAAGGGGTTTCTCGCGATTCAGTGCTATCGCATCGCGAATGCGCTCTGGGTCGAAGGTCGTCGGACTCTCGCGCGTTTCCTTCAGGCGCGGATTGCTCAGGCGTTCGCCATCGACATTCATCCTGCTGCCCAGATTGGTAGCGCGCTGTTCGTCGACCACGGCACCGGAATCGTCGTTGGCGAAACGAGCGTGGTCGCGGACAACGTATCGATGCTACACGCGGTGACCCTGGGCGGCACCGGCAAGGTAGGAGGAGTGCGACACCCAAAGATAGGCGAGGGTGTGCTCCTCGGCGCAGGTGCGACGGTGCTCGGCAACGTCGAAGTCGGGGTCGGCTCGAAGGTGGCGGCCGGCAGCGTAGTCCTCCAATCGGTCCCCGCCCATTGCACGGTCGCCGGAGTGCCGGCGCAGCCGGTAGGTCATCCGAGCGTGGACCAGCCGTCGCTCGAAATGAGCCAGGACATCGATTCCTGACGTTGTACCGATTTCACCTTTTGTTCGACGGCGCGCGCCTCGCCGCGGCGCGACGGCTCGTCTTCTGTACGCCACGAGTGGATTGCACGACGCGCGCACCGGCGGCGAAATAGGTCGTGGCTCGCTTCTGTCCGGTCTTGCGAACGGACGACGTGTCCAGCCCCTCCGCGAGCGGCCTCGGAAGCTCCTTGGCGCTGACCCCCAGTTGCGCACGAATCTCCTCGGCACGGAGTCCCTTGGGATTGCCCCTGAGCAGCGTGACGATGCGGTTCAACATGCCGGAGATGTCCTCCGACGACCGCCTGGGAAGACGGCCGCCCTTTGCCCGCCCGGAGCGCCGCACGGGGTCCGCTGATGGGGCGATCGCACGGAGCTGAGCGGCGGGACGAGGGCCGTTGACCTCCAGGTCCGCGGTGCCCGCGATGAGCTCTTCGATTGGAGACGTGCGAATCGCATCGAGCATGCCGTTCGTGAAGTGCGTTGCGAGCTCATTCAATTTTTGACGTAGAGAGGAATGCATGGTTTGCGCACAGCATACGAGAACACCCCGCCACATTCAACAATCGGGCGAATACGGAGCGGAACCGCGTTCCCGTGAATCGCCGTGGCAACCCGTTTTGACGATTGGCCGATTGCGCCTCGCCCCCGCCTCCGCCGTTTCCGCGGGTACGCCAGCCCGCGTGTGATCGGAGCGGAAGACCGAATCGGCGCAGCCCATGTGCACGGCGCCGCGCACAATGCCGCCTCAGGGATCCCACGAGGAGGGGTCGGAGCGTGTCTCGCTGCGCCTCGTCTCCGCGGCGCCGGTCGGACTTGCCAGGATGGGCAACCTCGACAAAGCTCCGAGCCGTTTCCTGCGTTGCTGCTCCCCCCGCGCCGCTCGCACTCGCCGCGCTCGCCCTCCTTCCGCGTGAAAGCCTCGCAATGTTCGAAGTGCTGAAGCCCCGGCTGCTGCTGATTATCGTCGGCCTCGGCATGACCGTGGCGGCCAGTTGGAGCTTTCACCGGCGGCGGGAGCGAGCCCACCGCCTCTTGATGGCCGGGTGTGCTTGCCTCGGCGTGTGGGCGTTCACGCTGTTCGGCGCGTTTCACGATCACGGTGCGCTCGGGCACCAGAACTTCCACGCCCACGATTTCTATCATTACTATTTTGGGAGCAAATATTTGCCCGAGTGGGGCTACGACGGAATGTATTTCGCGACCGTCGCAGCGCTGGAGGAGATCGGGCGGGAGGAACCACGCAAGGCCATTCGTTTCGAGCGCATCCACGATCTTCGAGGCAGCGCCAGCTTCGTCTATCGTGACCAGTTCATGCCGCTCGCAGACGCCGCGCGCGCGCGCTTTACGCCCGAGCGTTGGGCAGCGTTGAAGCGAGACCTGTCGTTCTTCCGGGACAAGACGATGGACAGCGGCTGGTGGCTCCGCGTCTTGCTCGACAACGGGTTCAATCCGCCGCCCAGCTATGCGGTGATAAGCGGCGCCGTTTCGAATCGAATCCCGCTCAATGAATTCACGTGGAAGTGGCTGGGTGCGCTGGATTTCATTTTGCTCGGAGTGGGCGTGGGCGCAATCAGTTACGCGATTGGGCCCGTCGCTGGGCTTTTTACCTTGGTCATCCTCGGGAATGCGCCCATCACCACGTACAACTGGACTGGCGGGTCCTTTTTGCGCCAGGTCTGGCTTTTCTTCTTGATGCTCGGCGTGGCCGCTCTGGCACGCCGCCGGTGGGTCGCGGCGGGTTCCGCGCTCGGCGCATGCGCCGCGTCCGTGCTCTTTCCGGTCTTCTTCCTAACCGGCGCGCTAGTCCCGCTCGGGTATCGGTTCTTTCGCGCCCGCTCGCGTCGCGCGCTCCAGGGCGTTGCGATCGGGGCGGCGGCTGGCGTCGTCGTTCTCGTCGGCGTCTCGCTGCTCTCTTACGGTCCGTCGGCGTGGACCGAGTGGCATCATCGAATCGAAGCGCATGGGGTGACCTTCTTCGACAACCATATTGGACTCAAGAAGATCACGACGTTCGCGCCCGAGGTGGCTCACCAGGCATTCGGTGCAGGAGATCTGGTTTATCCGGAGTGGAATCACGCCCTGGTCGCGCGCCTGCATCGGGGCGAGTGGGCGGACATTCTGCTCAAGCTATTTCTGTCGCTCTGGCTTTTCGCCGGCGCGTTGCGGGCGCGTCCTGCCGAAGCGTGCCTCGTGGTCGGCTCGGGGCTGCTCGTCGTCTGGACGATGCCGGCCGGCTATTACACGATATACGTCGGCGTCGTGGCGGCGGTCATGCTCGCCAATCGGAGCTCGCCATGGGCGCGCGCGCGGTTCTTGACCGTATGCGCGGCGCTTTTTGCGGCGCTCCTCATGTATCGCTTCGAACACGATCTGATCACACAGATGGTGCTGCTGTCTGTCGGGTGGCTGGTCTGCCTTCTGACGGTTTCGTCGCTTTACTGGATCGAACGTCCTCCATTCGCGCAGACGGTGCGACAGCGAATGGTCACCGTAGGCGGGGCCGCGGTCGTTTCGGGGGCGCTGTTCCTCTTTGGGGCGGTCCCGCGAAACAAGCTTCACGAGGCGGCTTTTTTGCCTCCCGAGGTCCTCGGAGGAAGCCATATCGTCGACGTGCTCGACGTCGGCGCCGCGAGCAGCGAGGCGACACATCATCTGTCGATCGCCGAGGAGCTCCGTGTGCCTCGTCATCGCATGGACACGTTTGGTTACCGCGTGGACGACGACTGCGGCATCCTCCGCCGCGGCGGCGTCCTGCGTTACAGTCTCGCGGCAGCCCCTCACGGCGGCCGAATCGTCATTCGCACCGATAGCTTCTATCGCGGCGAGCTGCTGACAACGGTGAATGGCCGTTCTCTACCGTACGTTCGCCTCGACCCTTACCAGACGCTGTTCACCTACCTGCAGATCCCGCTGCCGCCCGATCTCGGGGACGGCCCACTGTTCGTCGACCAGGTCACGACTGCCAACGACGTGGGTGTCTTCACCGCGTGGCTCGTGCAACCGGAGCCGGTGCCGTGAGCTCATCTCATTCTTCGAAGATCAGGTGACCGACGCTGTACCTCCCGTCGCCGGCGAGGGGCGAGACCACGAGCTCGTCGTCCTTCTCGATCAGGAGGTCCTCGGGGAGGTAGAGCACGCGGGTCGCCAGCCCGCCGCCGTTGTAGGCGGTGTCGATCTCCCCTCGCCAGATGCCGCTGCCTCCTCGCCGAAGCTCGAGGCCGTAACGATCGTCGTCGTCCGCGGCGATCCGGATGCGTCGCAGACGCTGACGGGCGTCCACGCGCACGACCAATCCCTCCCGACCAATCAACACGTTCGCGGGGTGATCCCACGGCAAACGAACGCGTCGTCCGACAGGAATCGCGCGTAGACATGGCTATGCCAGAGCAACAGCAAGCTCACTCCCGCGAAGGATGCGGCCGCCAGTACGCGAGAAGCGCCTTTGCCAGTCAGTCGGCCAGGCACGCGTGCTCTCGGGGCCTCATGATCCGGTGCATTGGTTCCATTTGCTTGCGCCAGAACGTAGCGAGCACGAGCTCCGGTAAGTCAGCGAGCTGCGTTTCGTCCGTCATCACGGCACCCGGCGACAGTAAAAAGAAGGACGAACCGCTCGTCAAATGGCGCTTCGTCACCGGCCTTGTGCGCGCGCGCACAAGCCCGATTGCTCCCGCCAAGCTCGCCCTGGCGGTAGGCGCGCGCAAGGCCCGGCGCTTCGCGAGATCTGCCGTGCGACCTCGCCTCGCCTCGGTGTGGCAGGTCGCGGCGACCGGCGTGTCGTTCTTGGACGGGAAATGAGCGACGGTTTGCGCTAGGCTCTCGCGCCTCTTCGCCATGAGCACCCCGGAAAGTCCCCCTCAGAACATGACGACGCCCCTCGTTCCGGGCGCCGTCCCGGCCCATCCCGAGCCGAGCGCCGTTGCGGCGGAGCCCGCAGGCAACGGGGAGCCCTCGCTCGTCGACGACGCGGCGGTGACCGCAGATAGCCACGCCGAGGCGAATGCCGCGGGCGCGGATCCGTCGGACGCCGCGGGTCAGCCCGAGGGCGCGGGAGCTCCCGGTTCTGAGCACGATCAGGAGGAGCGCCCAGAGCACGAAGCGGCCGACGGCTCTGCCGGTTCGGCGGAAAGAAAGCGCCGGCGCCGACGGCGCAAGAAGAAGCCAGCCGGGCAGGCAGCCGGCGAGGCTTCCTCGGCCGAGTCGAGCGAACAGGGCCACGAACCGGCCGCCGATCCCGTTGCGGGGCCGGCAACAGCGGAAAAGCTCGAGAAAAGGGATCCGAAGCGGAAGGAAAAGAGACACGGTCCGCCGCGAGAGCGTGCGCCGGTGAACGCCGGTGACATCGTGTTCGGAAAAATCCTCGAAATCACCGAGGAAGCGATCCTCATCGACATTCCCGGCAAGGCGCGCGCGATCTTCGATCGACGTGAAATGCTTCTCCTCGATGACGACGAGGCGCGGAGCGCGGCGGCTCCTGCGCCGGCGGACGTCGCGGCAGCCAACCCATCGTCTCTTGCGTCTCCTGCGTCTCCTGCGGAGGCGAGCGGGGTGGAGGGACAGCCGACCGCCGAGGCGACGGTCCCGAGCGTCGACGCGCCTGCGCCGGACGCCGAGCCTCTGGCCGTCGCGGAAGCCTCGGCCGCGCCGACGGAGGACGCCCCCCCAGCACCGACGAAGGAGCCGAGCGTTCCGCGTGTGATTCTAGAAGTGGGCGCCGATTTCATCGCTGTCGTGCACAGCGACGGCTCGCGAGGGGGGCTCGTGGTGCTGACGCATCATCCGAACCGCCAGGACCGCGCCCGCCCGGTGATCGAAAAAGCATTCAACGAAAAATCGGTCGTCGAAGGGCTGGTCACCGGCGTAATCAAGGGCGGCATCGAGGTCGACGTGGACGGACTCCGTGCGTTCGCGCCCGGGTCTCACGTCGATCTTCGGCTCGGCGCGGACCTTTCGTATCTCATCGGCCAACGGCTGCCCTTCCTCGTCACGCAGTACGCCAAGCGCGGGCGCGACCTCGTCCTGTCCCGCAGGTCCATGGTCGAGGAGGAGGCACGAAAGGCGCGGGCGGACGCGCTCAGCAAGCTGAAGGTCGGCGAGGAGCTCGATGGCCTCGTCCGCAGCGTCGTCCCATTCGGGGCGTTCGTCGACGTGGGCGGCATCGAGGGGCTGGTGCCGCTCCAGGAAATGAGCCACAACCGCGCAGACGGGCCGAGCGACGTCTTCAAGGTGGGCGAGGCGACGCGCGTCAAGGTCCTCAAGATCGACGACAAGGGCAAGGTATGGCTCTCGCGAAAGGCGACGATCGCTGACCCGTGGCAGCAGGTCGCGCTGAAGTACGCGCAAGGGACGCGCCACTCGGGGACGGTCGCCCGGTTGCAGCCCTTCGGCGCGTTCATCGAGCTCGAGCCAGGGGTCGACGGGCTGATCCACACCCAGGATCTCACGACGAAGCGCATCGAGCTGCCCGAGGAGGTCGTCAAGGTCGGCGACGCGCTCGACGTCATCGTCGCTCACCTCGACACGTCGCAGCACAAGATTGCGCTCCACCCCGCGCCACAAGGGGACGCCGCGAACGAACCGCCCCAGAAGGTAGCGCCGCACAAGCCGGTGAAGGCCAAGATCGTGACCATCGAGAGCGGCGGGTTGGTCGTGCGCATCCTGGGCGTCACTGGACGCAACGCCCGCGGGTACGTCACGGCCGCTGGAACGGGCACGCCGCGCGGCACCGAGCTGCGCAAGGCATTTCATGTCGGTCAAGACTTGGAGGCCAAGGTGATCGAGATGGATCCTCGTCGTGGCGAGGTGAAGCTCTCGATCAAGGCGCTCAGCGAAGACCAGGAGCGCAATGCCTACCAGCAGTACCGGCAGCAGCTCAAGGCGGAGGCTCGCTTCACTTTTGGTGACTTGCTCGCCAAGAAGGGCTCGAGCCCGCGCTGAACAGAGAAGACGTCGGGCGAACCGAGCCAGGCGCGCTTGTCTTTGAGATGCGCGTCGATCGCACCGAGCCAGACGGGTAGCTCGTCGAGATAGACGCCGATCACGCTGGCCTACGTGCCTAAGTCGTCGAGATCGACGCCGATCACGCTGGCCTACGCGCGTAGCTCGTCGAGGTAGGCGTCGAGTCCGGCGGTCCACGCGGGTGGCTCGTCGGGTAGGGGTCGATCATTGGCGGCCTAATCGGTCCGGCCGTTTCGCGCGCTGGCGACCGACGCGGGCGACGTACCGCCTCCCTTGGAGAACGCTCGCGGCGTTTTTGGGAGGACGTCGAGGGGCGCCGGGCACTCGCGTCGCAGCCGGCACGCCCCGCACTCCGCCCCACGCCACAGCGCTTCGTACCGCGCCTGCGCCTGGTCGAGCATCCATTCGTCGTCAGTCAGCACTCCGAGCTCGAAGTTGCGCCGCCCATCGCCCTTGGCGCCCAACCCTGCTCCGGTAAAGTTCGCGCTGCCGAGATAAAGCAGCGCCCCGTCGATGGCCACCATTTTCAAGTGGACGCGCGGGCACGTACGCATCTGAAAGTACGGCGGGCGTACGCGTTCGGCGCGGGCGGAGAGCTCCTGACGGAAGGGTAGGGACGGGATCGTGGCGTGGAGGAGGCGTACGTGCACCCCCCGGTCGCAGAGCGATTGCACCGTGTCCAGAATGGGCACGTAGCGTCCGCGGGCGCGGTCGCGGGTGCCGATGGGCGCCTCCGTGAGGAGTTGCTTCACGTTGGCCGTGGCTATCCACACCGACGTGCGCGCCTTGCCGATCGCGAGCGTCACGTGGTCGTAGTGGGCGCGATCGACGACGAGCGAAACCGACGCGCGACGCTGCTGCATCGGGGAAGTCTAGAACGGCGAGCCTCGCGCCGCGCTATTGCCGACGGTACGAGAGCGACGAGGCGTCTGCGTGCACGGGGCTCTTGCGATCGCCCGCGCACCACTTGGCGAGCTGCACGCCGGACCACACGCCCAACCCGACCAGCACCAACCCGAGGGTCCGCACGACGCCGGTCAACACCCTATGCGGAAGCTTGCCCTCGTATTTCTTGAGCACCCAGCCGAGCGCAAGGAACCACGACGCCACACCAGTGGCCGCGCAGAGGGCGAACGGAATGGCCAGGACGGCGGAGGTCTCTCGCAATCCCTTGGAATAGACGAACGCCACCGCGGCGCTCCACGTCACGAACAACGTCGGATTGAGGGCCGAAACGGTGAAGCCAAGGAGCGCGCTGCCGGCGCTCGAGGCCCGGTGATCCTCTTTCTTGGTCAGCTTCCAGAACACGAAGCGAGCACCCAGCGCGACGAGGACGACCGCGGTGACGCCGTGCGAGATCGGCACGACGATCTCGTGACGCGCAAGAAAGGTCGTGAACCCCCAGAAGGCCAGCCCCGCGTAAATGCCTTCGGCGACGGCGGCGCCAAGGGCGATGCGTATCGCCTCGGCGAGCTTGCCTGCGGCGGCACGTGAAAGCACCATGATGGCGATTGGCCCGGCGAGCGGCATCGAGCCAAAGAAGCCGAAGCCGAGCGCAATCGCGCAGATGGTCAGGCTGGACACGTCAGTGAGCCTGCGTCGACTCCGGGCCCCGAGGGGCCGTTCGCGGCACTGACCCAGCTCCTCCCGTCGGCAGAGCGAGCTGAAAGCCACCTAAAATGCGTGTGCGCGCGAGCGCGAGGCGCGAGGACAGAATGGGCTCCTCCGCAGCGCCGTTCACCACCGTCGAATAGCCGAACACGTAGCACTTCCGCAAGAAGCCGCCGAACGCCATCACGTGTCCCACGACGGACTCGTCCGCGCCGATCCCCGGCTGAATCGCCACCCAAATGCGCGTATCGAAGCTCTCCTGCGTCGTCGTAACGGCATCCTCCAGCGTTCGGAGGTCACCGACCGGCACGAGCTTGTGCGCCCGCGCCAATCGCTCGCACTCGGTGCGTCCGACGACCGCGTCGGTACGGATGACGGCGACGACCAGACGTGAGTGCGTCTGCGGGTGGGTAGCGACGAGCTCCGGACTGGAATGGTCGTCGATCCGCCACTCCTTCCCCTCAGGAAGGGGAAGCGAGACTCCCAGACGCTTGGAATGGTATCGCGCAAGTGGCTCGGACTGAGCGCCGACCTCCGTCGTGGTGGGGCGCGACGTGGCAGCGCGCGCCGGCTGCGGTCGAGCTGGGGCGCACCCTACGACCATGCCGACGCACAGCGACGTCGCGGCCCAAATTGCCGCTGCCGTGCGCACTCGCGTCACGCTCGCGACGAGCACGAGTGCGGCCGTCTCAGACTCGCGTCAACCACTCGGGGTGCGTCGTGTCGTTGCCACGCACGATCTCGAAGAATCGCTGCTGTATACGCGTCGTGATCGGCCCCGCCGTCCCCTCGCCGATCAGGCGATTGTCGACTTCGCGCACGGGCGTGACCTCCGCGGCCGTGCCCGTCAAGAACACTTCGTCGGCGAGCCAGAGCTGGTCGCGCGTGATCCGGCCCTCGACGAGCGGCAGCCCGAGCTCCCGGGCGAGTGTCATGACCGTGTCGCGCGTGATGCCATCGAGGATCGAGCACGACAGGTCGGGCGTGTAGATGATCCCCTTGCGCACTATGAAGATGTTCTCCCCCGAGCCCTCGCTCACGTACCCGTTCACGTCGAGGAGGATCGCCTCGTCGTAGCCGGCCAGCTTCGCCTCGCGCTTGGCCAGCACGCTGTTGATGTACTGGCCGGTCAGCTTGGCCTTGGCCAAGCTCACGTTGACGTGCAGGCGCGCGAATGAGCTGATCTTGGTACGGATGCCGTTTTTCAGGGCCTCGTCACCCAGGTACGCGCCCCACGGCCAGGCGATGACCGTTGTGTGAATCGGGTTGTTCGGCGCGAAGATCCCCATGGCTCCTTCGCCCACATACACGAGAGGGCGCACGTACCCATCGGGCATCCCGTTCACGCGCAAGGTGTCCAGACAGACGCTCACGAGTTGTTCGCGCGTGGGCTCCGGCTTGAGCAGCGCCATCTTGCACGAGTCGAAAAGCCGGTTGATGTGCTCTCGCACCCGAAAAATGTACGTGTCCCCGTCTGCGCGCTTGTAAGCACGAATTCCTTCGAACGCCGCGACGCCGTAGTGCAGCGAATGCGTGAGGATGTGGACCTTGGCGTCGTCCCAGTCGATGAACTCGCCGTCGAGCCAGATTTTCTTCACCTTGTCGACCATCTCGCGGCTCCCTGTGGCGCACCGGCAGCGCGGCGTCGCGCAAGACAGTGCAAACCGGTGCGCAAGTCTAATCGGCCGGGACGCGGCGTGCCAGACGGACGAGTCGCCTTGACGGCCGCGGTCAAGTCCGCATCCTCTCCCGAGCATGTGCCCTTTTTGCGGACGGGACGCGCCGATCGTTTACCGGGGTCTCCTCCCGTGCTGCACAGCCTGCGGTCGACCGCGCCTGCCGCTCTCCGGACCCTCGGTCAACCTGGCCGGCAAGCCGTCCAAAGTAGGCGGAACCGTGGCGCGACTCGCCGGATGGCTCGTGCTCCTCGTGGGCATGGCCGTCGCCCTTGGGTTGGGAGTGCTCGTCCTCGCGCTGGCGACCGTGACCGCGGCGCTCGCGTTCGCGCTTCCGGTGGCGCTCGTAGCGCTGGTCGCCGGTGCGGCGCTCCTGCAGAGCGGACGACTGCTCACCCGGACCGGTGTGACGACGGCGCGAACGACGCATGACCAGGCGCTGTTCGAGCTGGCTGCGCACCGGGGTCCGGTGACCGCCGGCGAGGCGGCGCGGGCGCTGGGGATATCGACCGCCGTAGCGGATGCGATATTGACCGATTTGGCGAAGCGCGAGCCCGACCGTGTCGTCCTCGACGTGAGCGACGAGGGAGTGGTTCGCTTTCGGGCGCTCGACGCGCCAGAGGCCCCGGCCGACGTGCACGTGCGCGTTGCCCCGGTCGCGTCCCGCGCTCGCCGCGTGGCAACGGCTCGCGTGGAGAACAACGATGTCGTCGACGCCGAGGGCGAGATT
>JALYHV010000438.1 GCA_030776205.1 Myxococcota bacterium | reverse complement strand
CGATCACGCTCCGGCGCTGCGGCTTTTCATGCGGTCCTTCCGCGCCTGGACACCTCGCGCTACTGCCGTTGGTCTCGCCCGACGCTCCGTCGTCCGTCAGCAGCGCCTCCCCTCCCGACGCGCTGGGTCGCGTGTCGTTCGAGCCGGTTTGACACTTCGGCAGGTGGCCGCGGCCGCCGCACTCGACCGGTGACAAGCTGACAGGCGCGATGCACAGGAACGCCCTTTCCAAGCGCAAGTCGCATGCGGCCCGCTGTTTGCCTTGACCCCGGGTCCGGGCGCAACGACCCTGCCGGCCTCCCAAGCCTGCACGCCACGCCCCTACGAGCTTCCATGCTGCACCTCCTGCCTTCGCGATGGTCCGCCTTCGCTCGATGCCACCGTCACTGGCTTCGTTCAGTTCTCGCCTCTTCGGCGCTTGGGCTGGCCGCGTGCTCCAAGACATTCATTCCGAACACCGACGTCGAGGACACAGGCGACAACCGCCATGTCATCGCGTTCTGCGAGGAATATCGGCACGCGATGGAGGACAAGAACGTCGCGCAGTTGCTCAAGATGATGAGCCCTGGCTACTTCGACAATGGAGGAAGCACGAGGAACGCGGACGGCGCGGACTTCGAATCGGTCCGCGCGTTCCTGACGAGCGACTTCCTGAAGACCGCCGGAATCCGTTACGAAATCCGTTATCGTCGCGTCACCTTCACAGACACGCGCCACGTGTTTGTCGAATACACCTATGCGGGCGCGTGGAAAATTCCCGGCGCGAAGAGCGACGAGTGGCACCATCAAGTTGCGGATAATCGGCTCGATCTCGTCCCCGAGGGCGACCGATACAAGATCGTCGGCGGAATGTAGGGTCCATCACTGCGATCGGGCCCTCGGATCGTGGCAGGATCACCAACGGGACGCCGCATCTAAATCTATCGGTCATGGCTTTCACGATCGCTCACGTGTCGGACCTGCACGTCTCGACCTTCGGCGATACGCTTCATGACCGCGCCCGGCTCATCAAACGCAGCGCGCGCGTCGCGGATACGAGCGTGGTCCGGTTCGCGACGTGCTGGGAAGAGTGTGGGTGGCGCGTCCTGCGCGAGCGCCAAAAAAAGAAGTCCACGGTCGTGCTCGTCGACCCTGACGGGTACGCGCATCCCATTCCCACGGTGAGCGAGTCCGGCGGGATGCTCGACCCGGTGGAACGGGCCGCGGCGAAGGCGTGTCGGCTCGAGGCGCGGCGGTCGCACACGCTCGCTGCGGCACCGCCAGGTGAGGGGGCGCTTGCCTCCATGCTCGAGGTAACACCCCACAACGCCAACCTAAGGCTGCTGAGGGCCGCGCGAGCGGTGGCGGAGCGAGAGGTCGATGCGGTCGTGGTGACCGGAGACTGTACCGATGACGGCGAGGGTTGGGACTTGGTGAGCGTCGCCTTCGCGAAGTGGCGTGATGCCGGGCGGCTCTTTGCGATTCCGGGCAATCATGACCTTTATCTTTTCCCGATCGCGAGCAGCGCGCGTCCCCGACCGACTCACGAGAGCAAGCGCCAAGGATGGCACCACTTCGCCGCTGCGGCAGGGCTCGAGCTAGACCCGTGCGGCGCCTGGAGAAAAGTGATCGTCGAGGCGAGCGCCGTCATCGTGGGGCTGGACTCATGCGCGCGAAAGCAGCGGGCGTTCTTTCGACAAAACGGGGCGGTGGGTCCCGCGCAGCTGGCGTGGCTCCGAGCCGTCGCCGCGGAGCCTGAATGGAAGAGCGCTCGGCACCGCATCGTCCTGTTCCATCACCACGTGGTGCCACTACCGCATGGCGTCGGTCAACGAGCGCCCACCGAGATTGGAATGCGGTTGGACGACGCACGCACGTTCGCCGAAACGCTTTCGGACGTGGGGGCGACGCTCGTCATGCATGGTCACCGGCACATCAGCGAGAGGCGGCATCCGGCCGGTCACGATTTCGAGCTGCTAGCCGCTCCATCGCTCACGTTAGGATGCAAGAGCGGTGACGCGCCGTCATTCTGGTGCGTCGAGCTCGATCAGCGCGTGCACACTGAGCGCGTGCGCATCCCCGTTCAGGCGGTCGAACAAGAGAACGATCCGGGCACAGACCCGCCGCCGAACGCAGACTCTGAACGTTCACTCCGTTGAAGCGTCGGCGCTCATTGTTGCGGGCGGCGAAGGCGAGAGCCACCAGCATGCGGGCAGTCGCTCTGGAGTCAGAACCGCGGAGGGGCAACTGCCCTCCCGAATCGCCGTGACGCACGCCGAGAGGTCCGCCGGGCTCGGGCTGTTGGAGGTAACGAGGCCATGCAGGCACGCGTCCGCGTAAAAACGAATACAGGCGTCTACCTCGCTGCCGCTCGTGCGGTGGGGCGGCTCGACGGGCACGTTGCAGGCGGGCGCCCGCTGACACCGAGCCGCTTCAATTTGTCGGCACCCGTCCACGTCAGTGGCGCTGGTTCCGCACGCGGCGAGGAACGGAAGCGTTCCGAGAGCGACGACGATGATAACCTTAGCGGTCACTTCGTGGCTCCTTACTATGGAGAGCGCGTGGCGACCAACTTTGCCCCACCCGATGCGCCGCTCTTTGCGCCACAGTGCGCTGCCCAGCAATGATACCCGCCATGGTGCTCGCGGCCGGCTTCGGTTCGCGATTGCGTCCCCTCACGGATCTGCGGACGAAATCGCTGGTCCCCGTGGGCGACCGGCCCGCCCTGGAACACCTCGTCGATCGGCTGCGCATCGCGCAAGTCTCGACCATCGTAGTCAACGCCCATCACCGCGCTGAAGAACTGCGCGCTTTCGCGCCGAGCCATGGCATCCTCCTCTCGGAAGAAGCGGAAATCCTCGGAACCGCCGGTGGCGTGGCGCGCGCCTCGGCGCTACTCGGCCCTGGCGACGCGCTCGTCTGGAATGCCGACATCATCGCTGAGATCGATGTTGATGCGGTCGCGGCAGCGCACGCGAAGACGACAGCGCACGCAACGCTGGTCGTGCAGCCACGACCAGCGGGGGAGGGGCGGGTCGGGACGGATCGACGCGGGAGGATCGTCCGGCTCCGAAGTACGCGCGTCGCAGACGAGGTGTCTGGTGGAGACTTCCTCGGCATCTACGTCCTGAGCGCCGCGCTTCGAGCCCTGCTTCCGTCGCGCGGCTGCCTGATAGGCGACGTATGCGTCCCCGCGCTCCGCGACGGAGAAGACCTTCGTGCGTTCTCCTGCCATTGCGTCTGGCACGATCTCGGTACGCCTGCGAGCTATTTGCGCGCCAATCTCGCGTGGCTGCAAGCGCGTGGGGTTTCGGGCTGGTTTGGCGCCGACGCTGACATCGCGCCGGGCATAAGGATTGAGCGATCGATCGTCGGGGCGGGCGCGGCCGTGGCGGGCAGCGGTGCGCTCGTCGGGTGCGTCATATGGCCGGGCGCGCACGTGACCGCACCGCTGGCCGACACCATAGTCACTCCCGAGACCATCCTCACGATTTGAAAAAAGGCGAGACGTTCACGGCATGTACGACTCGATCTCAGGTGCACCACCGAATAGAACGACGCTCCCCACGGGCGCGATCGTCGCGCGTGCCCTCGTGTGTACCGCCTTCGTCGGCAGCTCGGTGGCCGACGTCTTCGTCACCTCGTAGACGTGCGTCGCTCCGGAGACATCGTCGCCGACCACGAGCACCACCGCTCCTCCTGTCTTGGAGAATGCCTGGGTGGACACGAGCGCGGCCGGCAGAGCCAACCACGGCGATGGCGCGCACTGCATCGCGCACGCAAGGTCGATCGACCGCGCGCCCGCGTCGTGTCCGTCCGCGCGCAGGCCACCGGCCACGACGACGTGCTGCGAATCGAGCACCGCCGCGCCTGCGCCGATCGTGGCGTCGGGGGGATAGGCGAGCCCCGTGCCGCTCGCCGCGCCGACCCCGACGACTTCGACGCCCGGCGCGGAAGCGCTTCCTCCTACTACCACCAGCCCACGCCCTTCGACCCAGGCTGCCGCGGCGCCCAGCCGCGGCGCTGTAAGCGCCAGCCACGACGGGTGGCTGCCCGATGAATCGATCGCGAGCACGGCCGCTGTGGGCATCCCCGCGGTGCGCGTCGCGCCGACGACGTACTGCGAGCCATCGGCAGCGAACACGGTCGCCCCCCCTGCGACATCGCCGAACGTCGCACCGCTCGGCGCGGTGACGTCCGCCTGGGTACCGCTTTCGAAATCCAACCGGGTGGCGCCGCCTTCGTCGATGAGCCACGCCGCGGTTCCGACGACCGCAATGGATCGGGGCGCACGCGCTATGACGGGCGGCGAGATGACCGGCGCGTCCGAGGCGAAATCGTAAAGCTGAGTGGTCAGGGCGACCGATGGATCGCGGCCGGCGCCCACGAAGAGATACCGTCCGCCGAGGATCGCCAAGGTGGGGTCCTCTCGCTGATCGGACAGGGGCCCCGGCATCCGCGCCAGCTCGCCCGTTCGCTGGACGAAGAGCGGAACGCTAAGTCCATCTAGCGCACCGAAGGTGACCGGAAGTGACTCCCCGAAGACGAGTCGCTCGCCATTCGCCCCTAGCCCCGTCACCTGCAATGACGCAACCGTGTTCTGACCGAGCTTGCCGAGATCGATGTTGCTGGTCGGAAGAGTCACCGTGGCAATCGAGCTCGTTTTTCCGGAAGAATCGACGCTGTCGACGCGCAACATCACAGGTGCAGGGGCGCGCGAAAACGTGTCGGTCTCGGCGCCGGTCACGATCCGAAGCGTGCCGTTCGACTCGGAGGAGCAAGCAAAGGCGGGGAGCGCAAGCAACGACCAGGACGGGCGCACGCCCTCGCTTTTACATCGCCATTCGCTGTGCGAACACGTCCGCGGCGATTTTAGCGAAACCGACTGCCTTGCCGTTCAGAGCCGACCGGGCATTTTTAGTCAGCGTCTTGGCCGCTCCGGCGGCGCGGCGGTGCGTCGCAGAGACGGCGATATCCAGGGGTTCCCAGTGAAAGACCTCGCTGTCGCATACGATTTCGACGGTGACGCACCCTCACGTAATCTCCAAGTCCACGAGCCCCATGCGCCACCGCGGCCCATCGCACTCCTCGTGGACTTTGCGTGCCACGGAATCGCTGACGAGCGAGTCACGCGCCGCGACGATTCGTCACTTTGCGCGATCGCGGTGACTGGCGGCGCGCGACGTGGCTTTACGGCCGGTGAGAACGTGTCTTACACTCAGCATGATGTCTGCGGGGGAGGATCTCATCGTTCTCTGGGCGGCAAAAGATCCCCCCGACACGTGCCTCTCCTCGAAAACGCGCGGCTAGCCTGCGCCGTTGGCGCCGAGCCGAAAGAGGTCCTGGTCACTGAGCTTGCGTCGGCGGCACCAGGTACCTTGGGTGACCTGATGGCGCAGCTTCGGTCGCACGCATCTTCGCTCAAGCGCCACGTCGATCGAGGAGCCATTCTCGAGGGGCGGTCCGTCGGGCACGGCCATAGCCTGGCCCTCGCGCCCGTGGCCGAGCAAGCGCTTCGCGCCCGCAAAGGTCTCGCCATGGATTCGGCCGGCGTTCCGGGCGCCGTTATGCGGGATATGGGCTTCTTGCCCGACGCGGCGGCTGCCTTTTGCACCCTGTACTTTGGCGGCTCGTAGCGATGCCTGCCCGAACGCAATGCGGACAGCCACCGTTCATCATAGCCGTCCGAGCGCCGCCAGATGCCCTCGCAATCGCGGCCCGGCTCCACGGCCGTAGCGGGCTCGCGGTTCTGGCTAGCTGCGCGCAGGGGTCGCCGCGACCAGGGGACGAACGCTTCAGCTTCGTCGCATGCGATCCGGTCGAAACCTCCGACGCTTTGGTACCCGAAGAAGCCAGATTTTCTCGCCGGGCGGCACGCGAGGTGCGTGCCATGACGGGTTGGAATGGCGCCTCTGCCGCGCCCCGCTGGATCGGCGTTATTCCTTACGAGGCGCTTCGCGCAGCGGAGCGTCCTCGCTGGACACGGTGCCCCGATGAGCGTTTGCCCGCAGCGCTCTCCGTGCCGACATGGCGCCGCTACGCCGCGATCGTGCGGATAGACCACCTCACTGGCGATGTCGCAGTCGAAGCCGACGACGCTGCGAACGCCGCCGAGCTCGCGCACGCCATATCCGAGGGTGCAGGGCGCACCGTGCTCGGGGCTTTTTCGCTCTACGACCTCTCCTCGGACGAACCTGACCAGGCGCATCGCACGCGCATTCAAGAGGCGCTGCGCCTCATCGCCGCGGGCGATCTCTACGAAGTGAACCTTGCACGACGCCTGCGAGCGGTGGTCCGTGGAGACGCGCTGGGGCTCTTCGCAGCGCTCCTGCAAACAGCACCGGCGACGTGGGGGTTCTACCAGGACCTTGCCGAGACGACGATCTGCGGAGCGAGCCCGGAGCTGGCGCTCTCCGTAAGGGGCGAGGTGCTCCGCAGCTGCCCCGTCAAGGGGACGAGGCCACGAGGTCTCGACGCCGACGATGACGCGCGGCTCGCCGCCGCCCTCGCTGCGGATCCGAAGGAGCGCGCCGAGCTCGTGATGGCCATCGACGTGCATCGCAACGACCTTGGCCGTGTTGCCCGCCCGGGCACGGTTCGCGTCCTTGGAGAGCCGCGCGTGATCCCGGGGCGCACCGTGTGGAGTCGCATGGCCGAGGTTGTGGCGCTGCGCAGCCCGGGCAGCAGTCTGGAAGATATCGTGCGCGCCGTATTGCCTTGCGGCAGTGTGACCGGCGCGCCCAAGGTTCGTGCGATGGAGGCCATCGCGTGCCTCGAGCCATGGCGGCGCAGCGCATACACAGGTGCGTTCGGTTTCGTCACCGGCGACGGAGACCTTTCGCTAGCGATGGCGATTCGTACATTGGAGCTGGGCGAGCGACGAGGCCCGAGGGCACCTGGCAACGCGGAGCGAAGCGCCGTCTACTTCACGGGCGGTGGCATCGTCGCAGACAGCATCCCCGAACGAGAGCTCGAGGAGACCCGTTGGAAAGCGACGCACCTCGAGAGGCTCGCCCAGCCCGGCGTTTCGCTCTCAGCGCGTATTGGGCTAAACGGAGCGGAGCCTGAAGGAGAACACCGATGAGCCTCGGCGGCCATGTCCGCTCTACGTTGATCACAGCGCTGAAATCGCTCGCTCGCTCGGGGGCCATGGGTGAGGCGGGCATCGCTGCCCTCGAAGGGGCCGCGTGGGTCGTCGAGCGCCCGAAGCGCCCGGAGCACGGCCACCTGACCACTAACGTCGCCATGGCCGTGGCGAAGCGCGCACGGAAGCCGCCTCGCGTGCTCGCCGAAGCGCTCGCCGTTGCTCTTTCTGGCAGCGATGCCATCGCGAGCGCGGAGGTCGCCGGCCCGGGCTTTGTGAACCTTCGGCTGTCTCCACGCGTCTTCCACGCCGAGCTCGCCGCAATCC
>JALYHV010000437.1 GCA_030776205.1 Myxococcota bacterium | reverse complement strand
GCGCCATGTAGATCGGCACCTCGTCGCCGACCTCCAGGGTACGCACGCGGTCCGCGAGCGCCCCGATCGCGAGCAGATCGGCGCCCCGCAAGCTCTCTATGCGAGAGGCGGGGACGGGACCCGCGCGCCGCGCCTCGAGTAGCTCGGCGATACCTGCGTCGTGCAGCGCGCGGTCAACGAGGACGCTCAAGAGGTCCTCCAGCGGCGGAGGAGCGCGTGATCGAGGCCGAGGTGGTCGAGAATTCGGCCTACGACCGTGTCGAGCGCATCATCCAGGCTCTTGGGCTTGCCGTAAAACGAAGGCATCGCCGGGAGGACGAGGGCCCCAACGCGCGCGAGCTGCGTCAGATTCTCGAGGTGCACGAGACCGAGCGGCGTTTCGCGCGGAACGACGATCAGCGTGCGGCGCTCTTTCAGCATCACGTCGGCAGCGCGCGTCAGCAGGGTGTCCGAGATACCGTGCGCGATGCGTGCCGCCGTGCCCATCGAGCACGGCACGACGGCCATAGCGTGCCACCCGGCGCTGCCGCTCGCGAAGGGCGCGTTGTAGTCGCGCACGCCCCACACGGGGACCCCGAGTCCCTCGCGCAGATCGCCGCCGCACTCCAGAGACCACACCTCTGGGGCCGTCTGCGAAATGCAGACGCCGATCTCCACGTCGGTTCGCGGCGCGAGCAGCTGCACGAGCCGACGCGCGTAAGGAGCGCCGCTCGCCCCGGTGATCCCAACGACGATCTTGCGTTTCATTACTCGACTTCCGCGCGAACGATGGACGCAACGCCCAGCGTCAGGTCCACCGCGTTGACACGAGAAAAGCCGGCGTCTGCGAGCAGCCGCTCGTACTCGCCGCGGCTGAGAAAGCCTGCCATGCTGCGCGCAAGGTAATCGTAGGCGCCCCTGTCGCCGGAAAGCCAACCCCCGACCGTAGGCAGCACCATCCGTGCGTACGCGCCGTGGAAGGTGCGGGTTGCGAGACGGGTCGCCCGAAAGAGCTCGAGCGTGACGAAGACTCCGCCCGGCCGGAGGACGCGACGCACCTCTCGCACGCCGCGCGAAGGGTCGGCAAGGTTGCGGATGCCAAACCCGCAGATCACGCCGGCAAACGTCGCGTCCCCGAAGGGAAGGGCGGCCGCGTCCGCGACGACGACCTCGGCATGTGGCGCTTTGTGGCGACCCGCTTCGAGCATCGCGCGCGAGAAGTCGACCGCCACGATGGCTTGGTTCGGTCTCGCGCAAGCGAGAAGCCGCGTCAGATCCATTGTCCCTGCGCATAGGTCGAGCAGTGGTCCCGACGGGGCACGCGCGAGCTCGGCGACGGCCTTTCCACGCCAGCGGCGATCGACGCCCGCCGACAGAAGGCGGTTGAGCATGTCGTACGTAGGAGCGATCCGGTCGAACATTCCCCGCGCGCCGTCCGCGTGAGCGACCTCCTCGCCACGACGGGCGCGCAGCTCCGCGATGGGCTCGCTCGTCATTCGGTCGCCTTGCCGAACAGCACACGCGCTGCGCCCAGGACGCGCTCGATGACCCTCTCGCTCGTCGAGCCGTTGACTTCGCTCGCGCCTCTCGCCCGACGCCCTCGTGCGTATGCCGCGTGCCGAGCTGACGTGTCGGCGCCATTCGGGTCGGCGCCGAGTCCGAGCTCCGGCCACATGGCGTCGATGCGCGCGCTGACTGCCGCGCTCATGCGGCAAGGCTCTGGCCACTCACGGCTGTACCCCTCCTCGCGCCATTTGCGCGTCCCGTCGACGCATACCTTGCTGCCCCACAACGGCTGGTTGGCGCCGTGATCGAGCTGATCGATTGGTCCGTCGACAAGGGCGAAGTCACGCTTGGGGTCCAGATTCGCGAGCAGCCGCCACGCGACCTGTCTTACGTCCTGTACGTCGACGTCCGCGTCAACGACGCAGATGACCTTCGAGAATGACATCTGTCCGGAGCCCCATAGACCGTGCGCCAGCCGCGCGGCATGGAAGGGGTATTGCTTCTTGATCGAGACGAGCACCAGGTTATGAAAGGCGCCCTCGACCGGGAGGTTCATGTCGACGATCTCCGGGAACAGCATCCGGAGCAACGGTAGGAAGAGGCGCTCGGTCGCCTTGCCGAGCCAAGCGTCTTCCATGGGAGGCGGACCGACGAGCGTGGCCGGGTACACCGCGTCCGAACGGTGCGTCACCGCCGTCACATGCAACCTAGGGAAGCGATCCACTGGCGTGTAGTACCCGGTGTGATCGCCGAAAGGCCCCTCGAAGGCCAGCTCCTCGCGCGGATCAACGAAGCCCTCGATGACGAAGTCGGCGTCGGCCGGCACTTCGAGCCCGATGGTCTTGCACTTTACGGTGCTCACCGCGCGTCTCCGGAGCAGACCGGCGAACATCCACTCGTCGATGCCGTCGGGCAGGGGCGCTGTCGCAGCGTAGGTCATGGCGGGATCGCCTCCGAGCGCCACGGCGACCTCCAGGCGCGTCAGCCCGAGCTCTCGCGCGCGACGAAAATGACGCGCGCCGGTCTTGTGCACCTGCCAATGCATCGCGGTGCTGCGACGGTCGAGCTTCTGCATCCGGTAGCACCCGACGTTGCGCGCCCCATCGTCGGGATCGCGCGTAATGACCTGCGGGAGCGTGATGAACGGTCCGCCGTCTTCCGGCCAGGAGGTCAAGATGGGGAGTTCGTCGAGGTTCACGTCGTCACCCATGCAGACGACGTCCTGGCAGGCGCCAACCGAGGCGGAGCGGGGCGGAAGATGTGCCAGCTCTGGTAACTTGAGGGCGAGCTCCGTGAGCTCGCGTGCGCCCGAAGGAGCGCGGGTGCGTACGAGCTCTTCGATGGTCCGCGCGTGCTCGTTGAGGTCCTCGACACCGAGCGCGAGCGAGATCCGGCGGCGTGAGCCGAAGGCGTTGATGATCAAAGGGAACGGGGACCCGGCGACGTCCTCGAACAAGAGCGCGGGACCGCCCGCCTTCATCACGCGGTCAGCGATGGCGGAGACCTCGAGGCGCGGATCCATTCGGCGCCGGATACGGACGAGTTCACCGCGCTCATCGAGCGCGCGAACGAACGCGCCCATGCCGTCCCACGCCATCGCGCCGTAACCTCCAAACAACTTTCAAATTTATTTGAACAGGTGGTGTCTAGGCGCCGCCCCTGGCACCGTCAAGGCGCGGTGGCTGGCGCGACCCGCGGTCGATGCATACAGATGGCTGCGGGGCATCGACGAACGAGAGCATTCCATGAAGCCCGGTGATCAACCCGACTTTTTCCGCCGTCCTGCTCCGGAGGGACGCGCGCGCGAGAGCAGCCTGCGGCTCGACCGTGATGGGCGCTTCTGGCACGACGGCAAGCTCGTCGAGCACCCCGGCGTGACGGCGGCGCTGCACACTTGGATCGCGCGTCACCCGGATGACGGGAGGTACATCCTATCGAACGGCTACGATTGGACTTACTTCACTGTTGAAGACGCGCCTTACTTCGTTCGCGCGCTGCGCGTCCAGCCCGACCGCGTCGTCCTCGTCCTAAGCGACGGCACGGAGGAGGCCTGGCTTCCGGCATCCACGCGCGTCGGGGACGACGAGGCGCTCTACGCGACGGTCAAAGCGAGCATCGTCCGAGGCAAGGACCGGTCGCGCTGGGAGGCCAAATTCTCGCGCCACGCGCAAGCATCACTCGCCCCCCTCCTCGACGACTGCTGCCCTCCGGCAGTGCTGATCGGCGGACGCGTTCATCCGATCGGCCATAATGGGCCAAATTCGGCTAGCATCGACGACCAGCAAAATGCGCCTGTTGATTGCCGACAAGCTCCACCCCCGCGCCATTGAAGAGCTGCGAACGCTACCCCTCGAGGTGGTCTACGAGCCCGAGCTCACCAAGGAGAGCCTCGACAGCAGCCTCCAGGGGGTCGGAATCCTCGTCGTGCGTTCGACCGAGGTTACGGCCAGCGCCATCGAGAACGCCAAGAGGCTGAACCTGATCGTCCGAGCGGGAGCGAGCTTCGACACGATCGACGTGCGCGCCGCGAGTAAGCGGGGCATCTACGTCGCGAACTGCCCGGGAAGGAATGCAAGCGCGGTCGCGGAGATCGTCTTCGGCCTTTTGATTGCACTCGACCGGCGCGTGCCTGATGCAGTGGCGTCGCTCCGGGCCGGCAAGTGGGAGCGAAAGGAGTACAGCAAGGCCGAAGGGCTGCATGGGAAGACTATGGGCATCGTCGGGCTCGGCGCGATCGGGCGCGAGGTCGCCGCGCGTGCTCGCTGCTTCGGGCTGCACGTAGTTGGATGGGGGCGGAGTTTGACGCCGACGCGCGCAGCCGAGCTCGGGATCGGGTACGCGGCGTCGCTCGAAGAGCTCGCATCACGGAGCCAAGTTCTCTCGCTTCACCTCGCGCTGGTAGACCGCACGCGGGGGATCATCAGCCGCCGTATCCTCGATCTATTGCCCGAGCGGACCATTGTGATCAACACCGCGCGGGCGGACCTGATTGACGGCGCGGCGCTCCTCGAGGCTGCCCAGAAGCGTGGATTTCGCGTGGGCCTCGACGTGTTCCCCGACGAACCTCGCGGAGGCGGCCGCGTCTTCACTTCCCCCGAAATCTTCCAGAACTATCCCTCGGGTGGGGTCGTTTACGGCACCCCGCACATCTCGGCCGCGACGGATCAAGCCCAGCTCGCAATCGCTTCGGAGACAGTGCGGATCATCCGCTCTTTCCTGCTGGAGGCCACAGTGCCCAACGTCGTCAACGTGTCCTCTTCTTCAGCGGCGCGTTTTCAGCTCGTGGTGCGGATGATGGACAAGGTAGGGACGTTCGCGCACGTGCTCTCCGTCCTGAAGCGCCACGGCATCAACGTCGAGGAGGTCTCGAACACGGTGTTCGAAGGGGGCGTCGCCGCATGTGCCAAAGCGCGGCTGGTCTCGCGACCGACGGAGGCGTGCCTCGCCGAGATCAAGGCCTTCGACGAGGTGCTGCACGTCGATCTCGTCACGCTGCCGATGCTGGCGTGATGCGCGGGAGAACGACGAGCCGCGCCTCGGAACGGAGGCTGGCCGTCTTGTGCCTGTGCGTTCCGCTTTTGGTGGCCTGCCGGAGCCGGTATTCCGGCGATGCCGACGCCGGCGCTACGGATGCCGCAGCCGACGCGCGCGAAGGCCGATCGGCCCGAACGGCTATGGATGCATCGTCGAGCCCAGCGGACGACGCCATACCCGCCACATCGAGCGAAGAACTTGCGATCCGCGCGCGCCACCTTCTTGAGGCCATCGCCAAGGATGACGCCGAGCTGGCCATCGACATCGTCTTTCCGCGGGACGGGTGGCTCGCCACGCGCGACGCCGCCGACCCGGGCAAGGACTGGGAGAGGCGGATGACCGGCCCTTTCCGAAAGGCCGTTCACGCGATGTCGCGGAAGCACAAGAACCTGCTTAGCGCACAATTCGCCTCGCTGGAGCTCGGGCGGTCCGTCGAGCAGACGCCACTGCGTCGGCATTCGTGGAAAAAGGCTCTGTGGACGGTCAACGGGGCGCGGCTGACGTTCGTCGTAGACGGGCACACGCGCACGCTGCCGATTCGTGAGATGACCGGCTGGCGCGGCGCCTGGTACGTCACGCGGTTGCGCTGAAGGGCGGTCGCCTGCGCGCTGGACAGGTTCACCGTCAACGGCGCCCGGCGCGCTCAGCTCCGGCGGCGCTCCCGGTCGATCTCAACGAGCAGCTCTTCGATGCGAGTCATTTTGTCCAAACCTTCGTCGTAGTGGAAGCGCAGTTCGGGGGCGAAGCGGAGGCTGAGCCTGCGCGTGAGCTCGCGCCTGAGCATTCCCGACGCCCGCCCCAGCGCCTCCACGACGTTGCGCCGCCGCGCTTCCACGTCTCCCCCCTCGAGCAGCCGCACGTGCACGCGCGCACCGCGCAAATCGCGGGTCATTTCCACCCGCGTGACTATGGCGCCGAGCGCGCCAGGATCGCGCACTTCGTTGGCAATCAGCGAGGCTAGTTCCTCGCGCACGCCGTCGGCCACGCGCCGGACGCGTGTCCCCTGCTCAGACCCCATAGCGGCCTTCGAACATATCGTCGCCGATCGTCACGATCTCTGTGGCGCGGTGAGTTAGCACGGCATTCCCGAGCGTCATGGCGAGATCAGCAACCTGCTGGAGCACAGAATCACATACCGCCGCGTCCCCCGAAACGACGCAGACGCCGAAAACAGCCCGCTGGTGCTCGTCCTGCGAAGCGACCTCGGCGACCGACACATGAAAACCCGAGCGCACCCGGTCTCGAAAGCTGCGCACTACCCGGCGCTTATCCTTCAGCGAGCGCGCCTCCGGCACGTGAAAGGTCAACCGGAGCACGCCCACGAACATGCCATCTCCACGTCTGGGCGGGAATCCGAGCCAGACCTTTCATTGCTTATCTTTTCCCATCGGCATTTCTCATCGGTAGGCCACCAATGTCGAAATGTCGTCATGGTCTCAGAGCCTCTGTTTGATCTCCTCGACCTCGTAGCACTCGAGCACGTCCTTCTCTCGGATGTCGTTATAGCCGTCCAGGCTGATGCCGCACTCGAAGCCTTCGAGAACCTCGCGCGCGTCATCCTTGAAGCGTTTGAGGCTCCCAATTTTGCCGTCCCATACAACAAGGTCTTCGCGCACCAGCCGAACCTTGCCGTTGCGAACAATCTTCCCCTCGATGACGTGGCAGCCGGCCACTGCGGTGCCCTTGACTTTGAAAATTTGTCGCACCTCGGCCTTGCCGTCTTGCTTCTGGACCAGCGTCGGAGGCAGAAGTCCCTCCATCGCCGATTTCACATCCTCAAGGGCGTTGTAGATGATCGAGTAGAGGCGGATCTCAATCTTGTTCTCCTCGGCCAAGCTCGCGGCCTTACCGGCAGGGCGCACGTTGAAGCCGACCAGAATGGCCTTCGAGGCAATCGCCAGGTTTACGTCCCCCTCGGTAATTGCGCCCGCCGCGGCATGAATGACGGCGAGCTTGACCTTCTCCCCGGAAAGCTTTGCCATGGCATCCGCGAGCGCCTCGACCGATCCCTGCACGTCCCCCTTGATGATGACTCGCAGCTCCTGCAAGCCGCTCTCGGCGATGCGCTTCGAGAGCTCCTCGAGTGAGACCTTCGCCGTGACCGGGATTAGGTTTTTCGACATCTTCCCGCGGCGGCTCTCAGCGATCTCCTGCGCCTTCTTCGGGTCCTTCACAGCGTCCATGCGGTCGCCCGCGTTGGGAACTTCGCTCAGGCCCAGGATCTCCACCGGGGTCGATGGGCCCGCCTCGATGACCTGTTTGCCATGCTCGTTGGTCATCGCGCGAACCTTGCCGAAGCCGGCGCCTGCAAGCGCGAAGTCCCCGACACGAAGGGTACCATCCTGCACAAGCACGCGAGCCACAGGACCGCGCCCGCGATCGAGCAGCGCCTCGAGCACGGTGCCGCTCGCAGGTCGGGTCGGATTGGCGCGCAGCTCAAGCAGCTCGCTCTGGAGCGCGATCGACTCCAGTAGGCGATCGACCCCCTCTCCCGTGACGGCGCTTACGTTGACGAACAGCGTGTCGCCTCCCCACTCCTCGGGGACTAGCGCGATATCGCCGAGCTCTCGCTTGACGCGCTCTGGGTCCGCGCCAGGTTTGTCGATCTTATTGATGGCTACGATAATCGGCACCTTGGCCGCCTTGGCATGCGCCACGGCCTCTTTCGTTTGGGGCATCACACCATCGTCCGCGGCCACGACAAGCACGACGATGTCCGTGACCCCTGCACCACGGGCACGCATTTGCGTGAACGCTTCGTGACCCGGTGTGTCGAGGAAGACGACCGTGCCTTGCTCCGTTTCGACCTTGTACGCCCCGATGTGCTGGGTAATTCCGCCCGCCTCTCCGCTCGCAACGTTGGCCTTACGGATGCGGTCGAGCAGGCTCGTCTTTCCATGGTCGACGTGACCCATGACGGTGACCACCGGCGGTCGCAGGTCCGCAATTTCTGTCTCGGGCGTGGCCTCAGCCTCCTCGCCTCGCGCTTCGGCAATGGTCTGCTCCTCGCTTTTGCCGACGTCCTCCACCTCCCACCCGAACTCGCTGGCGAGGATCTTCGCTGTGTCCGCATCTAGCGTCGTGTTGATGTGAACGTTGGTCGTTCCCATCGAGAGGAGCTTCATCAGGAGCTCCGTCGCCTTAAGGCTCATTCGTTGAGCCATCGACTGCAACGTCACGTCGTTGTCGATGCGGATGACCTTTTTGTGCGCGCTCATCTCCTGGGTGGAGATGGCGGGCGGCTTCCGCGGAATCATTGGGCCCGAGGGCCGCCGACCACCCGCGCCCCCCGCAGTGCGTCCCATCATCGGGCGACCCGGCTGCTGGCCGGGGGCACGCACGTCGCGCCGGGCCGCGGGACCGCCGACGTTCCCCGCGCGGGGATCGTACTGCACGCGCCGTGGCATGTTCGGCTGCGTGGACGCAGCCGCTCGGGAAATCGCTGAAGGCCCGGGCATGGGGACACCCGGGCGCCCCGTCCAGTACTCGACGCCTGTCTTGGGCGCGGTCGCGACCCGTGGCAAGGGGGACGTGCGAGCCGGCGGAGCCGCCGGTGACGAGACAAAGACCGGTGGCAGCGGAGTTGGGGGAGGCGGGACAGCAACAACGGGCGCCTCGGGAACGGCAATCGGC
>JALYHV010000436.1 GCA_030776205.1 Myxococcota bacterium | reverse complement strand
GGTTATCCGCAGCGTTGCGGGGAGCGCGCAGGCCAGCGAAGCGAGCGTGGCGAGCCCGATTGCCGTACCGAGCTGCATGACCAGCGACGGCGTCTCGTCGACTGGGCCGTACCCCGAACCGGGCGAGTCAGTCGGCGAGAGCATTGCAGGGCAGCACAATGTAGCAAGACTGGACGGGCACGGAGAGCGGGAAGTGCCGCGGCCGCAGGGCGCCAGGCTGGCTTCGGGCGCGCGCCTCGTGCTACGGCCGGAGTCCTATGTCCAGCAGTCGTCCCGACGCGAACGACGGTGGTGGGGAGAGGCTGGGTGGGGCGAGGGCGGTATTCGTCGCTTCGCTCGGCCGGAAGATCAAGGACGCACGCGAGGTCCTCGGCGCCCTCGAACTGGATCCCTCGGCGAAATCGCCTCGGGACGAGCTCCACCGTAGCCTCCACGCGCTCGGAGCCGGGGCGCGTCTCCTTCGATTCGACGCGATGGCGCGGTCCCTTCGAGAAGCTCTCGCCTTGCTCGACCGGGCAGCCACGTCCCCACTGGGTGGCCTCCGCGAGCAAGAGCTGCGTTTCATCGCGCAGGTTCTCGATGACCTGCCGGCGCTCGCCTGGGCCGAGACTGCCGCGCGCGAGCCAACCCCTCGCGGGACCGAGGAGTCGGAGGGCGGCCGCGGCCCGATGCCGGTCTCGGTGCTCGTCATCGGCGAAGAGTCGCTTGCGGACGGGCTGACGGAAAACACGCCCGATGGGGCACGCGCCTTCGAATGCGAGCGCACGCACGAAATGCAGACGGCGCTCGGCTTGGCTCGCGCGTACGCCCCGGACGTGATGGTGGTCGACACGGACCTACCTGGAGCCACGCAGCTCGTGGAGGCATTGCTCGATGACCCCCTCACCGAGCCCGTTCCGATCGTCGTCGTCGGCACCTATCGCTCACCAGACGACGCGTCCCGCTTCATCGCGCTCGGGGTCGCCCGGGCGCTTGCGAAGCCGCTCGCGCCGGAGCTCGTCCGCGCGACGTGCGAGGAGATCCTCGATTCACGGGAGGGTCGCACGATGCGCATCACGCTCGGCGAGCCGACGCTCGAGCAGCTCGCCGAACGTCTGGCGGACGAGTTGCAGCGGGCGCTGATCGACAGTGTGGACACGCCGTCGCGCTCGCGGCGTGTGCCCCTCGGCGAAGGGAGCGACGTGCTCGGTGCGCTGTGGGGAGCCATAGCCCGCGTGCAGGAGATCGTCTCGCAGCGGACCCAGGGTGCGATTCGCTTCGCCGGCAGCGCACCGGAGGGCGCGGTGGCCATGGCGCCGTGGCTCCATTACGAGGTGCCTGCCGCCGATCGAGCCATGGCGCGTGGTCGCGGCGCAGGGGCCGACGTACGGCTGGCCGGCCGGCGCATCGTCGTCGCGGACGATGACCCGGGGGTGACTTGGTTTCTCTCGGACTTGCTGCGGACGGCGGGGTGCGAAGTCCACGAAGCGCTCGACGGCCTGACGGCGCTCCACCTGGCGCATCGCACGCAGCCCGAGCTCATCGTGAGCGACATTCTCATGCCAGGAATGGACGGCTTCGCGCTTTGCCGTGCGATAAGGCGCGATGTCGCGCTCCGCGACACCCCGGTCATTCTCCTGTCTTGGAAGGAAGACCTGCTGCAGCGGGTGCGGGAGCTCGGGGCGAGCGCCGCGGCGTACATGCGCAAAGAGAGCGACTCGCGCGCCGTGCTCGCGCGGGTCCGGGAGGTGCTGCGTCCTCGCGCACGGCTGGAGATGCGCCTGCGCGGGGACGGCGAGATGCGAGGACGGCTCGATGGCGTGACGTCCCGCCTCTTACTCGACCTCGTCTGTCTAATCCGCAAAGACGCGCGCGTGGCCGTTCGCGACGCGACGAACCTCTACGAGATCGAGATCCGGGCGGGTGCACCGCGAAAGGCAACGCGGACCGCGGTGGACGGCACCTTTCAAAGCGGTGAGCGCGCGCTCGCCAGCCTGCTTGGCGTCGGCGCCGGACGGTTCGCCGTCGCCGCGAGCATAGGACCGGTGCGCGGGGACCTTACGGGCTCGCTTTTCGACCAACTCGCGCAGCCGATCGCCGCCGCGAGAGGCGCGCTCGAGGCGACGACTGGAGCGGCCACGATGAACGTCGCGCGGCTCGCACTCGATGACGCCGGCCTCGAGGACTACCTCCGCGTAACGCCTGGTCCGTCGGCAGCCGCGATCAAACAGCTCGCCGCCGGAATATCCCCCCGTCAGATGCTGCTCGCCGGCGAGATCGCGCCGAGCCTCCTAGAGGACCTGCTGGCCGATTTGGCCGCGCGCGGTGCCATTCGCGCCGTGCAGGGGCCGAAGGGCGAGGACTTGCTGACGCCGGCCGTCACCGCCGCGCTCGCGGTGCTACGGGGCGCGCCGCCGGCGTCGCGATCGCTGCCGCCC
>JALYHV010000435.1 GCA_030776205.1 Myxococcota bacterium | reverse complement strand
GCTTGGTTGCATACGCGAACGGCCGTCTCGCTAGCGACGACCTTGGCCATCGCGGCTTCGCGCGTGAAAGCACGGTTCGTTTCCTTGCACCACGCCGCGCGCATCGACAGGAGGTCCGCGGCGTCGATCTGCGTCTGCATGTCGGCGAGCTTGAAGCGGATGGCCTGGTGGCTGGCGATGGGAACGTCGAACGAGCGCCGCTCCTTCGCGTGGGCGACGCTCGCGGCGAGGGCGGCTTTGGCGATGCCGATGGCTTGCGCGCTGATGCCGATTCGCCCGCCGTCCAGCGCGCTCATCGCCACCTTGAAGCCCCCGTTCTCGGCGCCGAGGAGCGCGTCGAGCGGCACCCGGCACGCGTCGAGCTCGAGCGGCACCGTGTCGGACGCGCGAATCCCGAGCTTGTCCTCGGCCCGCCCGGCCACGAGCCCTGGCGTTCCCCCTTCCACGACGAAGCAGGAGATTCCGCGCGCTCCCGTCGCCGGAGGCGCCGTGCGCGCCCAGATCAAATAGACGCCCGCGTGGGTGCCCCCGGTGATCCACTGCTTGGAGCCGTCGATGACCCATTCGCCGGCGTCCCGTCGCGCCCGCGTTCGAATCGCCCCTGCGTCGCTGCCGACCTCTGGCTCGCTCAACGCGAAGCTCCCGACCACGTGCTCGCCCGTTGCGAGTCGGGGGCAATGGCGGCGCTTCTGCGCCTCGGTGCCAAAGCGCTCGATGGTCTCGCCGACCATGTTCGTGACGCTCATCATGACGGCGGTCGACGCGCAGGCCCGTGCGATCTCCTGGATCGCGAGCGCAGCCGCGACCGCCCCGGCGCCGGCCCCGCCGAGCTCCGGGGCGACGTTGATCGCGGTCAGGCCGAGCTCGGCGAGCGCCCGCAGGATGTCGCGTGGGAATCGGCCCGTCGCGTCGAGCTCCGCCGCCTGAGGAGCGACGACCCGCGCGGCGAAATCGCGCGCCGTCTTCTGGACGGCGGCCTGCGTTTCGTTGAGGTGGAGATGCATCGCGAGGGAACGTTGGTTTCGGCCGACGGGAAGATGCGTCTGACGAGCGCGTCGAGCGGGAGTAGAGCAGGCGCCGAGCGGGCGACGCGTTCCGTCAGAGGGCGAAGCTGACCTTGGCGGGCCAGCTGCCGGGGGAGGGAAGTCCGCGCATTTTCTGCAGCACCTTGGCCAGGCAGTCCGCCTTCTCGTTGTCCTCCTTGCTGGTCGTCGCGATGCCTGCCGCGAGGACCTTTCCTCCGGGACCGACGTACATGGTCGCGCGGAATTTTGCGTGGGCTCCGACCTTGCACCGGTCGAGCGCCTCGCTATGACGGCCCAGCGCGCCGGTGACCTTGTCCGAGCTCCATTCGTTCGGAGCCCGCGTTGCCTGCAGCGGCAGCTCCATCGTGTAGCGGGCCTCCGCCTCGCCGCCTTGCGGCTTGGGCCAGCGCGCCGCGATCACGACGTCTTGCAGGCACTTCTCGGTGTCGCGGTCGCCTAGCTCGCTCTCCTCGAGAAAGGCCCATCGGGCGCCGCCGTCCTCGCCGATGCGGACGAAGAACTTCACGTTTCCGGCGAGGACCTCTACGCGTTCGAGGCCGCGCTTTTGGCACTCGACGAACTTGTCTTCGAGCTTGCTGAAGGCCTGCTTGACCGCGCTCGGATCGACGCTCCCGAGCTCGCTCTTCATCTGGAGCGCCGGACCGCGCGGAACGGGCGGCGGTGCGGGAGGCGGCTCGACGGCCTTGGGCGGGGGCTCACCGCCGCATGCCCAGAGCGGCACGGCGAGAGCGACCGCCAGAACTACCGCGGGAGCGACCGCACGCTCGGCCGCGCGGCGCGCGAACGCGAAGGGGAGCATTTTTGGCATTGGAACGTTACCTTAGGAGGCTGGCGGCGATGACGAGGCGCTGGATCTCGCTCGTCCCCTCGTAGATCTCGGTGATGCGTGCATCGCGGTAGTGCCGCTCGAGCGGGAGCTCGGTCGAATAGCCGTACCCGCCGTGAATTTGAATGGCCTTGTGCGTGACCCGCGTGGCCATCTCGCTCGCGTACAGCTTTGCGATCGAGCTCTCGGTCGTGTGGCGGACGCCCTCGTCCTTTTTCGTCGCGGCGCGCCAAGCGAGGAGGCGGGCGGCGTCGATCTCGGTGGCCATGTCGGCGAGCATGAACTGGATGGCCTGGTGCTGCGCGATGGGGACGCCGAAGCTCTTGCGCTCCTTCGCATAGGCGACGCTCCGCTCCAATGCGGCGCGCGCGATGCCGATGGCCTGGCAAGCGATGCCGATGCGCCCTCCGTCCAGCGTCGCCATGGCGATCTTGAACCCCTCGCCCACGCCGCCGAGCACGTTGCCCTCCGGGACCTCGCAGTTCTCGAAGAACACCGTGCACGAGTGCGCCGCGTGGATACCGAGCTTGTGATCGGGCGGCCCCTGCGTGTACCCCGGCGTGCCCCTCTCCACGAGAAAAGCCGTGTGCTTTAGGCGCGGGCGGGCCGGCGTGCCTGACGCGTCCTCGCCGCGCTCCGTCACCGCGAAGACCAGAATCCAATCGGCATGGGGGCCGTTCGTGATCCAGTTCTTGGCGCCGTTGAGGACCCAGCGGTCGCCCTTCTTTTCGGCGCCGGTGACCATCATCTGGGCGTCCGAGCCGCTCATCGGCTCGGTCAGCCCGAAGCAACCGAGCTTTTCGCCCCGCGCGACCGGGGCGAGGATGCGTCCTTTCTGGTCGGCGTTGCCGAACGCCTCGAGCGGATCGGCGAAGAGCGAGTTGTTGACGCTCATGATGACGCCGCAGCTCGCGCAGGCCGCGCTGATCTCTTCGATCGCGAGCGCGTACGCGAGGGCGTCCATCCCCGCGCCGCCGTGCTCCGGGGGGATGGCGACTCCGAGCAGCCCGAGCTCCGCCATCTTGGTGAGGATCTCACCCGGCCAGCGGGCGCTTCGATCGAGCTCCGCTGCCTTGGGCGCCACCTCGCGCGCCGCGAAATCGCGCGCGGTCTCGCGCATCATCTCGTGCTCGTCGGTCAGTTCGAACTCCATGAGCGCTCCTCGCCGCCGTGGCGGCCGAATCTAGCATTGTGGAGACC
>JALYHV010000434.1 GCA_030776205.1 Myxococcota bacterium | reverse complement strand
GCCCAAGGGTCTCGACTTTGCCCACCTCGTCGAGGTGGTCCGGCCCGACCCGGCGATGCCGGAGCTCTTCGTCGGGCCACATCACGAACGGCGGCAGCGCCTCGGCTTCTCGTTGACCGATCCGCGCATGAAGCGGCGCGAGGTCGAGGCGGAGATCGAGTACTGCATGCTCTGCCACGATCGGGACAAGGACTCGTGCAGCAAAGGCCTGATCGACGCCAAGACCGGGGCAGTGAAAAAGAACCCGCTCGGCGTCCCTCTGAACGGCTGCCCGTTGAACGAGAAGATCAGCGAGATGCACGCGATGCGTCAGCTCGGGGAGCTCGTCGCCGCGATGGCGATGATCACGATCGACAATCCCATGTGCCCTGGGACCGGCCATCGCATCTGCAATGACTGCATGAAGGCGTGCATCTTCCAGAAGCAGGAGCCGGTCAACATTCCGCAGATCGAGACGCGCGTGCTGACCGAGACGCTCGCGTTGCCGTGGGGCGTCGAGATTTATCAGCTACTGACCCGCTGGAACCCGCTCAACGTTCACCGCCCCTACCAGCGGCCATACAATGGCAAGAACGTACTCGTCGTCGGACTCGGGCCGGCCGGTTACACGCTGGTGCACCACCTCGCGTGCGAGGGGTTCGGGGTCGTCGCCGTCGACGGGCTCAAGGTGGAGCCGCTCGACGCCGACCAGGTCGGCCGCGTGGGCCCCGATGGCATCGCGCCGCCCGTCCCGGTGCGGTGGGCGGCGTCTCTCTCCGACGAGCTCGCCGACCGCAAGCTCCTCGGCTTTGGAGGGGTGAGCGAGTACGGCATCACCGTTCGCTGGGACAAGAACTTCCTCAGCATCGCGTACCTGACGCTCGCTCGGAATCGGCATGTGCGCATCTATGGGGGCGTGCGTTTCGGCGGGACCATCACGCTCGACGACGCGTGGGCCATCGGCTTCGATCACGTGGCGATCTCCGCCGGCGCCGGGCGCCCGACCATCATCGACATGAAGGCAAACCTTGCGCGCGGCATACGCAAGGCGAGTGACTTCTTGATGGCCCTCCAGCTCTCGGGGGCTTACAAGCACACCAGCATCGCCAACTTGCAAGTCAGCTTGCCAGCCATCGTCATCGGCGGCGGCTTGACGGCGATCGACACGGCGACCGAGCTCCTCGCGTACTACCAGGTCCAGCTGGAAAAGGAGCTCGACCGCTACGATCTGCTCGTCCGAAGCGGACACTCCGACGCGGACATCCGCCGCCTGTTCGACGACGAAGAGTGGACGACGCTCGAGCGGCACCTCGCGCACGCGCGTGAGCTCCGCGCCGAGAAGAAGCTTGCCTCCGCAGAAGGACGCGAGCCCCAGGTGCAGAAGCTCCTCGACTCGTGGGGAGGCGTGACGCTCGTCTACCGCAAGGCCCTGGCCGACTCGCCAGCCTACCGCCTGAACCACGAGGAGGTCGCCAAGAGTCTCGAGGAGGGCGTGCGGTACATCGAGCACATGGCGCCGCTCGAGGCTGTGCTCGACGAGCACGCGCACGTCCGCGCGGTGAAGTTCCGGCGTGACGACGGCACGGTCGCCGAGCTCCCTGCGCGCACTGTCTGCGTCGCTGCCGGAACGAGCCCCAACGTCATTTACGAGAAGGAGTATCCCGGCACGTTCGAGCTCGACGATCGGAAGAACTATTTTCGCGCGTATGCCGCGAAACTAGACGCGTCGGGTCGCGTTGCGCTCGAGCCGGCCAAGCGGCTGGGCGACGGGTTCTTCACGAGTTACCTGAAGGACGGACACACCGTTTCTTTTTACGGCGACAACCACCCGCACTATGCGGGGAGCGTCGTACGCGCGATGGCCAGCGCCAAGGATGGCTATCCGCATGTCGTCGCTCTCTATCCCGAGAGCCAGCACCTCGACGCCGCCGCCCAGCCGGCACGCGACGCGACGCTCTGGGCGTTCTTCGCCCGGCTCGACGCCGAGCTGATGGCGACCGTGCACGAGGTGAATCGATTGACGACGAACATCGTCGAGATCGTCGTGCACGCGCCGCTGGCTGCCCGCAAATTCCAGCCAGGGCAGTTCTACCGATTGCAGAACTTCGAGACGTACGCGCCGTCGATCGCCGTCGACCGGCCGGGCGACGGCAACGGCGTACCGGACCTGCACGCCGAGGCGCGCCTGGCCATGGAAGGCCTCGCGCTGACGGGCGCGTGGGTGGACAACGAGCGCGGGTTGCTCGGCACGATCGTCCTCGAGATGGGGGGCAGCTCGCGCTTGTGCGCAGCGCTCCGGCCGGGCGAGCCGATCGTCCTCATGGGGCCGACGGGACAGCCAACGGAGATCGTCCGCAAAGAGACGGTGCTCCTCTGCGGAGGAGGGCTCGGCAACGCCGTGCTCTTCTCGATCGCGCGAGCGTTCAAGGCCCTCGGAGGACGCGTGCTCTATTTTGCGGGGTACAGGCGCGGCGAGGACCTCTTCAAGCGAGAGGACATCGAGCGCTGGACGGACCTCGTCGTGTGGTGCACCGACGCAGGAGAGCCCATCGAGCCGCGACGCCCTGACGACAGGCATTTCCGCGGAAACATCGTGCAGGCCATGCACGCCTACGCGAGCGGTGAATGGGCGGCCCCCCGCCGATCGCCTTCCGCGACGTGGCTCGCATCATTGCTATCGGCAGCGACGGAATGATGAACGCCGTGCGGGAGGCTCGCCACGGCGCGCTG
>JALYHV010000433.1 GCA_030776205.1 Myxococcota bacterium | reverse complement strand
GAGTGCTCGCGCACGAACCCGATCACGCGGCAGCCCGTGCGCTCCTCACGCAGCTGGCAGACGCGACGTACCCCGTGCCCGCGCCGCGGCTGCCGCCGGAAACGGAAGCCGAGGCGGAGGGCTTTTCGCCAGAGGATTCGGCGCCGGCCGCCTTCCCGGATGACGCTGCCGCGGAGATCCCGCCTGGGGCCGACCCCGTGGACGTGACCGTGGCCGTCAACGCTTCGCGGCCGCCCACGCGGTACGACGTGGACGAGTGCATAGCCGTCCGTCTCGATCGCGAGACCCTCTACGTCACCTGGGAAGCGCGTGAAGAGACGCTCGCGCACGTGCGGCCGCCCGGCGAGGGGACCCTTGCGTTGAGGGTCCTCGTCGTCGAGCCAAACTGGGATGGACCGCGCAACAGCACGCGGGATATCGAGCTTCACGCCACGGTGGGCGACGCGAGGGTCCGCGACTTACCGGGAAATGCGGTGTTCCGCGTGGCCATCGGTTGGCTGCATGGCGGCGCCTTCGTTCCCATCGCCCATTCGCCTGCGCTGGAGGCGCCCGCCGGCGCGATGTCCCCGCTGACCGCGAGCGCGATAATGCGCTGGACGCCGCAGGGCGCGCAGCGCGTCAGCGCCGAGGACGGCGACGCCGGACCGATACGCAGAGCGCTGGATCGGGCCGGTCTCCAGCCATCGCTTGCCAGCGGATTGAGCGCGTAGCCGGTCACATCACATCGAAGGGATAGCCGCCGTCGACGCACGCTTTGCTGGCGACCGTCTTCCGCAGCTCGTCGTCGTTCTCGTCCACGGCGGCGAGCGTCTGGCGCATGCGGTTTTCGGCCGCGCCCACGAAGACGGTGGTCAGCTCGATCTCGCGACGCGCCCCTTCATGACCCGCCCTCTCGATGGCGGCGGTCGTTCGGGCGATGCACGCTGCCGTGGCGTAGAGATCGATGGCCAGGTCGGCAGTGCGCTTCTGCGTGTACTGCATCTCGGCGATGTCCCGCCCGTGCTTGCGCAGGACCTTGTCGACTCCCCGCGCCAGCCCCTGCGCGTACTCTTCGAACACGCCCGCCTCGCGGGAGAGGAGGGGGTGGTGACGGGTTAGCCGCTCGCGTCCGAGCGCGGTTCGCGCCTTGCGTATCGCGAAATCGCTGAGCAGCCCGAACCCCTTGATGGGCTCGCGTAGCGCGCGCGACACGTCGACGCGCTCTCGTCCCGGACCATGCATCCCGCCGAGAGCAATGAACGCGCGCAGAATCTCGTTCGTGCCCTCGAAGATGAGGTTGACCCGGGCGTCGCGGAGGAGGCGCTCGTATGGGTATTCGGCCATGTAACCGATGCCGGCGGCGACCTGCAGGGTCTCGTTGGCGACGCGCCAGCACGTTTCGCTGCCGTAAACCTTGCATATCGCGCTCTCGATGGAGAAGTCGCCCACGCCCGCGTCCACCATTCCGGTGGTGAGGTAGGTCATGCACTCGAGCGCCCAGGTGTCCGCCATCATCACCGCGATCTTGTCCTTGATCAGGCCGAACTCCCCGATCGGCCTCCCGAAGGCGCGTCGCTCTCGGCAGCGATCCACCGTCAGCTTCAGGAGCCGCTTGCACATGCCGACGCAGCCGCTGGCGAGCCCGAGCCGGCCGCTGTTGAGCACCTCCATCGCGACCTTGAATCCCCGGCCCACTTCGCCGAGAACGTTCCGGGAAGGGACCTTGACGTCGTCGAAGAACACTTGCGTCGTCGAGCTCCCGCGGATTCCGAGCTTGTGCTCGTCGGGCCCTGTTTTTACCCCCCAGGCGCGCTCCACCAGGAACGCCGTGATCCTCGGCTTCACGCCTTCGTCGCTGGGTGACGTCCTTGCAAAGACCGTGAAGAGGTCGGCAAAGCCCCCGTTCGTGATCCAGATCTTGGAGCCGTTCAGCGCATAGCCATCGCCGCGCGGCTCGGCGCGGGTCTTGATGGCCGATGCGTCGCTCCCCGCGCCTGGCTCGGTGAGAGCGAAGGCGGCGACCAGCTCACCTGCCGCGAGGCGAGGCAAGTAGCGGTCTTTCAGCTCCGGCGAGCCGAAGAGGAGGAGAGCCTTCATTCCAATCGACTGGTGCGCGTCGAGCGTGACCGCGATGCTCGAGTCAAGGCCCCCGACCTCCTGAATGACCCGCGCGTAACCCGTGCTCGTCAGGCCCGCCCCGCCGTGGCTCGGCGGAACGAGCATTCCGAACAGGCCCAGCTCCTTCAACCCGCGCAGGACCTCGTCGCCAATCCGCTGCTCGCGGTCGATCTTTGCGGAGTCGACCTCCCGATCGAAGTACCGGCGAACGCCGTCGAGCAGCGTACGAAGTGTGTCGACTTCTTGGGTGTTTGGCTCCGGCCAGGGAAGAATGAGGCCCTCCTCGACGACGCCGAAGAAGAGGCTCTTCATGAACGATTGCTCGCGCATGCCTGGGCAACCCCGACCATGCCACGAATTCGCGTCTCCGCGAATGATTCGACGTTGCCCGGCTGGTGCTGGGTTGCTAGCCAAAAGAAACGAGCGGGAGAGGACGGCGAAGCCCGCCGTTCTCGCCGGCAGGAGCGCCCAATCGAGCCCAACGTGACGGACGGGATACCCATTGCAGCGAATTGACGCGTTCCACCAGGTAGTCGACCGCGCGCGGTCCAGGCGTGGGGTCGCGCTGATGGGCATTTGCAACGTCACGCCTGATTCGTTCAGCGACGGCGGCCGTTACTCGGAGGAAGGCGCCGCTCGCGCTCGGGTGCGTGAAATCCTCGAGCAGGGGGGCGATGTGGTCGACATCGGCGGCGAGTCGACGAGGCCAGGCGCGGCGCCGGTGTCCGCGCGCGAGCAGATCAATCGTGTGCTCGCCACAGTCCGCTACGCCGCCTCGCTAGGTGCATGCGTTTCGATCGACACGGCAAGCGCTGAGGTCGCGGCGGCGTGCCTCGAGGCAGGCGCGTGTGTGGTCAATGACGTGTCTTGCCTTCGGGACGACGCGCTGGCCAAGACCGTTGCCGCCCGCACGGCCGCGCTGGTGTTGATGCACGCCCGGGGCACGCAGGAGGAGATGCTCGGTTTTGGCCGGTACGCGGACGATGCGTACGGAGACGTCGTCGCGGACGTCCTCGCGGAATGGGAAAGGGCGGCCGAGCGCGCTGGGGCAGCAGGCGTTCCGCGCCGCGCAATAGCGATGGATCCGGGCCTTGGTTTCGCCAAGAATGCGAGGCAAAGCTTCGAGCTTCTGGCCCGGCTGGGCGAGATCGTGACCGCGCTCGACGTTCCTGTGGCCATTGGGGCGAGTCGAAAGTCGTTTCTTACCGTCGTAGATGGGGACGCCGGCGTCTCCGACCGGTTGGGAGCTTCCGTGGCGGCGGCGCTTCACGCTTTTCGTGTCGGCGCCGCAATCGTCCGGGTGCACGACGTGGGCGCGACACGGCAGGCCATCGACGTCGCGCGCCGCATGGCGGGAGCGTGAGCCATGCTCGAGGGCTTTCTCCACCTGTTCGCGCGGCGGTCGCTTCTCGCCGTCTTAACGGACATCGCCGACCTGCTCGTCGTCACGTACGTGGTCTACCGCGCCTTGCTGGTCCTTCGGGGGACGCGCGCCATGCAGATGGGCATGGGCCTCGGCGTCATCTTTCTCGTTTACATCGTATCCCGATGGGCAGGGCTGGTCACGCTTTTCAATCTGCTGAACGCGCTCCTGTCGTCCGTCATCCTCATTGTGGTGGTCGTCTTCCAGAACGACATTCGCCGTGGGCTCATGCGCGTCGGGGCGCGTGCATTTTTGGCGGGGCTGTCCCGGCAGCAAGAGTCGAAGGCCATCGACGAGGTGGTCGCCGCGGCCACCGAGCTGGCCCGGCACCGCATCGGCGCGCTCATCGCGTTCGAGCAGGAAGCGAACCTCGACGAGTTCGTGGTCGGGCAAGGCACGGTGATCGACGCCGCCGTACAGCGCGAGCTGCTAATCAGCCTGTTTCTGCCCGAGAGCCTGAACAAATTGCACGACGGGGCGGTGATCATCCGCAACCTGCGCATCGGCAAGGCCGGGGTCTTCTTCCCCATGCCCGACACGAAAGTGCTCGATAAATCGCTCGGCTCGCGTCACCGTGCCGCGCTTGGGATCACCGAGGAGACCGACGCCGTCGTCGTCGTGGTGAGCGAGGAGCGTGGGAGCATCAGCTTTTGCTTCAATGGGAATATCGTGAGCAACCTCGACGGGGCGTCTCTGCGGCAAGCGCTGCTCGGCCTCTTCGGGCAGCGTCCTCGAAAGCGCGGTGCGAAGGGCGCACAAAAGCGGGGTGGCACGGTAACCCAGACCGGGACGGGGAGCTTCCGGATCACCGCAGGCCCTCAGAGCAGCGGAGAGGGGAGAGTGCGTTCGAGCGAGGCGCCGCCGGCGGGGATGGGGATCGGCATCGCGCGCGAAGGCGCTGCTTCGCACGTCGTTCCGTTGCACCGTGGCGACGCAGGCCATGAGCCTGCGGCCAACGAGCTGCCCGTGCACGCGCGGCCCATGGCCCCGGCCAAACCGATCGAGACACCACAGCCGACGGCCGCTGTCGAGACCGACCCAAGGCTTCGGGAGGACTGAGCGATGGACGTCGGTTACCAAGTTCGTTCGCTCGTCACGGAGAACCTGAGCCTCAAGGTCCTGTCCGTCGCCTTTGCGCTCGGACTCTATTCGCTCGTCCATGGGTCGCAGGACGCGCAGCGATCCGTGCTGCTCAATGTCGTCGCGCTGACCCCGCCCAGCTCGAGCAATCGCGTGCTCATGACTCCCATTCCGGCGCAGATACGCGTGACCCTTCGCGGGCCGCGTTCGACGCTGGACGACCTGCACGCCGACGACATGGGCAGCGTCCAGCTCGACCTCCGCGACCGCGACGAGTCGCGCGTCGTCATCGGCGCCTCGCTCATCCCAATCTCGCCGGGCCTGAAGGTGGAGCAGATCGAACCTCCGGCGATCGATCTCGTGTGGGAGGACGTGGTGGTCCGCGAGATCAACGTCCAGGTCGGCGTCGTGGGCACGCCGGCCTCGGGCTTCACGATCAAAGCGGCGCCCGTGGCAGATCCGGCAGCGGTCCGCGCGCGCGGACCCAAGAGCGAAGTCACCGTCATGCAACGCGCCCGCGCAGACGCTTTCGACGTCACCGGCCTGACCGAGGGTAAGTACACGCGACAGCTCGCGATCGACCGCCCACCGGGTCACGTCACGCTGGACGTACCGAGCGTCGCAGCGACTGTGGAGATCGGGCGTGAGGTCGTGGAGCGGCTCTTCACGCGCGTGCCCGTCGCCGTAATCGGTCACGCTGGAGCGAAGCCCCAGCCCGCGGAGGTCGATGTGCGCCTGGCGTGCCCGTCGGAGGTAGTGCGATCGCTGCGTGCGGAGCAGCTCGTCCCGCGCGTGCAGGTTCCGCCAGTGGCGGAGCATGGGTCCGACGCGTTGCCCGTCCTACTCCCGCTCGACCAGTGCGAGGTGCATGTCACACCTCCAAACATCATCGTCCGCTGGTGAGCGCGCGCGGTCAGCCGGCCGCGGTCGCAATAGCGGGGGCGGACTGACGCCGCTCGTCCTTTTCTACGAGGCCGTCGCGCAGCGTGACTACGCGGGGCATGCTCGCGGCGAGCGCGAGGTTGTGGGTGACGACGACGATGGTCGTGCCCCGCTGCTTGTTGATGCCGAAGAACAGATCGTGGATTTGGACGCTGGTCGTCGAGTCGAGGTTCCCGGTGGGCTCGTCGGCGAGCAGGAGCTTCGGGTCGAGCAGCAGCGCGCGGGCGAGCGCCACTCGCTGCTGCTCGCCGCCCGAGAGCTCTCCCGGCCTGTGGAGGCTCCGCTGCGACAGCCCCACCTCCTCGAGCAGCGCGGCCGCGCGGGGCTCAAGCTCCCGCTTCGAGCGACCCTGGACTAGCCCAGGCATCATGACGTTTTCGAGCGCATTGAACTCGGGCAGGAGATGATGAAACTGGAACACGAAGCCGATCGTCCGGTTTCGAAGCTCCGCGAGGCGCGAGCCGGGCAGGGTGGTCACCTCTTCCCCAGCCAGGCGAATTGAGCCCTTTGTGGGCACGTCGAGCGTCCCGATGCAGTGCAGCAGCGTCGACTTACCCGCTCCGGACGGGCCAACGATGCCGATCATCTCCCCGTCGCAGATCTCTAGATCGACGCCCCGCAGGACCTCGAGCGTCCTGCCCATGTGGCGGAACGACTTCTGTACGTTGCTTGCGACGACCAGGGCGCTCGGCACGACGGTGCGTCTGAGTAGCACAACGGCGGGGTCACTCGTAGCGAAGGCCGTCGACCGGGCGGAGCTTGGCGGCCTGCTTGGCAGGGAAGAGCGTGGCGATGGTGCAGATGGTGAGCGCGGCCACGGTGACGGCGGCGTAGTCCCACCCGCTCACGTTGATGGGCAGGCGGTCGATGTAATAGACGTCGGGGTCGAGGCGCAGCCCGAACCAGGCCAGACCCGTACAGAGCGCCATTGCCGTCGACACTCCGAGCAGCGTCCCGATGCCGCCGATGATGATCCCCTCGGTCATGAAGGTCCGTAGAATGGTCCCATCGCTCGCGCCGAGCGCCTTCAGGATCGCTATCTCCTTGGACTTTTCGGTCATCATCAAGAGCAGCGTGCATACGATGCAGAAGCTCGCCACGATGATCTCGATGGAAAGGATGAGAAACGTGGCGATCCGTTCGAGCTTCAGCGCGCTGAAAAGGTTTTTGTTCATCTCCCGCCAGTCGCGCACGCGAAGATCGTCCCGCGCGACGGCGGCCACGACGGCGGCGTCCAGTCGGTCGGCGTTCTCCGCGTCGTCGACTCTCACGTCGATCGCGGTGATCTTCCCGGCCGCCCCGAAGGCGCTCTGCGCCTCTTCAATCGTCGTGTACACGTGCGTCGCGTCGTACTCGTACATGCCGCTGTAGAAGATGCCGGCGATGCGATACTTGCGCGTCTTGGGCATGACCCCCATAGGCCCAAGATCGCCGAGCGGCGAAACGAGCGTCACCTCGTCGCCTACGTAAACGTGCAGCGTCTTGGCGAGCTCCCGACCAATGACGAGCCCCGGCCGGAGGGGGGCCACGTCGATGGCGGCGCGCACGAGAGGGTCGAGATCGTCGTCGGGCGGCGGCAGATCGGGCCCCTTCGTGTACTCCTCTCCGCCCGGTCCGATTCCGATGATCTCGTCGGCGGGAATGCGGCGAAGCGCCTCGGGATTCTCGAGATAGGTGAGCTTGTCTTCGACGTTGAACGGCGCCTCGATGTTCTTCCGCAGGTCGATGACCTTGCCGATCGTCTGCGGATCGATGCCGTGAACGACTACGCCGGCGAGGTTGGACGAGCTGGACGCCATCACTTCGCTCTGCACCACCGGCGTCGCTGCCGCGACTCCAGGGACCGCGGCGATGCGATCGAGCAGCGGAGCGTAGTCGTCCCAGGGCGCCTGGCTCGTTTGATCTACGATTATGTGCGCGTTATTGCCGAGGATCTTCCGCTTGAGATCGGCGCTGAACCCTCCCATGACGCTGATCGCGCTGGAGAGCGAGAACGACGCGAGCGCGACGGCGAATATGGAGAGGCCGCTGATGAGGGTCAGAAAACCGCTCTTCTTCGCGCGGACGTGCCGCGCGGCGACGTACGAGGAGAACGCGCCGCCCTCGAGTTGATCGAGCGCCCACGGCAACAGCGCGACGACCGTCCCGACGAGGAAGAGCACCCCCGTGCCAATCGCGGCGGAGCGTACGAGCGCGTCACGAAGCGTCCACGCCGAGCCGCGCAACACGGGCAAACGCTGCGTCCAGTACGTGAAGGCGAGGAAGAGCACGCCGAGGCTCGCGCAGATGCCTTGGAGCACGGCGCGGGTCTTCTCGTGCCTCGCGAAGTCGATGCGGGCTCGGACGAGCAGAAACGCGACGCACGCGATCACCGCGGGTAGCGCGGCGGCAACCAGCGGTAGCGGCAGGGATTTCAATGGTCGCTCGCCGCGGGCCTGAGCAGCGGAAAGAGGATCACGTCCCGAATCGATGCCGAGTTGGTCAGCGCCATGACCAGGCGATCGATCCCGAGCCCGAAGCCGGCCGTGGGCGGCATTCCGTATTCGAGCGCACGAACGTAGTCCTCGTCGTAGTCCATCGCCTCTTCCTCGCCGCGTGCCTTCTTTTCTACTTGCGCTTGAAACCGGGCCGCCTGGTCGTCCGGATCGTTGAGCTCGCTGAACGCGTTGCACAGCTCGCGGCCATGCACGAACAGCTCGAAGCGGTCGGTCAGCTCGGGTCGCGCGTCGTTGCGGCGGGCGAGCGGTGAAATTTCGTAGGGGTAGTCCTTCACGAAGACGGGCAACGAATGGCGCCCGTCCGCGGTGCGGTAGTCTTCGGTGAGGAACGGCTCCGCGACGTACTCGTAGCACGCGAAGAGGCGCTCCCCGTCGCTCTCGCACTTGGCCAATGCGCGGCGCAAGTTTCCCCAGTCGAGCGACTTTGCCCGCGGCGATGCTTTCGCCCAGTCCTTGATGCGATCGACGAAATCGACTTGCAGCAGATGGCCGAGGCCCGCGCCGCCGCGATCGGCCACCCCGGCAACCCACTCCGGGATCGCGGTGCGCGTTGCGGCGAGGGCAACGGCGGTCTCCATCGGAACACGGGCGAAAGGCAGATCGAGCGTGAAGGGCCGCGCTTCCTTCCACAGAGCGTGCGCGGCGGGCATCGACCCTGCCACGCCGGCGTCGATTCCGCGGAGCAGCCGCTCGGTGAAGTCCATCAAATCGTCGTACGTCGCGTACGCCCAGTAAAACTCGAGCATCGTGAACTCGGGGTTGTGCCTGGTGCTGATCCCCTCGTTGCGATAGCAACGCCCTATTTCGTAGACGCGCTCCATGCCGCCGACGACGAGCCGTTTGAGGTACAGCTCCGGCGCGATTCGGAGGTAGAGGCGCATGTCGAGCGAGTTGTGATGCGTCACGAACGGCCGCGCCGCGGCCCCGCCAATGAGCGGGTGCAGGGTCGGCGTCTCGACTTCCAGAAAGCCCTCCGCGTCGAGGACCGCGCGTGCGGCCTTCACGATCTGGCTCCGCGCCCTGAAAACGTCGGCGACGGGAGGGTTTGCGATCAGGTCGACGTAGCGTTGCCGGTAGCGGAGCTCGACGTCGGTCAGCCCGTGCCACTTCTCGGGCAGCGGACGGTACGACTTGGTGACGAGGCGAATACCCGTCGCGGCGACGGAGAGCTCGCCGCGCTTCGAGGCGGTGAGCCGCCCCGTCGCATGGAGGAAGTCCCCGACGTCGATCTCGGCGAGGCGTTCGTATCGATCACCGAGGACCGTCTGATCGAGCATCAGTTGAAGCTCGCCCGTCCGATCGCGGACGCGGGCGAATGTCAGACCTCCTGTGGAGCGGAGTGCGATCACGCGCCCGCACACGCGCACCGTCTGCCCTTTGGTGGCCCCCTCCACCGCCTCGGCCGAGTACCGGCCGCCTTGCATCGCGCTGGCCGTCCGTTCGCGGAGCGTGACGATGTCGTCCGGTTTGCCGAGGGCCGTGAGGTCATTGGCGAACGGATTCTCGGCGCGCGCGCGTATGCTTTCTGCCTTGGCCCGTCGTGCCACGAGGATGGACTGCTCGGCCGAAGCGGCGCCTTTCATCGTCGCGTCCGTCGCTTTGGTCGTCTTCGGCTCGTCTGCCATCTTCGCCTCTTTCGCGCGGTGACTTCGTTGAACCGCGCACGCTCGCGACGAGCGCCGCGGCGCTACGGGAGCTCCGCGTCCTCCGCGACTCCGCCTTTCTTCAGCGTCCCGCCGGCGGCCGCGAGGAGATACGACTCGATGAAGCCGTCGAGCTCGCCGTCGAGCACGGCGTCGACATTTCCGTTCTGGTACGAGGTTCGGAGGTCCTTCACCAGGCGATACGGCGCGAGTACGTAACTCCGGATCTGGTTGCCCCACGCGATCTGCGTCTTGCTCGCGGCGTAGGCGGCGGCCTGGTCCTCTCGCTTCTGCGTCTCGATTTCGTAGAGCTTGGCCTTGAGCATCTTGAGGGCCATGCGCCTGTTCTGGTGTTGCGAGCGCTCGGCGCGGCAGACGATCACGATCCCGCTCGGGGCATGCTTCAGACGGACGGCCGTTTCGACCTTGTTCACGTTCTGTCCGCCCTTGCCGCCAGCGCGCATCGTCGTGATCTCGATGTCCTCGTCTTTGACCTGCACGTCGATCTCGTCCTCGATGTCCGCCGTGACCTC
>JALYHV010000432.1 GCA_030776205.1 Myxococcota bacterium | reverse complement strand
ATCTGCCGCTCTTCGCGCGGGTCGAGAAGCGGGAGACAAAGACATCGCGCTACGATTTCGCGGAAAAGAAAATGGTCGAGGCCTCGGCGACCGAGGAGGTCCTCGTCGAGCCGGCCGGTTACCTGCTCTATGTCTGCGCGAAAATGCTCCAGAGCCTCGAAATGGCCGTTTGGGGGACGCTCTTTGCGCTCGTGCTGGGGGTGCCACTCGCGTACTTGGGGGCACGCGGGTATTCGCCCCATCGGGCTGTGTACGTTGTCTCGCGGACGACCAGCAGCTTCTTTCGTGCCGTTCCCGAGCTGGTCTCGGCGCTCATCCTCGTGCTCGCGTTCGGGTTTGGACCGATGGCGGGGATCGTCGCGCTTGGCTTCCATTCCGCCGGCTTCTTCGGAAAGTTTTACGCCGATGACATCGAGAACGCCGATCGCGGTCCACAAGAAGCGCTGTTCGCGGTGGGCGCAAACAAGCTCAAGGTCCTCCGCTGCGCGGTGATGCCGCAGGTCGCGCCCCAGTACATCGCGTACACGCAGTACATCCTCGAGCGTAACGTGCGCATGGCCACCGTCATCGGCGTCGTGGGAGCAGGCGGGATTGGCATCGAGCTGAAGGGCCGTTTCGACATGTTCGATTTTGGTCACGTCTCGACGATTCTGCTCGTCATCTTCGTGACGGTACTCCTGCTCGAGCAGGCGTCGCAGCGCCTGCGCCGGCGCATCATCGCGCCGCTCTGAAACCAGCGGATGCCGGCGGCGCGAGTTAGCGCAGCCGGAACGACACCGTCCATCGCATGCGCACCGCCACGGGCTTTCCGTCCCGCTGCGCAGGGCGGAAGCGTGCGTTGCGGAGCGCCCGAAGGGCGGCGTCCTCGAAACCCCATGCAAGGGTCCGCTTCGCGTCGGTCGCCACGGTCGCCTCGGCCACGGTGCCCGTCGCCGACACGACGATCGCGAGAGCGACGTCGGCTTCGGCGCCCTCTTCCCTCGCTGCCGGCGGATAGACAGGGGCGAGCGGGCTCGCCAGGCGAGCGGGCAGAGACACGTCGCTCTCGAGCGCAGGGCGAGCATGGGCTTCTTCGCGGCGGAGCGCCCCCGAGCCGCCCCCCGGGGCGGCGGTAGCGATCTCCATCTCGGGTACGCGCTGCTCGAGCGAGCCGATCACCGTCATCGCGAAATGAACCGGGACCGCGGCCGGCGGAAGATCGGGGAGCGGCGGGCCACCGAACGGGACATGGACGATGGATGGATCGTGCGGGTGGGCATCGTGATCCGGGCGGACCGGGTACGCGTGCGCATGGGGCGCCGGCAAGACCACCGACGCCGCCGGGCGGCGAGCGGTGGGCGCATCCCCGCCCGGCGATTCCTGCGCGAGGACCGGATTGTCCGGTGCGACGTCCACCGCGACTTCGGCCCCGACCGCCGACTGCGGCTCGGGAGACTCGCGGGCCGCATGGCCAGATGCCATCCACACGACGCCATGTGCAGCCAGCGAAGCAATCCACCAGCCTGCTCGCAGCGGCGTCGAGAGCGTCACGGCCGCGAAGCGTAATACGACGCTACCGCGCGCGCACTCGGTGTTCTAGTCCGCCCGGTCACTGTGGCGCCCTGGATGCGGGGCGGTGCACAAAATATTTCCGGGACTCGCCTCGCTCTGGACGATGCGTTACCTGCGGCAGATGGTGCGCGTGCTCGCGCCAGTCGGCCGCGCGGGAGCGCGAGACGAGCGCTACAATCGGACGGCCATGTGCCGCAACATCCGCGTCCTCTACAACTTCGAGCCGCCCACCACCCCGGATGAGATTCGCGCCGCCGCGCTCCAGTACGTGCGGAAGGTCACGGGGCTGAACAAGGCGTCGCTATCCGACCAAGCTGCGTTCGAACGCGCGATCGACGAAGTAACGGCCACGACCGAGAGGCTCCTTGCGTCGCTCAGCGCCCGCGCTCCCGTCCGAACCCGGGAGGGCGAGCGCGCGAAGGGGCAAGAGCGCTGGAGGCGGCGCGCCGGACTGCGGGTCTGACGGCGCGCCCGCTCACGCTCCGAGTCGGACGGCGGCCCACAGCAGGCCCAGCACGCCGATGCCCACGGCTACCATTCCGAAGAGATTTGTGACGAAATAGGGATACACCATGAGAATGGCGCCGGCGATCATCGGCGGTAGGCGCGCTTGCCGTTTGCCGAACGCGAAGCACACGAACCCCACCGAGCCGATCAGCAGCGACAGGATCAGGTAGTTGGCATCGAGGTTCATTGCTGCTCAGTATGCATCCTCGACTGGAGGCCGGCGAACGACGCCCCGATCTTCCAGCGGCGAGCTTCGATGCGCCTACGCTAAAGTACGTGCGCGATGACGGCCCCCGGCGAAACGGCGCCCTCCCCTTCCGCGCCCGCGCCCGCGCCCGCGGAGGAGCGCCCGCGCTGTCGGTGCGGGACCGACCGATCGAGCAAGTTCAGCATCGTCGATCGCGATTACACGTTCTTGGGGACGTTGTACCTGCTGTGGGGCGGCACCGCGGTGCCGGCCAAGGTCACCTTCCGCTGCGTGAAGTGCGGACAAACGTTCGAGACATCGACACGTCGCGCGCTCTGCCGGGAATACATCACCTGACGGAATTGCCTTTCGCAGACCGAGGGTCGCCCGCGGCGAGCCGGAGCGCAAACCAGGCGTAGACGTCGGCTCTCAATCGACTCGCGCGCGCCAGGTGGCGGCACGCACGTCGAAGACAACCGTCTCGATCGAGAAGGGCGCCGCCCATGGGTCGGCAGCGCGCACATTCGCAAAGCGAGCGATGGGCGGCGAACAGATCTCGCCGGTCATCTTCAGCGCCCGCGCCCCCGCCCACTCCGCGCTCGGCTCCGTCACTGTAAAGCAGCCGTCCCGCTCGGGTAGCGGTGTCTTGACGACGGAGACTACCAGGTAGTCGACGTGATAGGCCCGCAGCACGTCTTCGAGGGGGTCTTGACGGCGAACGTGCTCCACCATCGCCCGATCCGCCACGAGGCCTTCGAGCTGGACGAACGGCTTGTCGACCATGTACGTGGCGAATCCCGCCATCGCGCCCATGCCGAACACACCGTTGCGATCGCGGACGCGATCGGCCAGGTCGATACCCATCGCGAGGATGGCGTTGTCGCGAACGGACCAGCGCGGCCCGTGCATGACGAAGTAGCGCCAAGCGCGCACCGAAATGGCGGCGAGCACGACTCCGCCTGCGACCGTGCCCGCGCGAGCGAACGCGCCGACGCGGACGAAGGGTGCAACCGCTTCGCAAAGGAACACGAGCGATGCGACGATGGCAGGCGCCAGGGGGTACGCGTACCAGCCAAAGAAGACCCAGCCTCCGAGCGCGTTCACTCCGTAAAAGACGAATGGAAAGAGGAGCGCGGCGCCACCGGCCAGGAGCGCGGCGCGTGGGCGCCGACGGTCGCGTCGCGCAACGACCACGAAGGCGATGACGCCGAGCGGCAGGAGAGCGCCGATGGCTCGGCCGTAGACCGTGTTGGTGGCCACGAAGCCCAGGAGCTCGCAGTTGACCCCGGGACCCGTCTCCAGGTGCTTCGCCAGTGCAGAGACGGGAAGCACGCTGCCGAATAGACAGAGGTTCGCGACCGCGTACCCAACTACCAAGATCCCGCCGGAACAGAACGCGAGGGCCGTGCGCCACGCCTTGTTCAGCGGCGGGCGCGCCAGCGCGAGCCACGCCACGACGACGATCGCCACGGCGATGGCAATGTCGAGGCGTGCGAGGATGGCCATGGACGCAACGAAGCCGAGCTTGGCGGCACGGCGGTCGGTGAGCGGCTCCTCGCGAGCCACTTCGACGAACAGATACAGCAAGAGAGGGACCGCCACCGCGGTCTCCATTCCGCACGCGAGCAGACGGTCGGTCGCGATCGAATAGAGCGCGGCGAGGAGCGGAGCGAGCAGCGCGGACGTTCCAAGCGAACGCGCAAAGCGCAGCGAGAGCTCGTAGGTGGCGACCATCGACGCGACGAACAAACCCGCCAGTGCGACGTGAAAAGCTGCGCCGAATCTCCCGCAGAGCAGACGCAGGGTCGCCAAGACGACGAGCCACAGCGGGTGAAAGCCGTTCGTCGGCGTCAGCCCGTCGTACGAGAGCGTGCCTAGCCGGACGAGCTTGTCGGCGACGACGGCATAATAGAAGTAGTCATCCTCGAAGAGACCGAGGTGCGCGTTCGATCCCCGCGCGACGTGGTAGAAAAACGGGCCAGCGACGCAGCCCGCCGACACCCATGCGACAGCTCGGCCGGCCCAGAGTGACCACTCTTCGAGCGATCGCCGAGACCCACGGACCCACATGGTCGCGGTCTGACGGAGGATTGCCATTGCGCGGAACGCGGGGCGTTCCGTGAGGGGCCTACCGTCCGTACGTCGCCGTCGCTCGGCCGAGCGCGGTCGTGTGCTGGGCGAGCATGAAGCGAAGGAGTGCCCCCGTGGCGCCGGGACCGACGTCCAGCTTCGGAACGTCGAGGGCGTACACCGTCGCGATGTAGCGATGCGGAGCGCCCGGTGGGGGGCAGGGACCTCCGTACCCGCTCACGCCGAAGTCCGTGTACCCTTGCCCGGCACCCGCCGGCAGACCCCCCGTGCTCGCGCCCGGGGCGAGGCTGGTCGTGCCCTTCGGCAAATTGAATACGGACCAGTGAAAGAAGCCGACGCCCGTCGGAGCGTCGGGGTCGTGGAGGATCACGGCGTAGCTCTGCGTCGACGCCGGTGCGCCGGACCAAGAGATGCCGAGCGATACGTTCTTGCCGGTGCAACCGAACCCGTTGAAGACGCTCTGGAGCGGGACACGCCCGCCGTCGGTCGTCAGCTTGACGACGATCGTCGCGGGCGCCGGGTTCGGGTCGAGGAGCTCGTTTCCAGGCGAGCCGCTGACGATTGATGGCTGCGCCAGAGGTGCCCCGGAGTCCGCTCCGGATCCCGAGGACGCGGACGCCGCCGCAGTGGGGACGGTGGGGCAGGCAGCGTCCTTTCCTCCCCCGCCGCAGCCAATCGCGACGAGAGCGGTGAACGCAACCAGACTGTCGATCGATCCGCGAGAGCTCATGAACGCGTGCGCCTCCTACGCGCGACCGAGGAGAGCGCGAAGCGGCTGCTTCGTCAATCTCGCTTCCCTCAATCGCGTCTCGTCAGCCGGCCATCGAGCGCGACGGCCGCATTCGCCGTCATGGTCGCTTCGCGCAGCAGGCGGAGCGCCGCAACCTGATCTGCGCCGGGCGGCGTGTTCGCGAGGATGACATTCGCAAACGCTTTCGCGGCGACATGGATCGCGTCGTAGTGCGCGATTTTGTCGTGACTAGGGACGTGGTGGGTAAAGACGTACTCGGGATCGAACTCCTCGTGGCTCATCGTCATCTCCCTCGGCGTGCTTCGAGACTGTTCACCGCTCCAGCGCCGCCACTCGCCTTCACGCCGGGGCCACGTGAACAGCGCTGTCCTTGCGCAGCTGCCCTGGCTCGTCGGCATCGCCCTCATCGCCGTCGGCATCGGGCGGATGCGGAAATGGCGCCAGCCACGCCGCGAGGACGCTGGGGATGGACGCAGCGAGTACGAAGAGGAAAAAGGTCCTATACCCGAGCCAGTCGGCCAGCGCTCCGCTGACCATCTGGGTGGGCACGAGCACCAGATTCATCAGCGAGGTGGCGAAGGCGTAGTGGGTCATCTTGAATTTGCCCGGCGCGAGCTGCTGCATCATGTAGAGCATGCAACCCACGAAGCCGAAGCTGTAGCCGAACTTCTCGATGCTCACGAGCACCTGGATCGTGAGAAACGAGAGACGTTGATCGGGCGAGACGGCCTGGCTCAGAAAGACGTAACAGAGGTGTGGCACGTTCAAGCACATCGCCAGGAACACGATGGTCCGCTTCAGGCCGAATCTCGAAACGAACGCTCCCCCGAGCAGGCCGGCGATGATGCTGACGACCGTGCTCACCGTCCCGTCGACCAGCGCCTTTTGTCCCAGGGTCATTCCGAGCCCGCCTTTGTCGAGCGGCGCCTGCATGAAAAGCGGCGCCTCGACGAGAAGAAAGCCCTCGCCCGCGCGGTAGAGGAAGACGAAAACGAGCATCCCCCAGATCGCCTTTTTGCGAAAAAAGGCCTTCACCGCCTCGGCAAACGTCGCCACGACCTGGGCCCGGTCCTTGGGCCGATTCGCGATCGAGCCCGTTGGCAAAATGAAGTAGTGGTACACGCCGAGCGTCGCCATCGTCGCCGAGCTCAGGCCGAGCGCATACATCCAGGCGGTCTTCGCGTCGTATCCGGCGTCTTTCATCGCGCCAGCGAGCCACACGACAGCGGCGGTCGCGAAGATGCGCCCCACGTTCCAGCACATCCCCTGGACGCCGATCCATGCGGCCTGCTGCCTCTTGTCGAGGGTCGTGATGTACACGCCATCGACGCAGATGTCCTGCGTGGCGGAGGCGAAGGCAAGCACCCAAAGGGCAAGGATGATGAGGTGAAAGTAGCTCGGCAGGCGGAGCGAGAGGGCAACGACCGCGAGGATCACCGCCATGGCGAGCTCCATCAGCAGCACCCAGAATTTTTTGGTGCGGTACATGTCGAGGAACGCGGCCCAGAAGGGTTTCAGCGACCAAGCGATGCCCACGCTCGCCGTGCCCAGCGTTATCTCGGTGTCCGAGTGACCCAGGTCCTTGAACATGGTGCCAGCGACCCAGATGACCATCGCGAAGGGAATGCCCTCGGCGAGGTAAGCGGTAGGCACCCACGCGACTGGATGACGGACCGGCGTCCGCGCGCTCATCATCGTGGCGTTTTATGCGACGGCAAGGCCGATGTAAACGGGGGCCATATGGACGCGCGTCCGCGGCCGGCCCGCCGAAGACCACGCCAGCGGCAAGCGCCGTCCCGCACGTCCTCAAAAGTCTGGTGTGGTTCTCTGCGCGGGCGCATTGCGTCAACGCACGGCTTTGCTGGCGCTCCTCGCCGTGTTGGCCCGCAATGCGCAGGGTCGGCGGACTACTTTGCCGGCTCGGGGAGCGCGTCGTGGCCGAGCGTCTCCTCGGAATCGCGCTCCTCGGCAAGCTCCGCGGCCGGCTCGCTTGCCGTCGCGTACTTCGCGCAGCCGACGAGGAACGCCGCAACGGCTAGGTAGCTCAGCGCCACGAGAGGCGTCCTGCCGATGCCGAGCGACTCCCCGTGAATGAAGCCGAAGAACGTGAGCAGCGCGCCAACGGCCGCGAACGCCGCAGACTTGACGAACTCTCGTTCGATGATGAAGACGGCGATGGCGCCGAGGACGAGGCCCCCCAGGATGGCGCCGCCCCCCATGACCGAGAGCCCTTCGTAGAGGACGCCGACCTTCCCGAGCTTGTCCATGCCGACGGTCGCGGCGTTCGTGCCGGCTGCCTCCAGCGAGTTGTCGATCTGGAGCTTGCCCCATGCAGCAAGGTGCGGGGTTAGCGCGAGGACGATGGCCGGTGCGTGCCGCTTCGGCGACTCCTGGAACGCCTGCGAGCCGATCAGCATCCCGATGTAGAGGAGAATCGGCGAAATGGCCACCACCGGAATGAGCGCAACCATGACGGAGATAATCCCGAGCCATGACAGGAGAAGAACCGCGACGCCGGTTGCCGCCGAATACCCGACGCGACCGCCCATGGCTTTCCACCCCGGGTGGCCGATGTAGACGGCGTTGATGAACGGGTTGCCCATCATGCAGCCGATCAAGCTGATGACGCCGTCTGCGCAGAGGACGCGCGTGGTCGGAAAGCTGTCGCCTGCAACGGATGCGCTCTCGACGTTGTCCATCGCTTCGACGAGGTCGTAAATTCCGAACGGGATGGCCGTGACGAGGATCACCCCCAGGAATTGGAAGCCGGAGAAAACGTGATCGAATGCCGGAATCGGCAACGAGAAACCGAAGTTTTTGCCCGACTGCTCCAGCTTCGCGACGCTCATTCCACCGAAGCCCGTCCCCGTAGAGCTCGTCGCGGTGGAGATCCAGGCGATTGCCGTGCCGACGGCGATTGCGACGAGACCCGCCGGCGTGCCGCGGAAATACCGCACACCGCCGAACCAGCTGACGAGGATGATCGCAAAGCAAGGAATGGCGATCGCCGGCGTCATGAACATCTCGAGGGCCGGACGCATCGAGATGAACGCGACGGACACTCCTGCGAGCGTTCCGAGGAGCGCCGCCCGAGGCGTCAGCTTGCGAATGAAGGGCGCTACGAAACCACCGGCCATCAGGACGAAGCTCTGCACGAACACCCAGGTCAACCCGGCCTCCCAGCCCTTGACGGGGTCGCCCGTCTTGGCGGCGATCGGGAGCATGATGATCAACGTGACGACGAACATGTGCGGCACGCTGATGCCGGACGGCAGCGCGCAGACGTCTGTTCGGCCGGTGCGCTGGGCGAGGCGGTACCCGAGCCACGCATAATAACAGGTGCTGAGGAACATCATCAGCCCGGTGGCAGGGAGAATGCGGCTAAACACCAGGTGATCGGGCATTTTCAGCACGAAGCGGAGAAGTCCGGTCAACACCAGCAGGTTGACGAGGATATTGGTCCCGAAACCGAAGAAGGCATTCCAGTCGCCGGGAGTCCATAGCCGTGGCTTGAACGTGTTCTGCGTAGTCTGCGTGTTCATGGCACCTTTCCTCTTCGTCGTTTTCGTTCGATCCCGTCGCCTCGATGCGGGTCCGCGCGCCCGAGCACTAGGCGAGCGCGCGGATCACGCGAGCCGAGTCGGACACCCATCCAAAAATGCCACCCTGCGCCTTGATCATGCGGAGCCCGATCTCGTGGAACTCGGGGAAATAGGAGCCGCAGCAGTCCCCGGGGACGATGCAGCGGTATCCGCGGTCGTTGGCCTCACGCACGGTCGTGTGCACGCAGACCTCCGTCGTCACCCCGCAGACGACGAGGGTTTGAATGCCACGGTTTTGCAGAATTAGGTGGAGATCCGTGGCGTAAAAGGCGCCCTTGCCCGGCTTGTCGACGACTGGCTCTCCCTCCCTCGGGTAGAGCTCGCGGATGATGTCGTGTCCTGGCTCGCCTCGGATGAGGATACGGCCCATTGGCCCGGGGGCGCCGATGCGAAGGCTCGGCGCGCCACGCTCGACCTTCGCCCTTGGCGCGTCTGACATGTCCGGGCGATGGCCTTCCCGCGTGTGCACGATGAGCATGCGACGCCTCCGCGCGCTCTCGAGGAGCGCGGCACATGGCGCGACCGCTGCGCCGAGAAGCGAGACTTTGTTGCCCAGTGCTTCGCCGAAGCCGCCCGGTTCGAGGAAGTCGCGCTGCATGTCGATTACGATGACGGCCGTGTTGTCGACGTCGATCGAGATCGCGTCGGGCTCGGCGTCCACGAGTATGCTGCGCATGGCTTCGAGCCTCCTGGCGCCCGAAGAGGGTGCCGTCACGATGGACGGTAGAGGGGCGCTGTTTCCGAGTCGTTGCACGCCGGTAAACGGTGAGGCCGGATGCGATTTTGGTCGGAAGTGGCAAGCCCACTGGCAAGCGACCGATCGATTTGCGCAAGATCGACACCGCCGCCGCGCGAAAACCGTGAGAAAAGCGAGCTTCTTCGGCGATGCACCCTTCGACTTCCGGAACATACGGCGCGGAGCGCCCCCCGCCCGGCTACGCGGGAATCGAGTTTCGTCGAACCGGGGCCGGAACGGTCATCGCGGCGGGGCTGGCCACCAGTCCCCTGCGCCTCCTCGAGCCACGCAATCACGGCGCCGGGGCGTGGGTGTTCCTTGCCAGCTTGGGCGGTGGGCTCGTCGACGGCGATCGCATCGTGACCCGTGTCGACGCTCGCGAAGGGACGACGGCTTTCATCGGGACGCAAGGCTCCACGAAGGTGTATCGCTCGCCGCGCGGTTGTTCGCAGCGCTTCCACGTGCGCATCGAGCGTGACGCCGCACTGGCCATCGCGCCGGACCCGGTCGTCTGCTTCGCGGGCGCGCGTTACGCGCAGGAGATCGACGTCACCATGGACGCCGACGCGTCCCTGTTTTTGTTGGACAGCTACACCTGCGGCCGGAGCGCCCGCGGCGAGCGGTGGGCCTTCTCCCGTTTTGCGTCGCGTACGACGATCGAGAAAGGCGGCGCGCGCATGCTTTCGGACGCTACGTTGCTCGATCCAGGGCACGGCCCCGTCGCCGAGCGGATGGGAAGGTTCGACGTCGTGCTCTCGCTCGTCGTCCTCGGGCCACGCTTCGCGCGCGTGCGCGAGTCCTTGCTCGCGCTGGGACAGGCGCCTCTCGAACGAGGCCCCGCAATTCGTTGTCTCGCTGCGGCCAGCCCGGTCGCCGGAGACGGTGTCTTCCTCCGCGTCGCCGCAGAACGTTTCGAGCTGGCGTCGAGCCTTTTGCGCCCGAGTTTCGTCGAGCTGGCGGCAGTCCTCGGGGACGACCCTTTTGCTCGAAAGTGGTGACGTTCGCGGCGCGATGCGCGATGCTGCGCAGGACGAATGCACCTCACGCCGCGCGACGTGGACAAGCTCATGCTGCACGGAGCGGGGGTCGTCGCGCAGAAGCGGCTGGCGCGTGGACTGCGACTCAATTACCCCGAGGCCGTGGCGTTGCTGGCCACGCAAATCCTCGAGCTCATTCGAGACGGACACTCTGTCGCCGGGCTCATGGATCTCGGGCGACGCATCCTCGGGCGTGTGCACGTCATGAACGGCGTAGCGGACATGGTCGCCGAGGTGCAGGTAGAGGGCACGTTCGCAGACGGGACGAAGCTCGTCACGATCCACCGCCCCATTGCCCTCGAGCGCGTCGAGCTGGCGCTCGCGCTGCACGGAAGCTTCTTGCCGATCCCGGCAGACACGCGCTTTCCATCGGTGTCGACCGAAGAGCCAGCGAAGCCAGGCGAGTTACTGGTCAGACCCGGCACGCTCGCGCTGAACGAAGGACGCGATTGCATCGAATTGGTCGTGACGAGCGTCGGCGATCGTCCCATCCAGGTCGGAAGCCACTACCCGTTCGCCGAGACCAACGCGGCGCTTGTCTTCGAGCGCGAGCTTGCGGCGGGCCGCCGTCTGGATATTCCGGCCGGCACGGCGGTGCGCTTCGAGCCGGGCGATCAGAAGACGGTCCGCCTGGTGCCGACCGTGACGACCGAATCACGGAGCGAGGGCCGATGAGCGTCACCATCGATCGCAGACACTACGTCGACATGTTCGGGCCGACGACGGGCGACAGAGTCCGACTGGGGGACACGAGGCTCGTTGTCGAGGTCGAGCACGACTTTGCGGTGTACGGCGACGAGTGCAAATTCGGTGGTGGCAAGGTGCTCCGCGATCGGCAGGGGCAACGCGCCGGCACGGGCGATCGCGAGGCGTTGGACTGCGTCATCACCAATGTCGTGGTGATCGACGCAATCGGCATCTACAAGGCCGATATCGGGATCAAAAGTGGACGCATCGCGGGTATCGGCAAGGCCGGAAATCCGGACGTGATGGCGGGTGTGACGCCTGGCATGATCGTCGGCGTCACGACGGAGGCGATTGCCGGCGAAGGGCTTCTCTTGACCGCCGGAGGCATCGACTCGCACGTGCACTTCATCTGCCCGCAGCAAGCCGACGAAGCGCTCGCCTCGGGCATCACGACTTTCGTCGGCGGTGGAACCGGACCAGCGACGGGCACGAACGCAACGACGTGTACGCCCGGGTCGCGCGCCATTCAGCAAATGCTGCAGGCAACCGACACCATGCCCATCAACATTGGCCTCACCGGCAAGGGCAATTCGTCGTCACCGGAGGGCTTGGTGGAGCAGATCCGCGCGGGGGCTGTGGGCCTGAAGCTCCACGAAGACTGGGGAACCACGCCACCCGCGATCGATTGTTGCCTGGGTGTCGCCGAGCAGGAAGACGTGCAGGTCACGATCCACACGGACACGCTGAACGAGTCGGGATACGTCGACGACTCCATAGCGGCTTTGAAAGGCCGAACGATCCACACCTACCATTCGGAAGGCGCCGGCGGCGGGCACGCGCCCGACATCATCCGCGTCTGCGGCGAGCCGAACGTCATCCCGAGCTCGACCAATCCAACACGTCCCTTCACGGTCAACACGCTCGACGAGCACCTCGACATGCTGATGGTCTGTCATCACCTGGACAAGACCATCCCGGAGGACGTCGCGTTCGCGGAGAGCCGCATTCGCGGAGAGACGATAGCGGCCGAAGACGTTCTGCACGACATGGGCGCGATCAGCATCGTGTCGAGCGACAGCCAGGCGATGGGGCGCGTCGGTGAGGTGATCACTCGGACCTGGCAGACCGCCGACAAAATGAAGGGAGATCGCGGCCCGCTGCCGGAGGACTCGTCCAAGAACGACAACATGCGCGTGAAACGCTACGTCGCCAAGTACACGATCAACCCTGCTATCGCGCATGGCATCGCGCACGAGATTGGAAACGTCGCCGTGGGCAAGTGGGCAGACCTGGTGCTTTGGCGCCCGGCCTTCTTCGGCGTGCGTCCCGAGCTCGTGCTCAAAGGAGGATTCATCGCCTGGGCGCAAATGGGCGACCCCAACGCGTCGATTCCTACCCCTCAGCCTCTCCGAATGCGCCCGATGTTCGGCGCGCTGGGCGGCGCTGTGGGCACGTCGAGCATCGCCTTCGTGTCCACACGGTCGGTGCTCGAGGGCGGCCTCGGCGAGCTTGGGTTGGCAAAGCAGATTGTCGCCGTCAAACGATGTCGAGGTATTGGTAAGCGGGATATGATCCATAATGATGCCCTGCCGGCCATAACGGTCGATCCGGAGACGTACGAGGTCCGCGCGAACGGTGAGCTGCTCCGCTGTCCCCCGGCGTCACGCCTGCCGCTCGCGCAACTCTATCACCTCTTTTAGCCTCTCGTGGTGGAGCTACGAAGACGGCGAGACTCGACCCACCAAAAGCGATGACCATGACCTGGAGGCTGCTGCAGCTCGCCGACTCGGGCTTTCCTAGTGGGGGATTCGCTCATTCGGCCGGGCTCGAGGTGGCGGTCCTGATCGGGGAGCTCTCGGACCCTGCGCGCCTCGACTCGTGGGTGCGCGCGCATCTCTGGAGCACGGGTCACGGGTCGCTGCCTTTCGTCGGCGCGGCGCACGACGAACCGGCGGAGCTCGCGCGGCTCGGCGGGTTGGTGGACGCGTTCCTGACGAACCACGTCGCGAACCGAGCAAGCCGGACGCAAGGACGCGCCTTTCTTGCGACGTGTGCGCGCGTCTTCGATGAACCGGCCCTGCTTCCGCTGGCGCGGCGCCTGCGCGCCACCGAAGTCGCAGCCCACTTTGCGCCGGTGTTCGGCGCGACACTGGCAGAGCTTGGGCTGTCACGGCAGGATGCCCTTTCGGTACATCTGCTGATCGCCTTGCGAAACGCCGCGTCTGCGGCGGTGCGGCTCGGCGTCGTGGGACCCCACGAAGCCCAACGTTTGCAGCGTCGCCACGCCGAAACGATGGAGGCCGTTCTTGCCGCATGCGCCTCGCTTCGCCCCGAGGTCGCTGCGAGCGCCGCGCCGCTCCAAGACGTGTTCGGTGCGGCACACGACCGCCTTCACACGAGACTGTTCCAAAGCTGAGGTGCTGCCATGGCGCACGACCACGACGGGCACGATCACGACGGGCACCACCATGGGCACGACGATGCCCACTCCCACGGGCAGGCGCGGCACCCCGGCGTCTTTCCGGAGCGCGAAACGGCTCGACCTCACGCACGCAATTACAGTGACCGCGCGTTCACGGTCGGAATAGGCGGCCCCGTCGGCAGCGGCAAGACTGCGCTCGTCCTCGCGCTGTGCCGCGCCCTCAGGGATCGCCTGAGCCTGGGGGTCGTCACGAACGACATCTTCACGCGAGAAGACGCCGAGTTCCTGCACCGAAACCAGGCGCTCGCGCCGGAGCGGATCCGCGCCGTCGAAACCGGGGGCTGCCCGCACGCCGCCATCCGCGAGGACATCAGCCACAACCTCGATGCGCTCGAGCAGCTTATGCTCAGCGTCCGGCCGGAGCTCCTCTTCATCGAGAGCGGCGGCGACAACCTGGCCGCTCAGTTCAGCCGCGAGCTCGTCGACTACACCATCTACGTCGTCGATGTCGCCGGTGGTGACAAGGTGCCGCGAAAAGGCGGTCCTGGAATCACGCAATCGGATCTCCTCATCGTGAACAAGACCGACCTCGCACTCCACGTCGGCGCGAGCCTCGAGGTGATGGCGCGCGACGCGCGAGCAATGCGCGGCGATGGTCCATTCGTATTCGCGCAGGCGAAGAACGGAGTCGGCCTCGAGGCGATCGTCGAGGCGATCCTCGGAGCCTTGCGGGCCGCGACGCGATCGAGTGAGCCGTAAAGCCGTAAAGCCGTAAAAGAGAAAAGCCCGACTACTTCGCGCACGGTGCAATTCGAAATCCTCGGTCGCTTTCACGGCGTGCGGCGGTCGAAAATACATCACACGGAAAACTCCCCGAAACAGGCAGAGTGACAGGGTCGAGGAGCTCGCCGCCGATGAGCAAGGCGCGAAAGAAGACCCCAAGAACGATGCGCTCGTCTGCGCGGACGCTCGGACGCGCGCGAAGTGAAGTGAGGAGAAACACATGCGAAGGTGGCTCGTTGGTGTCGCGGCGTCATGTCAGATTGCGGTGGTCGGTTGCAGTAAGGACGAGCCCAAGGCAATAACGGGGATCGCCCCGGCCACGTCGGCA
>JALYHV010000431.1 GCA_030776205.1 Myxococcota bacterium | reverse complement strand
CCATGCAGGGACGGGCAGCGCGACCTGCGCGGCGAGGGGTCGGCTCACTTCGCCGCCGGCCAGCAGAGCCCCTCCGGCGCGCACGTCGAGGCTCACTCCGTCGCCGCTGGCGAGGCGCAGAAGCAATTCGGCGACCCCGTCGTCGTTCGTCACCCCGCGGACGCGTGTGCTGCCGGCGCCGCTCTGGGCGGTGACGTCCAACGTGAGGGAGGAGACAGGCTGCCTTACCCTCTGATCGTCTTCGAAGACGACCACTTGCCAGGCCAGGCCCGTGCCGGCGGTCGACACGGGCGCTCCGTACACGATGGCCGCGCGCACGACGCTGGGGGCGCCAAGGCGCAGGCCCATCGCGACGACGGCGAGCGCGGCTGCAGGTGTGAAAAGCAGGAGCCAGCGCTCGATGCGCGCTGCCAGGCCGCTCACGGGCCAGGCTCCCAGTGTGCCGTGACCGTCTTTGCCCCGTCGAGCCGCGGCTCATCGAAGACGATGCGTGGAGGGTCCGCGACGGACGCGCCGAGCGCACCGGGGCTCAAGACGATTTCACGCACGCCCTCTGCCTCGCGAACGTGGATCGCGTCCGGCCTTCGCTCCACGTCGACGAAGGCGTCTCCCGTCGGCGATGTGCGCTCGAAATGGATGCCATAGGCGCCCCGGTCGCGTGCACGCACGCTGCGGTACGTCACGCGCGCACCGCCGCCGTCCACGCGCGCGGTGGCCGCGCTCGCCACCACTCCGGGAAGGAATCGGGCGACCAGCGCGCCGTCGTGCCCCGCGCCGGGAACGCGATCGAACCGCACATCGAAGCCGTGCTCGGACATCGCCGTGGCGAGCGCCGCGCTTTGCAGGACGGGTGAAGTCCGGTCGTCCTCGCCGTGAACGAGCCATACGGGCAGCGAACGTGCGTTCTCGACGATGTCGAGCGCGTTGACCGAATGTGCCGCCGCGGCGTTGGGCAGAATGAAGCGAACGTAGCTGGCAAGATCGTACTTGGAATCGCCGAAGAAGCTCGTCACCGAGGCAAAGCGGTCCGGGCGATGGAACGCGATTGTGGTCGCGCCCGCGCCGCCCATAGACGCCCCCCACAACGAGATGCGCTGGGCGTCGACGGCGAGGACGCTGGACGCGGCTTCCACCGCCCTCATGACTTCCTCTTCGGCGTCGGCCGTATAGAGCGAGTTGCCCAGTCCGCTCGGCATCAAGAGGGGCACGTCCCGCGCGCGCGCCTCACGCAAGAGCGTCGCATACGCGGCATACGTCCAGATGGAACCGTTCCACGGATGCAACCCAACGAGGAGCGGCCGCGGCCGGCGCAGGTCGTGCTGCGGTGGCACGTAGATGGCCGCTTGGCCCCCGCCGCTCTCGTCGTGACGGCCGTGAACGCCGCTCGCTCCGCTGGGGAACGTGATCAGCCCGAGCCCTTCGACGCTTCGAACGCTGGTTCCCGCCCTGGGGTGCTCCCCGCACGCGATGCGCCGCTCATAAGCGCTGACGGTGAGCCGGAGGAGGACTTCGTGAGCTCCCGATCCGGTCGGGACCACGAGCGGGCCAGGGGAGCCGGACACGATGGCGCGACCATCCACCACGACGACCCCACGCCCGACACACACGGGCACGGAGATCGCGTTGCCGTCGGTACCGGTGTCGGCTCGAAAGCGAAGCTCGTATGCGCCGGGGTCGAGCCGTGTCGTTTCGAGGTCGTCCCAGGCGACGCGCCGCCATGCGCCGCCGACACGACGTACGTCGCCCGTCGTCACGTCGGCGCCGTCGACTGCAGAATGCGGGACGAGTACCTGCGCCCGCGCCGCCCGGACGAACGAGAGGACAAATAACAGGAGGGCCGCCGACGTACCGTGCGCGAACCGGCCGCGTTCCATCGCCACGCTTTTTACCCCGCTGCCGCCGCCCACGCGATGTTCAACGGCGGCTAGCCGCACGGACTGCGCGGCGGCCCCGAGCCGGGCTTGTAAAAGGGCCGTGTCGGTCCTAAACGTCGCTCCACACGGCGACGGAATGCGGACGGCTTCATTCACCACGGCTGGGTCGCGGCGGAGCGAGCCCCGCGCGCGTTTTCTTCAAGCGCGGCTCGGGTCGCTCTTCGCTGTCGTGCCCCTCGGTGCGTGGACCGCCGTTCACGTCTGGCACAACCTTGCCGCCTTCCGCGGGCCGGAGGCGTGGCAGAGCGCCGTTACGGAATACCCCCACCCCTTTGCGGAAGCCGCAGCCGGCATCCTCGTTCTTTTGCCGCTGGCGATCCACACCGTCTGGGGTGTGGGCCGCCTCTTCAGCAGCCGCCCGAACAACCTGCGCTACGGCTACTATGCGAATCTGAAGTACCTGCTCCAGCGTCTCGCCGCGCTGGGGGTGCTCCTCTTTCTCGGCGCCCACCTATGGCTCGCGTTCTTGCGACCTCGCCTCGTCATGGGTCGCGCCGAACCCTTCGAAGAGATCGCGCATGAGATGCATTTTCACTTCCCCACGCTCGCGGTCTACGTTCTGGGAACGCTCGGCGTCGCCTACCATCTTGCCAACGGTGCGCAGACGTTCTGCATGAGCTGGGGGATTGTCTCCAGCCGACGCGGCTTGCAGCGGCTCGAAGGCATCGCGATCGCCGTGTTCGTTATCTTGCTCGCGATGTCATGGGGCGCCATCTACGCGCTCTGGGCAGCCGCAGCGCCTGGCTCGCCCGCTTGACGGTCGCTCACTCGGCCGCCGTCCGCCCGTGCGCCGAGTGCGCGTCCGAACCGGTCATGCGCGCGTCTGGCGTGGTCGCCTGGCCGCGCAGACCGTGCGCCGGTCGGTCCCGCCGGCTTCGAATCCACTCCACGAACGCCGGGAGCACGACGACGGCGGTGGCAAGGCACGCGATTTCGCCCAGCACGGCGAGCAGACCGAACAGAAAAAGCGCGCGGTTTTGGGCGAGGAGGAGCGAGGAATAACCGATGATCGTGGTCGCCGAGCAGAGCAGCACGGCGCCTCCCGTCGTGCGGACGACGGCGGCCATGGGCCCCCGTCCATCGAGCTCCCAGCGGCTGGCCACGTTGACCGAGTAGTCGACGCCTATGCCGAACGTGATGGGAAACGCGATGAAATTGGCGAAGTTTATCTTGATCCCGAGCGCCGTCGACGCGCCTGCCATCCAGAGCACCCCGACCAGCAACGACCCGAGAACGAGAACCGTCGATTCTCGCGCGCGAAGCAGCAGCAGCACGACGCCGACGACCCCCACGAACGCCGCCACGCTGGCGATCGCGCCGTCCCTCCTCACGGAATCGAGGATGTCGCTCGACAGCGCAAGGGCTCCGGCGACCCTTGCCGGTTTCTCCTCCGGCGACACGCGTATGGCCGCGGCGCCACGCAGGCCCGCGACGAAGTCGGCGAGGGGCTTGCGCTCCCAGAGGGAGAGGTCCGGTCTCGGATAAACAAGAACTGTGCGGCCGATGGCGCCGCTCCGCTCCTGCAAACCTGCCAGCAAGGTGGCAGGCACGTCGGTGACACCCACGGGCCGCAGCGGCCCGCGACCGAAGAGGTCGTCGACGAGCTTCCGTTGCTGGTCGGTCAGCGAAGCGCGAATCGCCGGTGTCAGATCTTCGCGAATCGCGTCGGCCGTTCGAATCTTTTGCTCCTGATCGCGCGGGAGCACGTCGTCGACAGTCCGCACACTGGCGATGGACGCGCCTAGCGCGGAGGACCCCGGTTGATGTCTGAGCTCTTTGCCTATGGCGCGCGCTTGGTCGGCGTCGTCGGCCAGAATCATCGTCGGCGTGACGTACGTACCGAGGAGCTCGTCCATCCGCCGCCCCCAGTATCCTTCTCCTGCCGTCCACGTATCGGCCCGGCGGAGCTTCGAGAAATCCGTCTCGATCTGGTCCGGTCCGAACCCGCGCACGGCCCAACCAGCGCAGAGCGCGAGGACGGCTCCCGTCAGGAGGATCGGGATTTTGAAGCGCTGCACGAACCGGCCGAGGCCTGCCATGAGATCCCGGCGCGGGGCAGGGAGGCGCGGCGCGCGATCGCACCATGCAGCGAGCGGCGGCATAAGGACGAAGGCGAACAGCCATGACAGCACCATGCCGGCACCGCCTATGAATCCGAACTGGCGAAAACCACGGAAGCTCGTCAGCGCGAGCGATGCGTACGAGACACCGGCGGCGAGCGCGGCGGAGAGCGTCCCCGTACGGGCACCCCAGACGCCGTGCACCATCGCATCGCGGACCGTGCGTCCGAGGCGGCGCTCTTCGACATAACGCCCCAGGAGCACGATGCCAAAATTGATTCCATTCCCTAGGATGATGGAGCCGAGGAAGGCCGTGTTCGAGTTCAGCTCGGCGACGCGAAGGGGAGGCAGCGACGCGAGCGCGAACGCAAAAACGGTCGCGAGCAGCAACGGCGGCAGCAGAATGAAGACGCTCCGCCACCACTGGTAATAGAACACGATGACGGCGATCACGAGCGCGATCACCAGGACGCTCGACACCGAAAGATCTGTCACCAGGGCCTGCGTCTCCTCCACGTTGATTGCGACGTCACCCGTGAACCCGATGCGCAGCCCTGGCGCGCGGCGGTCCGGATCCAACGCGCGGAGGTCCGCCTTGACGCGGTCGAGGAGCGCCTCGCCCCGGCGGCGGCCCGTGTCGAACTCCCCGACTTCGATCAGCATCAACGCGCGATGCAGCCGCTTGCTCGCGAAGCGCCCGTCGTCGAATCGATTCGCTCGGCTCGCGCCTTCGTAATTTTTCTGGATATCCTCGAAATCGAGAGGCGGCGGGGGTGCGCCCTCGTCCAGCAGAGCCCCGGTCTCCTTCGCGGTTTGCCAGTCGCGCCGCGCTTCGATCCGCCGTCGGATCGTGTCCAAATCCTCGAAATCCATGTAGAGCGGCGCATGATTGGCAATGAACGTGCGCTCGACCTCGTCGCCGGTGCGCACCGCGCGCACGAGATCGGGCGGATACTGGTGCACTCGGCTGGCCAGATCATCGAGAAGGCGCTCCGCCGCGGGCAGCGAGTCCTCGTCGGGGGCATCCGCGACGACGCCCAGATACTGCGACCCCGGCACGCGCGCGCGGAGCTCCCTGATGGCTACGACGCTTGGGGCGCTCTCGGGCAAGAGCTGCTCGAGCTCGCTCCGGAGATGGGCGTAAAGCTCGAACGTGCGGTACGACGCGGGGATGGCAAGGAGGAGGGCCGCCGCCCACAGCCAGGCGCCCCACTTGAGCGTCCAATCGACGAACGACCGCGAAAGGTCATCCGGCTCGGAGCCCGATCGCCTCATGGGAGCACCCGAGCCATCTGCAAGAGAACGAGCGCGGCGGCGCCCAAGATGCCGGCCCCGACGTCATCGAGGACGATTCCCCAGCCGCCCGGGAGACGCTCGAGACTCCTCACCGGCCACGGCTTGGCTATGTCGAACAGTCGGAAGAGGGCAAATCCGATCGCGACCGACGACAACGAGGCGTGACGGATGGGCAGCATCGTAACGAGCACCCCCGCGACCTCGTCGACGACGATTATTTGCGGATCCTTGAGGCCCAAGTCGCGAGCGACCACCGACGCCGCCCAAACGCCGGTGACGATCACGACCACCGCTGTGACCGCCACCCCGGCCCTTCCGGCACGCATCGCGAGCAGATAAAGCGGAATGGCTCCCAAGGCGCCTATGGTGCCCGGCAATTTGGGCACGCGGCCGCAGCCGAACCACGTCGCGAGCGTCCAGGCGAGCTTGCGTCCGGCACGGCTCATGGCGTTCCGCCGATGGGCTGCGCTCGAGGGCGTCCGCCGTCCGGGCCGCTGCGGGCACCAGGGACGCGGGTGATCCACCGTGCGGCGCCCACGATCGCGAGGCAGTAAATTGCGCCGGCGATCACGTCGAGGACCCAGTGGTGATCCAGGTACACGGCCGAGAAGCACATGGTTACGAAGAAGGCGATGCTCGCGAACCGCCATCGGTTGCGCATGCAAGCCCACCCCTCGAGCACGACGATGAGCGCATAGGCGACGTGCAGGCTCGGCATGGCCCCGAAAACGTCGCTGGCGCGACCGTACATTCCCGCGAAGTAGTGCCACCCGAGCCGCGCATCGACACGAGCGAGGTTCGGCCCCTCGCTGGCGGAAGCGAGGAGGTCCACCCGGCAACCGTAGAGGTGGTAGTACCAGGGCGGCGCGGCCGGAAAGAGATGGTAGGTCACGAAGCCCGCGACGTTCAGCGCAAAAAAGGACCACGCGAAGCGCACCATGCGGGGGTAATCGCGGACGTAGAGCCATATCGCGCACGCTGCGCAGACGAAGATGAACGCGCCGTAGGGGACGGCGCACAAGGCATCGAGGCAGGGAGAAGCGTGTGCCTGAAGCCAATCATGCAGCGTGCCGCGCGCGCCGTTGACGGTGACCCCGAAGAGCGCGCGCTCCATGTCACGCAGGTCGCACACGTGAACCGTGCGCGGCGACACCCCCACGTGCTCGACGAGCTTCATGGCGTCATACAGCACGCCTACCAGGCCCAGCGGGTAGGCGCCGACGAGGAGCCTTTTGGTGCGCGGTCCGACCGCGAACAGGGTCAGGACGACGCCGAGCACAACGGCGTTCTCCCAGTGGAACCGGCGGCCCGCAGCAGCCCAGGCCGCGTGCAGGACGAACGGGAACGGCGCCCAGATGGACCAACCCGGCCAGAGTCGACGCAGATGGTTCCAGAGACGGCTCACCTCAGCCTGCTTTCCAGGCGCCCTCCCGCTTCGTCGCGTCGAACACCTCCGTCAGGATCGCGACGCCGTTCATCGCGGTCGCCCGATCGATGGTGAGCGCCGGCTGTAGGCGAAAGCTCGGGGCATAGGACATCGTCAGGAGCCCGCGCCGGACGCACTCGTCGAAGATGCGACGCGCGGCGATACGCCCGAGCGGTTCTCTGGTGTTCTTATCGCGCACGAGCTCGATGCCGAGCAGGAGCCCGCGCCCGTGGACCTCGCCCACAAACGGATAGTCGTCGACGAAGGGCCGCAGGGCCGCGAGCATGCTTTCGCCGATGTCGCGCGCGTTGTCTACGAGCCGTTCCTCCTCGATCGCCCGGAGCGCTGCCGCTCCGGCCGCCGCCGCCAGCGGATTGCCGCCGTAACTCGACGAGGACCCGCTCGGAAGGCTCCATGGTTTGGCGACCGCGAGGTCGTCGCGGGTGAGGACGCCCGAAAGCGGAAAGCCGCCGCCGAACGCCTTTCCGAGGGTCACGATGTCCGGCACGACGCCAGAGTGCTCGACACCCCACCACGCGCCCGTGCGGCCGAAGCCGGTGATCATCTCGTCGGCGATGAGCAGCGCGTCGTTCTCGCGCGCGAGCGAGCGGACCGCTGGCAGAAAATCGACCGGGGGAATGACGTTTCCCGCGGTGCCCTGCATGGGCTCGACGATGACCGCCGCGACGGCACCGGCGGTGGCTCTCTTGACCTGCGCGCGCGCGATCTCGACGCAGCCGAGTCCACACGACGGGTACGTCGACCCGATGGGACATCGATAACAATCGGCGTAAGGGACGAGATGCGAGCCGGGGACCATCGGTCCCAGTCCGTTTTTGTACGACGAGCCCATGAGCGCCAGGGCGCCCGCGGTCTTGCCGTGAAAGCCGCCCCAGAAGGAGACGAACTCGTATTTTCCGGTGTGGCTCTTGGCGAGACGGAGGGCGCTCTCGACCGCCTCGGCGCCGCCGGAGTAGAGCTGCAACCGATGAAGCTCCGGCGACGGTGAGACCTTGGCGACGCGCTCGACGAGCTCGACGCGCGCCTCGCTCGTGAAGGAGCCGACGTGGGCGCGTGCGACCTGCCGCTGGATCGCCCGGACAACGCCCGGATGCCCGTGCCCCAGCGAGCCGACGCCAATTCCTCCAATGAAGTCGATAAAGGCATTGCCGTCGACGTCCGTCACGAGACTCCCCAGCGCGTGATCGACGACGATGCCCGCCATCAGCGCGTACCCCTGCGAGCCCGGCGCGATGTGGGCATCCTCTCGCTGGCGGAGCTCGATGCTTCGGGGGCCAGGAACGGCGGTTTGCAAGCTCGCCTTTTGATCGTTCGGGTGTGAGGGGCTACTCATCTCGTTCTCCATTCACGGAAACACGAAGCGCCGCTGCATGTTGAAATTCCAGAGCATGCCCACGGCCGCCGCGACCAGCAGCCGGGCGACGAGATAGTGGACGTGCGCTCCGTCGTGGAGGAGGTATTCCCCCAACGCGTTCAAAACGGCGCTCGCCCCGGCGGTCAGCGCATACCGCACGCCTTGCGTCGTCACGCGCGACGTATCGCGGCCAGGTGGAGCGCGGAACACCCACGAACGACCAAGCGCGAAGTTCGTGACGGCGCCAAGGCTCGCGCCAAGGACCGTGGCGGCGACAGGGCGGAGGTGCAGCTCCTGCACGCCGAGGATCATGACGCCAAAGTCGAGCACGCTCGCTGCAAGCGCCGCCGCCTGGTGGCGCCAAAGCGCTCGCCAGGTCGTGGTCCTGTGAGGCTCAACCGACGCGATCGCGTCGGCCATCTGCTTCTCCATCGAAAATGTCGCGCCCCGCGCGCGCGCTCACTTGGGCAACCGCCACCTGGAGCTGCGATTGGCCGAGCTCCCGTTGGCGCACGGCCGCGGCGACCGCGCGAAGGCGCAGGACCGCGGAGGCATTGCCGACGACGGCGACGAGCCCAAGGGCGGCGAGAGCGGGCAGGTGACCGATCCGGCTCGGTAGACCCAAGCCGTCGACGAGCGCGGTGGTGACGGGTACCAGAGCGGCGCCGACCACGAGGTAGACGGCGCGTTCCTGCCGCCGCATCGCCCCGCGAGGAGGTGTGACCCCCAGCGCTTCCGCCTTGGCGGTGGAGTAGCTGACCATCACCGCGCCGGCGCTCGCGCAAAGGACGACGCCGAGCAAGAAAGGATCGGTGCGCTCGTGGATTGCGATGCCTCCGAAGAAGAAGAGCTCCGCGTAACGATCGACCGTCGCATCCAAGACCTCACCGGCGTCGCTCGCGGTCTGTGTCTCGCGGGCGATCATGCCGTCGATCGCGTCGCACCCCGAGGACAGCACGCTGAGCAGTGCGCCCGCGCCGTACCGGCCGAAGCCGAGCACGACGCCGGCCGCGGCGCCCAGACACAGTGAGGCCCATGACACTGCATCGGGCCCGATCCGGAGTGCGATGCATGCACGGGCAATTGGGCGCATGGCCCAGTAGCCCATTTGCATGGTGCCTTTGCCGAGGAGCACCGACCCTCCCGCACGGTCGACGCGATCGAAGCGCGCCGCCCCCGCTCGGGAAACACGCGCGGCATAAATGCCACCGACGAGGAGGGTCGCGACCCCGAGGGCGATGGAGAACGCGAGGTCGACCACGGAGTCACTGTCTGCGCAGGGCGGCGGGGGAAACCTGCACGATACTGCGCTCGCGCGACGCGTCCCGCGCCGATGCGTATGCCGTGGTGATGAGCTCGACGCAGCGGGCGCTCGCCTCGGTTTCGTTGCTGACGAGCTCCTCGCGACCGACGGCCTCTGCGAATTGCTGAAACATCGACCGAAACCAGCCCACGTGGCTCGCGTCCATCCACTCGGAAGCGACGCGCTCCCTCTGCATCTCCCACTTGACGTGTCCTTCGGCGCCGTCGCCGTTCATGATGGCAACCTCGACGTCGTCGTCCTCCACGCGAATGGCGCCCTTGTCTCCGTGGATCGTGTAGATGACCCTGCGAAAGCCCGCGGTCCACGACAGATGCGCGGTGGCCATCCCGTTGGGGAAGGTCATCGAACAGGCAAAGTTGTCCTCGGTATCGAAATCGCCGAGCGTCGTCATCTTGGCCGTGATGGCGGTCGGAAAGGAACCGAGCCAGTCGAACGCCAGATAGAACGTGTGGCTCCCGTGGTCCATCGCGATTCCGCCGCCCGAGAAGCGTCCCTCCCGCCGCCAGTCGCGCCGCCACTCGTCCACTCCTCTGGCGTGCGTGTTCCGAAATGTCTGGAGCGTGACGAGCTGAACGCTTCCGATGAGCCCGACGTCGAGGATCTGGCGCACGGCCTTGATGACGGGCGCATGTTTGTAGTTGTGGCAGGGAAAGAGGACGCGACGCGTCTCGCGGGCGTGGGCGAGCATCGCGCGCGCGTCCTCTGCGCTCGTGGCGAGCGGCTTCTCGCAGAGGACGTGCAAGCCCCGCGACAGCGCCGCCAACGCGATGCGGGCGTGCTCGGAAGGGGGCGTCGACACGTCGACGAAGTCAATCCGACCGTGCTCCGCCTCGAGAAGCTCTACGTGGCTCTTGTAGATGCGCGCGTTCGGGAGATCCCTGTGCGCGCGGTCGCGCCGGGCCGGGCAGACGTCCGCAACCGCGACGATCTCGAAGCGCGTCGCGCCGGGCAGCGCGTAAGCGGGCAGGTGCCCGCGCTCGGAGATGAACCCGTAGCCTATGATGGCGCCGCGCAGCTCGGCGGGCGGCTTCGGCGTCTCAGTCATAATACTCCGTGCCCAAGTGGGAAATTGGCTCCTCACCCTTGATCCAGCGCAGCGTGTTCTTGAGCTTCGTGAGCTGGATGAAGAGGTCGTGCTCCGGGTAAAGGTCCGGGGCGCTCATCGGGCTCTTGAAGTAAAAGCTGAGCCATTCCTGGGTGCCGTGCAGCCCGGCGCGCTGCGCCAGATCGAGCCACAGCGCGAGATCCAAGACCACCGGCGCGGCCAGGATCGAATCGCGACACAAAAAATTCAATTTGAGCTGCATGCGGTAGCCAAGCCAGCCAAACAAATCGATATTGTCCCAACCTTCTTTTGCGTCGCCGCGAGGCGCGTAATAGTCGATGCGGACCTTGTGAACGAGCTCACCATAGAGCTCGTTGTAAAGCTCGGGCTGCAAGATGTGCTCCAGCACTCCGAGCTTCGACACCTCTTTTGCGTGAAAGCTTCCCGGGTCCTCAAGCACTTCGCCGTCGCGGTTTCCCAAAATATTCGTGCTGTACCAGCCATGCAGGCCCAGCATTCGCGCCTTGAGGCCGGGGGCCAAAATGGTCTTCAGAAGCGTCTGCCCTGTCTTGAAATCCTTGCCCGCAATGGGAACACGAAGCTCGCGCGCCAGATCCCAGACCGCGGGGAAATCCACGCAGAGGTTGGGAGCGCCGTTCGCAAATGGGACGTGCTCCTGAATGCAAGCCCACGCGTAGAGCTGCGCATTCGAAATCGACGGATCGTCCCTGACGAGACCCTCCTCGAACGCCGAAATGGTCGCGTGGACGGCCCCGGGCTTCAAAAATGACTCCGTCGAGCCACACCACACCGCCACCAAGCGATCGCATCCGCGCTCGCTCTTGAACCGGCGAATGTCGTCCCTGAGCTGCGTAACCATGTGCGCTTTGTTGCGGGCGCTCTTCACGTGCGTCCCGTGCAAGCGTTTGACGTGACCTGGGTAGAACGCGCCGGTCATCGGGCGGATTGCCCGAAGCTCCTCCTTCACGCTGGCCAGGTGCGCCGGCTCGAGGACCTGAGCGTGCTCCGCCGCTTCGAACGCGTCTTCGGGGAAGATGTCCCACGCCCCGAATTCGAGCTGCGAAAGGCCGGCGAGGGGTACGAACTCCGACATCTTCGGAGCGCGTTCGTCGGTCCGCTTGCCGAGGCGGATCGTGCCCATTTGCGTCAGGGAGCCGACGGGAAGCGCGGCCCCCATTCGCGCGAGCATCACGCCTGCCATGGTCGTCGTGGCAACGGCGCCCATTCCCGGAAGCAGGATCCCGAGCTTTCCCTCGGCGGGCCGAATGGACGTAGGTCGTTTCATTGTGTCACCGCATTGAGATTCCGCTGCCTCAATGCGGGTTGCGCACACTGTGCTAAAGAGTCGTGTTCTTTTTTCTCACCGCTCTATCCTCACCGTTCGAT
>JALYHV010000430.1 GCA_030776205.1 Myxococcota bacterium | reverse complement strand
GGGGCGGGCACGGTGGGGTGGGTAGCGCCCGAACAGATCCGCAGGCAAGCGGCATTGGTCGGGCCCGCCACCGATCTCTATGCGCTTGGCTGCGTCATGTTCCGCATCCTCGTGGGACGTGAGGTCTTCGAAGGCAACGCACAGGACGTTTTGCGGGCCCATAAGCGCACGCCCGTGCCGCTCCCGAAGCTTCCCGACGACGTGCCGACCGACGCCGGTCAGTTCGTTCTCAAGTTGCTCGAAAAGAAGCCCTGGCATCGCTACGAATTCGCGGCTGACGCGCGTCGTGCCTGGGCTGGGGTGAAGCCGGCGCATACCGGGACGCTCGAAGAGATCGTGCAGAGCACGCCGACGAATCGCGCTGCCCCGGCGACCTACGCCCGATCGCTCGCACCCGGAATCCTGAGCTTGCGCTCGCCCATGCTCGTCGCGCGACTCGAGGAGCGGCGCGAGCTACGGCTGGCCGTCGAGAGCGTACGTGACAACCGTCGGCCCGAGCTCGTCGCGCTCATCGGGGAGGCGGGAGTGGGCAAGAGCCGGATCGCGGAGTGGCTATGCGCCGAGGTCCACGAACAGGGCACCATGCTTCCGCTGCGTGCCCGGTATGGACGCATGCCCACCCCGCTCGACGGGATCACGGGAGCGATCAATGCGCATTTCGGCCTGGAGGGCGCGGACCGTGCCGCCGTCGAGCAAGCGCTCATCACCCGGTGGGAGGTCGATAGGGGCGATGACGACTCGCTTACGTGGGTAGCCGCGACGGCCGAGTGGCTGCGTCCGTCTCCGCCCGGCGGCGTCGCGCCCGTTGGGCCCAGCGGCAAGCGTTTCGTCCTCGACCGCCCCGAGCTGCGCTTCGTCGTCATCAAGAAGGTCCTCGAGCGTCTTTCCAACGACCGGCCCCTGCTCTTGTGGCTGGACGACTTGCACTATGCCTCCCCGAATACTTTCGAGGTTCTCTCCCGCCTGCGGCGCGACGGGAGCGCCCTTCCGGTGCTCGTCGTAGCGACCGCCCGCAGCGAGACGCTCTCGACCGACATCGACGCGGCGCTGCGCATGGAGGCGATGCGTGCCGATTGGGGAGGCAAGGTTCTCGACCTCAAACCACTCGCGACCGACGATACCGAGGCGCTCCTCCGCTCGTCACTCCCGCTGGACGACGCTGCGGTCAAGCGCGCCGTCGAGCAAAGCCGCGGCAACCCGCTCTTCGCTCTTCAGCTCCTCTACGCGTGGGCGGGCGGCGGATACCTGACTCTCGAAGGAGGCCGCTACGGCGTTCCGGAGGCAGCGCTGCACGGCCGGCCGATAACCACCGCTGAGCTGTGGGATGAGCGCGTTCGTGCCATCTCGACCGAGTTGCGTCTCAGCGCTTACGCGGCGGCTGCCCTCGGTGACGATATTCGCGTCGACGTGCTTCAGACGCTCTGTGCCTCACTCGGCATGGACCCTCGGGACGCGCTCGTCGCGCTCACGCGAGCACAGATCCTGCTCGCCTCGGGTAACGACAGGTTCCGGTGGCCGCATGCATTGCTCCAGGAGCACCTGCTCGAGCGCCTTCACGAGCGGAACGACGCCCCGGCGATTTATCGCCTCGCCGCGAATGCCCTCGCCAGGCATCCTGCGGTGGGTTCGCGGCGCATCATGAAACACCGCGTGGCGAACTTGCTGAAGGCTGGGGACGATGACACGGCAGCCAAGTTGATGCTCGATTTCATCCGAGGGTCCTGGCGTCGAGGGCGGGACACGGCTGCGGCGTTGCGCGATCTACAGATGCTGAAGGGCCACTTGCACGGCGCGAACGCGGCGGAAGGAGCGCTGTGGCGAGCGGAGGCGCTGCGGTACATCGGGAAGCTCGATGATGCGCGTGCTGACGCGGAGAGGGCGTTGCAAGCCTTCAGCGAGTCCGGCGACACGGCGAGCGAGGCGAGCGCGCTCCGGTTGCTCGGACACATCGCAAGTGACCTCGCGCAGCCGGCGCAAGGGAGAGCGCTCGTCGTGCAGGCGATCGAGCGTTACGAACGGCTCGGCGATCTCGGGGGACGCGCGCAGGCGGAGGTGGTGCTTGGCGAAATCGACTACCTCCTCGGGGATCATGCGCGCGCGCGGGTCACGTTGAAGAAGGCAGTGGAGCGGTGCACCGAGGTTGGTGACGTGATGGGACGCGCGCAGTGTCTCATCCTCCTCGCGCTCATCGAGGAGTCAGTCGGTGCCTTCGAGCGGGGCAGTTACCTGCTGACGCAAGCCAGGACCGAGTTCGACGGAATCGGCTACCGGCTCGGCATCGCACAATGCGACGTTGCCCTCGGGCACGCCGACCACCGCGCGTTCGATTTCGCGGGCGCCCGCGCACGCGCCTTGGCCGCTCGCGCGAGTTTTCGCGAGCTGCAGAACCCGCGCGGTGAGGCCGCCTGCGAGCGGCTCCTAGCCATGGTTGCACTCGACTCGGACGACGGCGACGCCGCCGACGCGCATGCCCGCGTGGCCGGTCGCATTTACGAGCGTCTCCGCGATCCTTGGGGTGAGCTCGAGTCGCGCCTTCTTCTCGCCCAAGTCGCGCTGGCTCGCAATGACGACCGGGCCGAGGCGCTTGTAGTCGAATGCGACCGGGTGGTGCTCGACGAGGCAGAGCCGCGCCAGCACCGCCATCTCACCCGCGCGTGGCTCGCACAGCGCCAAGGCCGGTGGGCGGATGCAGCGAGCGAGCTGGATGGCGCGCGCGGAGCGTACATGGCTTCATCACCCGAAGGCGGCGGCGTTCGCACCGCGGAAGCGAGGGCGCGGACGGGGGATCACACGCCTCATCTCCTGGTCCGCTTTGCAGGGCTGGAATGGGTCGGCCCGGCGCTTGGAAAAATCGAAGCATGGCTGCAGCAAATCAACGCCGCTCGGGGGCAATCCTCGCCTCCACCGTCGCAACGGCCGACGCCCCGACGGCTGTAGCTTGCCTTTTGCATTGGGCAAGTTGCCCACGGGCCTCTACACTGCCGCCCCCATGACAACTCCGCAGGACCCTGGAGTCCGACGCAAACAGAAGGCTCGTCGTTCCAAGCAGCTCGCCGCCTGGCGGGTCAAAAAGGCCGCGAACCCGGCATCGCCCAAGCAGGACGAGAACAAGACGGCCTCGAAGTAGCTTCCGCCGCCGTGACCTCGGGCAGCCTGCAGGACACCTACGCGCCGGGTAGCCTTTGCTTTGGTTGCGGACCGCAGAACGACAAGGGGCTGCGGATCAAGACCTTCGCGGAGAGGGATGATGCGTGCGTCTGCCATTGGCGTCCCGAGCCGCACCACCTCGCCTTTGCGGGGGTGCTCAACGGCGGCGTTTGCGGCGTAATTCTCGACTGCCATTCCAACTGGACGGCCGCCTGGCACCTCATGCGAAGAGGCCAGCTTGCCGCGCCGCCCTGCACAGTAACTGCGGAGTTCACGGTTAGGCTCAAGCGCCCGACCCCCGTAGACGGACCTCTTGCACTTTTGGCGCGGGTCGTCGCGTCAAATGCCGATCGAGCTACGGTCGAAGCCCAGATCGCGGTCGATGGTGTGATCACCGCGACGTGCCGCGGCATCTTCGTCGCCGTGAAAGAAGGGCACCCTGCCTTCCGTCGCTGGTGAGCGGCTCGCCCCCTCGGCGCTCGAACGCGGGCAACTTGGCCCGGCCGGTCGCACGCTGGATACGATGGCTTGCCAAGAGGTGCCTCATGGATTGCCAAGCGAATTCCGAGCGGACCTTCGACATCGGACTACCGCTCGCAGACGACCGAGACGTTTCGAGCGATCGCTGGCCAAACCGGCGGCGTGAGGTACGGCGGGCGGCGAAGCTGGCTTGCCGAGTCAGCGCGCGGAGCGACGGAAAAGTCATAGCGCTCTGGGCGGTCGACCTCTCACCCCAAGGAATGCTCCTCCTCTCCGACGCGCGCTTGGACCCCGCCGATCGTCTCCTCGTGAGCTTTCATGCGACCGAGATACCGATCTGGTTCGACACCGAAGCGACGGTCGCTCGCGTCGTGGAGGGCCGCCGAGCGGGAGACCGCGGCCGCGCGCTCGGGATTCGGTTCGAGTCGCTTTCGGCGGTGTCGCGATTGATCTTGCGTGGTCACTTCAACCGGCTGCCGCCGACAGCTGCGACGCGAGAGGTCCCGCCGGGGCTCGTGCCACCGCGCATAGACTACGCCGCCGAGCTTCGGCGTATTCTCGACGCGTGAGCGCGCGCAGCCGGCGGCATGCGACCACCCGTGCTCGGGACGAGGCATTCCGAAAGGAGCGCCGCGGTCGATTTGCGTACCGTGCTTCGGACGGCTCCTTGCGCGCGGCGTTCCTTCAGGCTAGTAAAGCGTCGCCGTAGAAAGCCAGCGGAGCGCTCGCACCAGGCGTTCGCCGCCCTTCAGGGGGCCGCGCGTCGCAGCGAGTGAGTTCGTCGGCCTGGCGGTTGAGCGAGCTGACTCGTTCCGACCAGACCCGTGCTTTCGAAGCCCGCCTCTTTCGCGGGCATCCTCTTACGAGCGGTGAGCTTACGGCGCTGCCGCCAGAGAGTGTGATCACATGAATTTCCAGCATCTTCGGCACCGCCGTCCCCGTGTCGGCCGCTCAGCGCGCGCTTCGGGCGGCCAATCTGTCTCCGCGGCGCAGGGTCTTCGCCCCATTGTTCCACCGCCTCCCCCCGCTCCGATCACTCCTGAAATCGAGCAAGCGATTGCGGGTTCGCCATTTTCAGCGTTGGGTCTGGCACCACCATTCGTGCGGGCGGTGCTCGATGAGGAGTACTCGCAGCCGTCACCGGTTCAACTGAAAGTCATCCCGGAGGTGCTCGCGGGGCGGGACGTGCTCGCTTGCGCGCAGACGGGGACGGGGAAGACGGCGGCGTTCGTGTTGCCGATACTCCAGCGGCTCACCGCTTCACCGACTCCCCTCGGGATCCGCGGTCTCATTCTCACCCCGACGCGCGAGCTGGCGGCGCAGATCGCCGAACGAATCTCGGTCTACGGCCGCTATGTGGACGTTCGTCATGCCGTTATTTACGGGGGCGTCAGCCAGCATCGGCAGGAGGTTGCGCTCCGTGCGGGACCGGCGCTGGTCGTGGCCACGCCCGGTCGTCTCCTCGACCTGTTGCAGCAAAAGCTCGTGAAGCTGGACGTGGTCAGCGAGTTCGTGCTCGACGAAGCGGATCGAATGCTCGACATGGGCTTTGTGCATGACGTTCGCCGAATCGTGGCGATGCTACCGAACAAGCGTCAGACGTTGTTCTTTTCGGCCACAATGGCTCAACCCGTCGACACACTCGCACGGAGCATGCTCGTCGATCCGGCTCGGGTATCGATCGCGCCGACCGTCACGACGGCCGAGACGGTGGATCAGTCGGTGGTCTTCGTTCCAAAGGCTCAAAAGCGTGCGCTGCTCGAAGACGTGCTTCGCGACGGAAAAGTGGAGCGAGCGCTCGTCTTCACGCGCACCAAGCACGGGGCCGACCGTCTGTCGGAGCAGCTCGATCGCGCTGGAATCGGCTGCGCCGCAATCCACGGCAACAAGACGCAGGGCGCCCGCGAGAGAGCGCTGGAAGGTTTCCGCCGCGGAACGACACGCGTCCTCGTTGCGACGGACGTTGCGGCGCGCGGTATCGATGTCGAAGGGATATCTCTCGTGGTCAACTTCGACTTGCCGAACGTCGCGGAGAGCTATGTGCACCGAATCGGAAGAACGGGGCGCGCGGGCGCCGTCGGCCGCGCCATCTCGTTCTGCGATCCCGAGGAGCGCTCGCTGCTCGGAGACATCGAGCGGCTGATTCGTCGCCGCCTCCCGGTCACCGGTGACGGCGTCCGGATCGAGCCTCGCTCCGGCGAGTCACCGGCGGTGATTGCCCCCCCCGAACGGCGACGCGCTCGGCCTCAGCACGGCTCGCGTTTCCGCTGAAAGAGTGCGCTGCTATCGGCGGCCTTTGAAGCCCATCATCGTCTGAACGACCGCCTCGCTCTCCTCGGCGACTTCGGCCTCTTCTCGGGCGCGGTCGGCACAGTCTTCGCACATCTTCTTCGCTTTGCCCGCGGCTTTCACCGTGACGAATGCCTCAACCTCGTTGCCGCACTGCTTGCAAATCGCCATCGTGAGCTCCGTCGCTATCAGGTTTCTCGCAGTGGGCGTTGCCCGACGCGGTTCACGTCCGGTAAATGCTCCCGCTTCACATTCCGAGCGGAGGGCTGCTGGGGCGGCGAGGGGGGCGGCTCGGCGTCGGCGCCGTGGCCACCGTGGCGACGAACGCGGTCCATGACGGGAAGAGCGCGACTCCTGGTACGAGCTCGAGCGCCAGCGCGGCGACGAGTCGCCATTTGAAGCCGAGAATCAGGACCAGCGCCAACACCACCGCGCCGTCCAGCACGTCATCGGCAGGCGAGAGCGCCCCGCAATAGAAGAAATTGAAAAGACCAAGCTGAACGGCGTCCGCGAGCGCGGCGACGGCCATGGCGAGTCGCTTACGGTGCGGCGCGACGCCGCTCCCCTCGGTGATCATCGATGACAGGCGCGCGACCGAGGTGACCGCCGCACGGGTTTCCGGGGGCGCGTCTGCCGATGGGGCCATCGCGCCAATATAGCGTGGGTCGTCGCCGCACGCGCGGAAGCGGCGCAACCCCCCGACGTGGAGCGGCTTTGTCTCGCAGCGCCTCCGCGTCGCCGGGCCGACGCAGCAGCGCGCGCACAGCTGCGTGTGCGGTTGTCAGACGGCGTACAAGCGGTATAAGCACGCGGTATGTTTAGCAAGCATAGGACGGCGAGCTCCCGTGCGCTCGAAGAGGACCGATGACCGGGGCGGGGCAAAAAGGAGTCGCGCTCGACGACTCGACGATCCGCCAGATCTGCGCGGCGGAGATCTCCCGATGGGGAGTTCATGGCAAACGGGTGCTTGCCATCGTTCCCGATCAAACGCGCACCGCGCCGATCGACCGCATGTTCCGGGTTCTGCATGACCTTATGACACCGGAGGTCAAGAGCTTCGACGTGCTCATCGCGCTGGGGACCCATCCACCGATGACGGACGAGGCCATCAATAGACGGCTGGGCATCACCGCGTCCGACCGGCGGAATCGCTACGCAGGCACGCGCTTCTTCAATCACCACTGGAACGACCCGACGCAGCTGATCTCTATCGGCACACTCACCGAAGAAGAGGTCGACGGGATCTCTGGTGGCCTGATGCGTGAGCGGGTCGAGATCACCGTCAATAAGCTGGTGCTCGACTACGACATGCTCCTCGTCGTGGGGCCAACCTTTCCGCACGAGGTCGCTGGCTTCTCCGGAGGCAATAAGTACCTCTTTCCGGGGATATCGGGCCAGGAAATCATCGACATGTTTCACTGGCTAGGCGCCCTCATCACGAACCCGCGCATCATTGGGACAAAGTGGACCCCCGTCCGCGCAATCGTCGACAAGGCCGCGTCGATGATCCCGGTCGAGCGCAAGTGCGTGAGCTTGGTCGTCGAAGGTGCGGATCTCGTCGGTCTGTACATCGGAACGCCCGAAGAGGCGTGGAGCGCGGCGGCCGACCTTTCGAAGGAACTTCACGTTCTTTACGAGGAGCGCGCTTACGACTCTGTCCTTAGCTGCGCGCCGGAAATGTACGACGAGCTTTGGGTCGGCGGCAAATGCGCTTACAAGCTCGAGCCCGTGGTAGCAGACGGCGGTGAGCTGATCATTTACGCACCACACATTCACGAGATCTCCGTTGTGCACGGCGCGACAATCCGAAAAATCGGATATCATGTTCGCGATTATTTCGTGAAACAATGGAATCGATTCAATGAATATCCGCGCGGTGTCGTGGCCCATTCGACGCACGTCAAGGGGATTGGGACATACGAAGACGCCGTCGAGCGTCCACGTATCACAGTGTCGCTCGCGACGGGCATCAGCGAGGCCGAGTGCCGCGCGGTCAATCTCGGTTATGTGGACCACAGGAAAATTGACGTCGACCAGTGGAAAAACCGACAGCGGGAGGGGCGGCTTCACGTCCCCAAAGCGGGGGAAATGCTCTATCGCCTGAAAGACGACCCCTTTCGCCACACGGATACCGCCTGGAGCCCTAGATGACGTCCGGATTGACGATTCGTTCGAGCGCCGCACTCGACTTCGTGAGCCTCGGCGCACTGGTGCATCGGCTCGACCCGGGCATCGTCCCGTTCAAAAAGGCGAGCCACTTCGACGTGCACGTGAGCGGTGGTGAATTCAACGTCGCGGCAAACCTCGCCGACTGCTTTCGCATGCGGGCCGGCATCGTCACTGCGATGGTCGACTACCCCATAGGCGACATGATCGCCGAACGAGTTCGTGCGATGGGAGTCCGGCCGTTCTACAAGTATTTCAAGCACAACGGCGTCAACGGCCCGAACATGGCGACCGTTTACAGCGATCGAGGATACGGTGCGCGTGCTCCGATCGTCTTTTACAACCGGTCCAACGAGGCGGCGGCCCAGCTGAAGCCCGGTGACTTCGATTGGGGCACCCTCTTCGCGGGTGGCCTACGCTGGTTTCATAGCGGAGGAATTTTTGCCGCTCTCTCCGAGAGCACGGGGGCGCTCATGGTCGAGGGCATGCTGGCCGCCAAGGCCGCCGGCGCCATCGTCAGCCTGGACCTGAACTTCCGCGAAAAGCTGTGGAACGTTTGGGGGGGCGAAAAAAAGGCAGCGGAGGTCATCAGCCGCATCGTCCAGCACGTCGACGTGCTCGTCGGCAACGAAGAGGATCTTCAGAAGGGGCTCGGGATAGCTGGGCCTGCAGTGGCGGCGACGTCGAAACTCGATACGAAGACGTTCTTCGGGATGATCGACAAGGTGATAGCAAAGCACCCCCACATCAAGGCCGTAGCAACGACGCTCCGCGAGGTGCACTCCACGAACCGGCATAGTTGGTCGGCCGTCGCCTGGATCGACGGAAAAACGCTCAGTGCGCCGGTTTGCGAGCTCGACGTGTTCGACCGCATCGGAGGCGGAGACGGGTTTGCCGCTGGGTTCTTCTACGGTCTGCTCGAGGGCGAGAGCCCTGAACAAGCATTGAAGCTCGGCTGGGCCCATGGCGCCCTCCTCACGACGTTCCCCGGTGACACGACGATGGCGACGCTGGAGCAGGTGCGCGCGTTTGCGACCGGCGGCACCGCACGCGTCCAGCGCTGACGCGTCTCGCGACGAGCGAGCATTGCTGCGCGAACCGTCGGCAGATGACAAACGAACCGAGACGACGAGCAAACGAAATGGGATCCGCCAGATGAAGATTGAAAAGTATTCCGTGGGAATCGGCGACCGGTTTGGCCAAGAAGGGCTGGCGCAGCTACGCGCCGTACAGATGGCGGAAAACAATGGCGCGGTGGTCGTGCCAGTCTGGAACAAATCGTTCCGCGAACACTCCATCATAGGCACGAAGCCTGACGACGTCCGGGCAGAGGCGGACCTCGCCGTTCGAAGCGGCGGGTGGAAGCATCCCTACCACGTGGATGCCGATCACATCGGCATGAAGACCGTCGACGGCTTTCTCGGGTCATGCGACTTCTTCACGCACGATGTCGCCGATTTCATCGGGAAAGAAGCACCCGAGGACGCGATCGCGGCCTTCGCACGTGACATGGCGCCCTTTCGGGGCGTGCTTCGGGTTCCCGGCCTGGCGACCACCTTCGAAGTGACCGATGCGGTCCTCGAAAAAATCGGAAAGAGCTATCTCTACGCCGTGAGCGAAGCCGGTCGAACCTACCGCCACATCGTCGCGGCGAAAGGGGAAAGCGCGTTCATCGCCGAGGTCTCGGTCGACGAAGCCACCGAGCCGCAGCTCCCGTTCGAGCTCTTTTTCATCCTTGGAGCACTCGCGCGCGAACGAATCCCCGTTCAGACCATCGCACCCAAGTTCTCGGGCATGTTCCTCAAGGGGATCGACTACGTAGGCAACGTCGAAACGTTCGCGCAGGAGTTCGACGCCGACCTGGCCGTCATCAAGCATGCAACAGCCGTGTTCGGCCTGCCGACGTCACTCAAGATCAGCGTCCACACAGGCAGTGACAAATTCTCGCTTTATCCGATCATTCACCGTGCGCTGAAGAAGCACGACGCGGGGTTGCACCTGAAAACTGCTGGTACGACATGGCTTGAAGAGGTCATCGGGCTGGCGCTCTCCGGGTCACGCGGTCTGGACGTCGCCAAGCGTATCTACACGCAGGCGCTGGCGCGCATCGACGAGCTGAGCAAGCCGTACGCGACAGTCATCGACATCGACCGAGCCAAGCTTCCGCCGCCCGCAGAGGTCGCGAAGTGGACGTCGGACGAATACGTGAAGCGGTTACGTCATGACCCGTCGTGCCCGGATTACAACATTCACCTGCGCCAACTCGTGCACGTAGGCTTCCGTGTGGCTGCGGAGATGGGCGACGAATTTCACTCGGCGCTCGCGGCGGCGCGGGACATTGCGGGCGAGTGCGTGACGGACAACCTTTACACGCGACACATCCGGCCGCTCTTCGTGGGTTAACTTCGGTTCGCAACGCTCGCGTACAGCGCGTCCCGCACGCGAAACCGTCTCGAAACACGGTTCGGCAGCAGACGCAGCCGGGAGCAGCCCTGGCTGGATCTGTTGCCATTTCTTTTGTTCGGAGGCCGGCCGCGATACGCCGACGAAATAAAAGAGTTGTAAAAGTCATGCTGGCCCGGACGCCTGAACGGCATACGGCCCACTAGGGAGGCGAGCATGCTGCAGGCACCGGTGAGTGGCCCACGCAGTTCCGTGCGACCGAGCTCGGAGCGGCCGGAGGCGGGGCTGCGTATCGAAGACCTCGGTCCGCTGCGCAAGCTGACGCTTGATCGTGCCAGCAAGAAAAACGCGATCACGCGGGCGATGTACACCTCGCTCACGGAAGCTCTCGTCGACGCGGCGACCAATCCGCGCATCGACGTGGTCTTGCTGGCCTCTTCGGGAGGGGCGTTCAGCGCTGGTAGCGACCTGAGCGACTTCGCCGATGGTCTGCCGAGCCCGGCGGACGGTGAGGTCTTCGCGCGCACGGCTGGTGCGTTTCTGCGGGCGCTCTCGTCTTTTCCGAAGCCCATCGTTGCTGCCGTGGGGGGGCTCGCCGTCGGCGCCGGTGCCACCATCCTCCTTCATTGTGACGTCGTCGTGGCCGCACACACCGCCGCCTTCCAGTTCCCGTTCACCCGCCTTGCGATAGTCCCCGAAGCCGGATCAAGTGTGCTACTTGCGGCGCGGGTCGGACTGCAGCGGGCGACCGAGTGGCTGCTCTTCGGAGACCGCATCGACGCCGAGACGGCTTTCCGGTTCGGCCTGGTGAATGCCCTCGTTCATCGCGAAGACTTGGCCGCCGCCGCTATTGCCCGCGCGGAAGCGATTTGCAAGCTCCCGCAAGGCGCCGTGCGCGACACGAAGCGCCTCTTGCGCGAGCCGCTGCGGGCCGCCGTGGAAGACGCCATCACGCGGGAGCTCGCAGCCATATCGTCGTGCCTTGCTTCTCCCGACGCAGCGGCGGCATACGCAGCTTTTCTAACCCGCGGGCGCTGAGCAGTCGCGGTTCGGCGATGACCGCGGCACGCTTCGGGTGGCGAAGGGTCGACAAGGTGGCCAGGAAACACTGCCGAAAGGAAGCGGACACGAGCCAGCCTCGACAGGGGTGACAGGTTGCGGGGAGTGAGCACTCGCACGATGGATGAGCGGCTGGGCGGTGACACGCAGCGGAGAGGTAACAGTCCGCCGGCGCGCATCGATCCGGAGCAATTCCGCCGGGACCTACTCGATCACCTCCTTTACACCTGCGTGAAGGAGGGAGGGGACGCCGGGCCTGTCGATCTTTACCGGGCCATGGCGCACAGCGTTCGCGACCGCCTCGTCCAACGCTGGCTCTCCACCCAGCACACCTATGTCGAGCGCGACGTCAAACGCGTTCATTACCTCTCATCGGAGTTTTTGACAGGGCGGAGTCTTGGTCTCTGCCTCATCAACCTCGGCCTGTACGGTGTGGCCGAGCAGCTCGTCGGCGAATGGGGCCATGATTTGGCAGACGTCCTCGACGCCGAAGGAGACCCGGGCCTCGGAAACGGCGGCCTCGGCCGCCTCGCCGCTTGCTTCATGGACTCCCTCGCGACGCTGGAGCTACCGGCGGTCGGTTACGGGATACGCTACGAGTTCGGTATCTTCGAGCAGCGCATCGAGTCCGGTCAGCAGGCCGAGCACTCGGACAACTGGCTGCAATACGGCAACCCCTGGGAGCTGCCGCGTCACGACCGGACCCAGGTCGTCCGTCTTTATGGCACGACCGAGACACGGCGCGACGCGAACGGCCGGCTCGTCGTGGAATGGTTCGACACCCGCGTTGTCCTAGGGCTGCCTTACGACTCGTTCATCGTCGGCCACGAGACGGACACGGTGAACACACTCCGGCTTTGGTCCGCGCGCGCGTCGCGCGACTTCGATCTTCGCCTTTTCAACGAGGGAGACTACCTCCGCGCCGTCGCCGAGAAGGTCGACGTGGAGAACATCTCAAAGGTCCTTTATCCCAACGATCACACCGAACACGGCCGCGAGCTTCGCCTGAAGCAGCAATACTTTTTCGTGGCGTGCTCGATCGCGGACATCATCTCGCAGTTTAAGGTGCGACATCGCGACTTTCGGCTTTTTCCCGACCGCGCGGCCATCCAGCTAAACGACACGCACCCGGCAATCGCCGTCGCCGAGCTAATGCGCGTGCTCGTCGATCAGGAGGGCCTGGATTGGGAGTTGGCTTGGGACGTCACGCAACGATCGATTGCGTACACGAATCACACGCTCCTTCCCGAGGCGTTGGAAAAGTGGCCGGTGTCGATGCTGCATCGCGTGCTGCCGCGGCATCTCCTGATCATCTATGAAATAAACCATCGCTTCATGCGGCAGGTGAGCACCCACTGGCCGGGCGATCCATCACGTATGTCGCGCATGTCCATTATCGAGGAGGGCTCCGTTCAGCAGGTGCGCATGGCGCACCTGGCGGTGATCGGATCGCACAGCGTAAACGGAGTGGCCCAGCTCCACACGGAGCTCATTAAGCGCGAGCTGTTGCCCGATTTTTACGAGCTCTTCCCGGAGCGGTTCAACAACAAGACCAATGGCGTGACGCCGCGTCGCTGGCTGCTCTACTCGAACCCCGCGCTGGCGCGCCTCCTCTCGGACAGGCTGGGCCCGGACTGGATCGAGCGGGACCTGGCGCTCGGGCTGTCCGTTCACGTCGAAGACGAAGCCCTTCTCGATGCGCTCGGCGAAATAAAACGTGAGAACAAGCGGTCCCTGGCTGTCATGCTGCGGCGTATCACGGGGATCGTCGTGGATCCGGAGGCAATGTTCATCGCGCAGATCAAACGCATTCACGAGTACAAGCGGCAACTTCTAGCTTGCCTCGAAATCGCGGCGCATTACTGGCATTTGAAAAATGACCCCGACGGGGTCTCGCAGGTCCCACGCGTATACATCTTCGCGGGTAAGGCCGCCGCCGGGTACACCATGGCGAAAACCCACATTCGCCTCATCAACGACATGGCGAGCGTGATCAACGGCGACCCCGTTACGCGCGATCGCCTGAAGGTCGTGTTCGTTCCCAATTACGGCGTCTCGTTGGCCCAGGCGATCATCCCCGCCATCGACGTCTCTCTGCAAATCTCGCAAGCCGGCAAGGAAGCCTCCGGAACCAGCAACATGAAGCTGGCCCTGAACGGCGCGCTCACGGTCGGTACCCTCGATGGCGCGAACGTCGAGCTACGGCAGGCGGCCGGGGCAGCAAACTTCTTCTTGTTCGGGCGGACGGTGGAGCAGGTCCGCGAGCTGTGGCGCGCCGGCTACGAACCAAGCAAGTTCATCGCCGACAGCCCTCCGCTGGCGCACGCCGTCGCCCTGCTCGGTTCCGATTTTTTCTGTCTCGGCGACCCGGAACGCTACGCGTTGATCGTTCACCTGTTGCGTCAGAGTGACACGTACATGGTCTGCGCGGATTTCGACCCATATGTCACCGCTATGCGTGAGGCAGCCGAGGTCTTCCGCGCCCCGAGAGAGTGGGCGCGACGCTCGCTCTACAATATCGTCGGCGCCAGCGGGTTTTCCAGCGACGCGACCATCCGGGCGTACGCGCGCGAGATCTGGGATCTCGTGCCCGTCAAAGCGGAGCTCCGGGAGAGTCGTGGTGCGCGCGCGAAAGCAGCGGCGCCATCGGAGTGATCCTCCCGCCGTTTTCGGGGGGACGGCTCCCGCCACGGGCGCTGACGTCAGCGGGTCATCTCCAGCATGGTCGCTCGGAAACCGCAGGAGCGAAACAGGCGCTGAGCCGCCTCATTTGCGACCATGGTCGAAAGAACGATCCGTGGTGCGCCGCGGCCTTCCAGCTCTTCGACGAGCGTATGCAGCAGCCACCTCCCGGCGCCGCATCGACGAACCTTCGCATCGACGTAGACGTCGTGGACGACCCCGTGGCGGTCGAGAAGCATGTTCCAGTCGCGGCCCTCGAGCCTGCCATACGCGTAACCAACGACCTCGTCCCCGCGATCGGCTACGAGCACGATGGCTTCTGCTCGTTGCAGCTCGCTGGAGAACCAGCGCGCGTAGCCTTGCTCCACGTCATCCACGAGCATGAAACGCTTCGGGTCGGCTTCGTGGTGCATTCGCACGAGCCCGCCGGCGAGCTGGCCCAGGCGGGGGAGATCGCGCTCTTCCGCGCAGCGGACGCTGTCGATGGTCATGACGTCCTTTTAGCCCCGCTCGCGCGAACAGGCGCGCCAACGGGGAGCGCGCGTCATGAAGCGCGCGACTCTAGCGACGCGAACGCCTTCGTCCCAGTAACGTGGATACGGCTGCAAGCCCTAGGAGGAGCGGGAAGGTCGGCGTGCGTCGCCCGGAGAGGGCGCAACCGCCGGGCGCCACGCTGCCGCCTCCGACCCCGGCATCTGCGTTCACGCCGCTTTCGCCGGACGGCGGCCCACCGCTCCCACTCGAGACCGACGTTCCGCTCGACGTGCCGGAGCCACCAGACAGGGCGGAGCCGCTCGATGGGCCAGGGCCGCCGCTCGATCCCCCGCTCGATCCGGCGCTCGATGCGCCTGACGTGCTCGCCATACCCGAGCCCCCCAGCCCGCTGGATCCGCTCGCTGCGCCGGAGGCGCTCGACGCGTCTGCGGCGTCGTCGACTGCCGAAGCGTCGCTCGATCCGGCGCCGCTTCCCCCGCCGTCCGACGCAGTTGAAATAGAGATGTCGGCGCAGTGGTGATAAAAGCAGTTCGGCGGTGCATGTCCTCCGTCGTTCATCACCTCTAAGACTTGCAACGTGCAGGGGCTCGCGCGGGTGCACGTCACGTTTGCGGGCAGCTTGATCTGCAGCGACTGGGGTTGTGTGAAGGGCGCCGTGTGCCGGAACACGTTGTCCGCCACGACGGGCAGCGTCGGCGTAAGCTCGATGGCTGCCGCGCACGTGGTGGGTGGCGTCGTCGGGTTGGGAAGGGTCGCGGTCGTCTGCGACGAGGACGGGCCCGCAACGAGTGAAACCCGGTACCATCCAGCATGTGCCACGACCTCGTGAATGGCGATGGTCACCGATGTCGTGCCGTCCGCGTTCGAGGAGAGCCCCGTGATTACGCCGGAGGGCACGCCGTCCGGAGCATTGGCGGTCTCGTTTCCGCACGGTGCCGTCTTCTGTGGAGCTCCGCTGCCTGCGTTTTGCGTGACCCAGCTCGTAGGCGACACAAGGTAAAAATGCGCCTGCGCAGGGCTGGTTGAAAGAACGCCGACAGCTCCGGTCACCGTCGCAAAGGCTATCGCCGCTCGTCGCCGCTCGATGGCGCCCATTTTGGTCAGCTTCTGCATGAGCAATCCCTCCGATACGAGGCGGTGCACGCTAAAGGAAAAAGGGCGCAATCGCCACGAAGTGCGTTGATTTCCCGACGTTCTTTCGGATTCTTCCAATTGCGGAAGAATGGGAGCGGCATGCATCTCGCGCGGTGAGACCGCAGTTGCCGGGCCGGCAAGCGTTCGACGCGACCTCGCGAGCGAAACGGGCCCGAAATGTGCGCGTGGTACTCCGCGACGAGATGCAAACGAAGAGAACGGTGCAGTCTGGTGCTTCCATCCGGCGGGATAACAGCGCGGCGGAGACGCTGCGCAGTCTCTGGCGCGATCCCTCGCAGCGGCGTCTTTTCTCGGCCATCATCGGCGGGAAGGTCGTCGGCGTCGCGATCCTGATGCTCGCGCTCTGGACGGTGCCGCATTACTTCCTTCACGCGGCCTATGCCGCCGAAGGGGCCGAAGAGGCGGGCCGGCATTCCGAGTGTGTCAACCCCCTCAACACCGCCTGGACGCTGAGCGCCGCCTTTCTCGTCTTCTTCATGCAAGCTGGCTTCTTGTTCCTCGAGGCCGGCTTCGCCCGCACACGCGAGACCGTTAATGTCTTACTTGAAGGAATCGTGGACACCTGCCTGTGTGGCGCCCTCTTTTGGGCGTTTGGCTTCGGGTTCATGTTCGGTTCCGGCAACGGGCTCATCGGGCACCAGTACTTCTTCCTCGAGAACGTCCCAGACACATACGGATCGACGGGGGTGCCCATGCTCGCGTTCTGGCTATTCCAGTTCGCGTTTGCGGACACGTGCAGCACGATCACTTCAGGCGCGATGGTCGGCAGGACGTCCTTCGCGGGGGACCTCTGGTACAGCGTCGCCGTCAGCGGATTCATCTATCCCGTCTTCGGTCACTGGGCCTGGGGCCCAGACGGATGGCTGAACAACATCAAGCCAGTCCCATTTCACGATTTTGCCGGGTCCACCGTCGTTCATACCATCGGCGGCGTAGTCGCCCTGACCGGCGCGATGGCGCTCGGCCCCCGGCTGGGCCGCAAGTTCGCAAGGGATGGAGGAGGCATCATGGCCGGCCACAACATGACCCTCGCGGCTGTGGGGGGCGTCATCCTCTGGTTCGGCTGGTATGGGTTCAACCCCGGCAGCACCCTTTCTGCGATGGATATGCACGGCATCGGGCGCGTCGCGACGAACACGACCCTTGCGGCGTGCGGTGGTGGTCTGACGGCGCTCTTTTTCGTCTACCTGCGCGGCAATTACTGGGATTGTGGAATAACGGTCAACGGTTTCCTGGCGGGACTCGTCGCCGTCACGTGCCCCTGTTATTGGGTCTCGCCCACTGGGGCGTTCGTCTTGGGCGGCGTCGCAGGCGTCATCTGCGTGCTCTCCGTCGATCTGTTCGAGTACTTGCGCATCGACGATCCGGTCGGCGCCATTTCCGTCCACGGTGTTTGTGGAATCTGGGGCACGTTGAGCTTGGGCCTGTTCGCCACCGGCCAGTATGGCGCCCCCGGCCCGTATGGCGCTGACACATCGCCCGCCGTGCTCGTGACAGGACTTTTTTACGGAGGCGGCGCGACACAGCTTGTGGCGCAGGCGATCGGGAGCGCGAGCATTACCCTGGCGACGTTTGCGACGTCGCTGGCGGTCATGTATTTCCTGAAGCTTGTGGGCATTCTCCGCCTCTCACCGGAGCGCGAACGTATTGGAATGGACGTGACCGAGCATGGCGGCCCCGCGTACCCGGAGCTGGTCCCGCGCGACGCGGCCGATCCGCGGCGCGACATGCTCACCCGCGAAGCGATGCCATCCGCCGCGCGCTGGTGAGCGCGCATCGCGCCCCCGTCACGCGTCAGTGACGATGCGTCCGCGATACATGCGAACGGGCTGCCCACTTGGCGGGGGGGTCGACGGCGAGCGATCGCTTGCCACGGCGCCGAGCGGCGGCTTGGGCGGAGTGCTGCTCGGACGTGGCGGTGGCATCGGTGCGGACGGGCGTGCCAACGGCGGGGAAAGGGCCGCAGGAGCAAGCGTTGGACGCAACGCGGGAACGACATCGGGGTCAATCCGCCGGATCACCAAGTTGGCGACCATTCGCAGGGCCGGCTTGTTCACTGAGACGGCGGAGAGGATCCCGACGAGCCCCCAGCTCATCCTCCGGAGATGAAGCTTGTGCTCGGCGTAGCGCAGGACGCACCCGTCGAGCTCTTCGCCGCTGCTGCGGAACGTATCGTACAGCCGCACGATCCGTGGCCCCACCTCATCGAACAGCCGACCGTCGAACACCGCGGGCAGATCGCTGGCGACCAGCCCGCCCGAACCCGCGATGACGAAGCTGCCGTAGACGCCTTCGACGTCCCGCAGCGTCCGCAGTGTTTCTTCGATGCTCGCCATGCGACGCCTACAGACCCAGCAGCGAGGCGATGCTCGTCGAATCTGCGCCATCGCGCGGCCGCAGCGCGACGACGTCCCCGCCGTGTTCGCGCACGATGAAGCAACGGCCGCTCCTGAACGCGCACTCCATGGCCACGAAGCTTTCTGCCCCGAGGCAGCCTCCGATGAGATCACCCAATCGGCCCGCGTACGCGACGATGTCCGCGAAGTCTTGCGACGCGCCCTGGTTGAGCGCAACGGCGCCGTCCGCGTTGAGGCGGAGGACGAGCTGAAAGTCCTCGCTCCGCAGGGCGTGCCCCGCCACCTCGATGGGCGTGACGTCGAATTCCATCCTTTCACCGAGCGGCGACCGGCCCGACTTGCTCCGCGGGTCCGCCCGAAGACTCACCACGCGGTGTCCGTGGCGCTCGTCGCGCATTTGCGCGGCTCGCAAGAGCAGGCTCTGCCAGGAGCAGGTGACGCTTTCTTTGATGGGCCAATCGCGATCGACTGGCTCGAACGAGCCTTCGTTCCAGAGCAGGATCTCCAGCGCCGCGGCCTCGCCGATCGCGGAGCGCGCGATCGCATGCACGACCGAGCCGCCGCGGAAAAACAGGTAACCCACGTGACCGTCAGAGGCGACGCGCACGATTCGCCGCGCGCCGGCGAGGCACTCCATCTGGACGAGGTCAGCGAGGGTCGCGCCGTTGATGCGCGCCTGAAAGCCGGGCGGCCCCTGCGCCGGGCCGTCTGCTCGCTCAGGAAGCGTCTTCGATGTCATGACAGTCTGTGATCTCATTCATTGCCGGAGGTCACGTGCCCCATGGGCTTACCTTGTGATCGTTTCGCGACGGTATCCGACGCGTTGCGATTCCCTGAAGGCGGTGAAATGGTGCGCACCCTGCGATCTCGCCCGCTCGCGGGCGCCTCCCTGACATTCAGTCGGGCGCCGCACGGGCGCTCCGCACAACGTCCCGAGCCAGCGCCGCCAGCCGGTATGGCGAGTCGGCAACGAGGAGCTTTTCTCGTCGCGCCAACCGCTTGAGTGCGTGCTCCAGTCGAAGCGCGTCCCCTTTGCTGGCGCAACCGCGCTTCGCGAGGAGCCGGAGCGGCCCTCTGCCGCGCGTGTAGCGTGCGCCCCGCCCGCTGTCGTGGAGCGCGAGGCGCGCGACGACGTCTTGCGCGATGCCGATGTAAAGCGTGCCATCGGCGCACCGCGCGATGTACACGAACCACCGGCGATCGCGCAGGGCGCCTCGGGACACGTCGCGCGGCGCCTTCACAGTAGGCTCGCGCCGTTTGCTGCACGATCGGAGCCGGCGGCTGCTCGCGAAATCGAGTAGAATCGTCCGATGCACGAACGTCCTGGCAGGCCGGCGACGAGCTCCGATCGGCTGGATGAGACCTGCGGAATTTGCGGAGGGGATCGCCGCATCGGCAACTCGTTCGGGTTGACGACGACGTGTCCTAGCTGCCATGGCACCGGCCGACGCCTCGAAACGACTGGTTTTCGCGACGTGACCAAGACGAAGCCGTCCCACCATCGGTCTACGAACAAGGTGGAGGCGGTGGAAAAGGCGCAGTGGCCGGTGACGGTCGAGGGCGTGCGGCTCGCTGTCGAAGTGCGCGAGAGCGCCCGCTGCCCGAGCGCCGCGAAAGCCAAGTTGATCCGCGAAATCATCGATTATGAGTCGAGCCACGGCCAGTGCACGCAGACATTTGCGAAGAAAGTGCGCAAGCAAATTCGGGATCCGTCGCCGGCCTGAGCGGGCGCGTGCAGCCTCATGGCGCCGGCTGGCCGGCCCTGCTCATCAGCCGCCGCACGTGAGCGCGAATGTCGGCCGGCCAATCGTGCACCAACTCCTCGAACCGCGTCATTTCGCCGGCGAACAGCGCGCGGGTCGCCTCCTCGAATCCAGGGCGGTTGCCGGCCATCACGGACATGACGCGACTCGCCGCGTCCCGTGCGTTCCGCGCGCGCTCCGTCTCGGGCTCGCGCTTCTTGGCCTCGTCCACGAGCCGGCGCAGAGCCGCCGATATGCCGTTGGGTTGCCCCTCCAGCCACTCCCAGTGCCGCGGGAGGAGCGAGATCTCACGCGAGACGACGCCCAGCTTCGGGCGACCGGGCCCGGCGCGCCCGGCAGGAGCGATGACCGGTATCGCGCGCTGGAGGACGTCGGTCAGCGACCCGCTGAAATCGAAGTCGACCTCGCGCCCCGTTTGGTCGTCGAAGATGAGCACGCGCTCGCGCTCGGCGTTCTCAGGCAACACTTCGTGACCATCGAGCCACTGTTTCGTTCGCTCCAGCAGCGTGCGCAACTCGCCCGAGACGAGAAACCGTTCGCCCGCGAACGCCGTATAGGTACGCTCGTCGTTCATGAGGCAGTCTTATTACCCGGAGGAAACGCTGGCAATAACTTCCGGGTAAAAAAGACGTTCGGGTGAGAAGCTGGCGGACGCCGCGAGCCGCGGACGCCGAATTGCAGACGCATTAGACCAAGAACGCAAGTCTCCGACGGAAAGGGACACGACCATGGGAATCAGCAAGGCAAGCGCGCAGTGGGAAGGCGGATTGAAGACCGGCAGGGGGACGATGAAACCCGCGCATGCGCAGGAGGCACCGTTCTCGGTCGGGTCCCGATTTGAAGGGCAGCAGGGCAGTAACCCCGAGGAGCTCATCGGCGCCGCGCTGGCGGGGTGCTTCTCCATGGCGCTGACGCTCGGTCTGGAACAGGCGGGCCTTACCCCGAAGAGCGTCAAGACCACGGCCGACGTCCGACTCGACAAGCAGGGGGACGGTTTCGCGATCACCAGCATCGACTTGACGACGCAGGCCTCGGTTCCCGGAGCGGATGCGGCTGCCTTTCAGCGCGTCGCGGAGGAGACGAAGAAGAACTGCCCTGTGTCGAAAGCATTGGCGGGCACGACCATCGTACTCAAGGCCAGCCTCGCCTGAGCGGCGCGACGCCCGGGGAGGGTGCCGGGCTCCGAGCCTGTGGCACCAGCGCTATTTGACGTAGGCGCCGAGCGGGCTGCCGATGCGCAGCAGCTCCTGCGTGGCCAGCTTGGCCATCTGCGTCGCTCCTTGCAACGTAAAGTGGGCCTTGTCGCCGTTGATGTAGATCTGCGCTGCGGCGCTCTCGCCCACCATGTTGAGGTACTCGACGCTGCGCGCGTTCAGGTCGTCGACCAAAACGTGTTTCTGGGCGGCGACCTGCTTCATGGCGTCGGCGTAGGGTTGCTCCCGCGCGTTGGTCTCAACACCATTGGTCCAATACTGCAGGGCCGTAGGCGTCACGAGGATCGGCGTCGCCTGCTTGGCGAGTACGGCGTCGACCATCGTTCCGATCAGGGTCGTGAACTCGGGAACGGCGACGAAGCGCCCAGCCACGCCGCTGCTGTCGTTGATGCCAAACTCGATCATCACGAAATCTCCGGGCTTGAGGCCGCCTTCGATGGCCGTCCATCGGCTGGACATCATGAAGGTCTTGACGGTGCGACCGGGAAACGCCTGGTCGTCGACGGTGACCTTGCTGATCAAAAAATCGGCGAGGTGTTCTCCCCAACCCTGCTGGGCGGAGGCTGGGCCGTAGACCGACGCTGTCGAATCGCCCGCTACGAAGAGCGTCACGTTGGGTAGACTCGCGACGTTCGCTCCGCCATCCCGACGGACCTGTGGCGCTCCGGATTCTGCGCTGGCGGCCTCCGGAATACCCGCTTCCGGGATAGAGTCGGGAATCGGCGCGGCCTCGGGTGCCACCGCGTGAACGATGGCACCGTCGGCGGCATCGAGCGCGACTCCACTGACCGGCACCGTGGGCGTAGCGCCGCTGCCGCTCGGAGCGGGTGGGGGCGCACCACTGTCCGCGGCTCCCGACGATGATCCCGCCGAACCCTCGTTTTGCGGTGCGGATTGGCCCATCGTCGGCGAATCGCCGGCTCCCCCGCAGTCGACTGCAGCCAGCACCAGTGCGAACCCTGCAGCACACATGAACGCGCGGCGCATCGATCATGACCTCCTGTAAAAACCGTATCGGCTTTGTTTGCCATTTTCCTTTCGAGGCCGCTCGCGCCGCGCTCCCCGGCCGTCTTCAAACTGTTTTGCCGACGAAATTTACCGCCATTATCGAATGCTCTGCGCTCCTTTCCTCATCGGCGACGGTGTCCGTTCCTTAGACGTGTGATTTTGACGGACGCCCGGCGCGTTTCACCAAAGCTTTGGTCTCATCGACCCCTGCACGAGGTGAGCTATCGCCGTCCGTTGTCTTCAATCTCCCCCGAAGAAGGGCATCGGTTTTTTTTGGACCGTTTTGCGGGGTGCGTTCATCAGGTTTTGTGTGCTGCACCGATGTCGCACCGAGGCCTGCCCTGAGCGCCCGCTCGAGCCGGGCTCCACGTTCGATGGATCTCGGCGAAGTGAGCGTTGCACCGGTGCTCGTGACGAGGTGATCTCTCCTATGCGAATACTTTGGAAATCGACGCGGCGCGCCGGATATCAGGCCGCACGTCAGGCCCAGTGCGCGATATCGGCCTCGCTGGGCCTGCGCTCGCGCCGGTGGCCCCGCGCACTGTGCGCGTCGGCTCTGCTCGCGTTGAGCGCATGCTCGGGCGGTTCTCCTGCGAATCCGACCGGCGGGGGTATGGCCGGCGCGTCATCGGGGGGCGCGGGTTCGAGCACGGTGGGCGGCGGCTCGGGATTGTCCGGTGTGGGAG
>JALYHV010000429.1 GCA_030776205.1 Myxococcota bacterium | reverse complement strand
GCCCCGAGGCGCTCCGCCATCGCGATCATCTCGCTTGCCCGGTCAGCATTTCCACGATGCAGCACCACATTGACCGTGAGCGGCAGGCCGAGACTCTTGACCCACGATGCGACGCGCATCTTTTGCTCGAACGAAACGTGACCCGCAAGCCGATCGCTTTCCGCAGGGTCGGCGTCCTGCACGCTGAGCTGCACGTGATCGAGCGAAGGCGCGAGGCGCTCGAGCCGCTCGCGGTCCAGAGGGACGCCGCTCGTGACCAGGTTCACGTACAGATCGCGCTCGCGGCCACGCGCAGCGATGACCTCCAGATCGGACCGCGCCAACGGCTCGCCGCCCGTTAGGTGCATTTGCATGACGCCGAGTGTGGCCGCATCGTCGACGACGCGGAGCCATTCGTCGGTCGTCAGCTCGTCGGCGCGGCGGACGAGCGCGAGGGGGTTCGAACAATACGGACACGCGAGGGCGCAGCGATGCGTCACCTCAGCGACGAGCGTGTAGGGCGTCTCGAGCGCGGGAACAGCGTCGCTCGTGAAGGGTACCGGGAGAGAACCGTTCTCGGCGTCCGCCGATTGATGGGGGGTATGGGAGAGCGGCTCGCGGGGAGCCGGCAGCGGAACGCCCTCGACAAGTCCTTTCGCATGGAGCTCTTGCAGGAGGAGACGTACGTCGGAGTCGATGCGCTCCGGATCGGCCGCCGAATAACGCTGCGCGAGCGCACGGCTGATCGCTACGAGGTTGTGCTCCCCGTCGCAGAGCGCGAGTACCGCCGCCGCAGTCGGGCTCAGTCGTAGCCCTCGCTCCGGCGATAGGAGCACCGGGATCCCATCGCGAGGATCGGGGCGCACTCGCACGCCGCGCGCGAGTCTGGGATTCATGCCGTGGCCTCGGCTATGCAATCGAGCATCGCCCATAGGATGACGCATTTGTCGAGAAGCGCCCGGATGCAAAGCTCCTGCAGCTCGCGAGTGGTCGCGTGTTGGACGACGAAGGTGAGGGCCTCCTCCGCGTCGCGCTTGGCCCGCGGGACGCGCGAGCGAAAGTACGCCAACGCGTCCGCGTCTACCCACGGGTAGTGACGCTCCCACGCGGCGACGCGGGTGCGCATGATGTCCGGGGCAAAGTGCTCGGTGAGCGACGAAGCCACGGCCTCTACCAGTGAGCGCTCGCGGACGAGCTGCACGTAGGCGTCGCACGCCCAGCGAACGCCAGGGAGGACATGCCGGCACGAGCGCACTTCCCGCTCGTCGAGACCGAGCCCCTTGGCGAGCACCACCCATTCGAAGAGACCCCCCTCGCCCTCCGCGTTGCCGTCGTGGTCGCCGATGCGCCGCATCCAGGTGCGTCGGAAGGCCGGATCGTCACTCTTGGAGAGGATGAGCGCGTCCTTCATCGGTATTCGCGTCTGATAATAATATCGGTTTTGCACCCAGCGCTGGAGCTCGTCCTTGCCCAGGGCGCCTGCGTGCATCCGTAGGTTGAAGGGATGGTGATCGTGATAACGAGAGGCGCCCTCGGAGCGCAGCTGCTCGACGAACGCCGTCGCCGGGAGCGGCGCGCTCACAGGACGAGCTCCATACCGTCCGTGGCCACCTCCCAGCCCGCGCGCGTGACCTCCGCGCGCTCCGGCGAGTCGCTGCGGACCATCGGGTTCGTGTTGTTCACGTGCGTGTAGATGCGGCGCGAAGCGCGGAGCGGCGCCAACCCAGCCAGGCTTCCACCTTGCCCGCCGACGGGAACGTGTGCCATGTCGCGTGCCCGCGCGGTGCCAAGACGGAGCGCGAGAAGCTCATCCTCGCTCCAGAACGTTCCGTCGAAGAGGACCGCGTCGGCGCCTTCGAGCAGCGGCAGGACGCCGTCGAGCGAACCGACGGCGGTCGCGATCACCACTTTTCGGCCCGTAGCCAGATCGCGGACGCGCAGCGCGACGTTGTCCTCTTCCGAAGCGTCGACAACGCCGACCAAGTGCACCGGGAGCTTGCCGCGAATGAGCAGTGGCGTCACGCCGAGGCCTACCTCGCGGATCGCGACCTCACTGCCCGGTTCGAGCGCCGTCCACGATACCTGCTCGGGCGTGCGTGCCAGTGTCCGAAGCACAGCGTTGTGATCTACGAGCCCCGAGCGCACGCGCTGAGTCGCCAGGATGCGGAGCGGCTGCGACTCGCGAAGCGTCAGGAGCCCGACCACGTGATCGAGATCCCCGTTGGTGAGCGCAATGGCCGCGATCGGCGTATCACGCGGTGACCGTGGCCATAGGTCGCGGAAGCTTTCGATCTGCTGGCGCACGTCGGGCGACGCGTTCACGAGCAGCCATCGATCCCCCGACGAGGCGAGAGCGACGGAGTCCTGGGTGCGCGATAGGACGCGCGGGTCTTTTGCCCGCGCCAGAGCGCAATTGCCGCACCCGCAATTCCATTGCGGGACGCCGCCCCCCGCGCCCGAGCCGAGGATCCGAACGCGCATCAGTACGCCGTCAGGTCGATGAAATTGCCGGTCATCATGAGTAGCGAGAGCACGGTCCAGGAGTCTTCATAATAGGCACCGCCGGCGAGCAGATCGAGGCGTGCCACTGCGCCGTAGGCTTCATCGAGGAAGCCTTGGAAAACGCTGGAGCTCATGGCGCCGATTGCGGCGGGCCCGATGAACGCCGCCGAAAGCTGCCCAGGATGCTCCGGCCGCGGTGTGCCGTCCAACCCGTATCCGTCGGCGATGTGGCTGACACCCACTCCGTTGAAAAACGAGCTCGTCTTCTGAACGAAATTCTGAGCCGCCGCGTACCCGTTCCAACACCAATCGAGACCAATGCGGAAAGGCGTGCGGCACGAGTCGTACTGGTAATGGCCAGGGGTGCCCGGCCGGCAGGTAGACAGGCTGCTGTCGTCGCACCAGGCCGGAACGAGGCCGCTGTTCTGGTTTCCGTTGCCGTTCAATGCGTCGGTGAGCGTGGAGTAAGCCTGCGAGGTCGCCGCATTCCAGTCGTGGCTTTGATCGGGGTCCACTGCGCGAAAAACACGGTAATACGCAGGCGCCAGATACGACGGGTTCACGTTCGTGTTGGTCGCCCAGGTCCCGTCGCCGGAGCGTATCCACTTTGACTGGAAGACCTCGGTTGCCCAGATTTTGCCGATCTGATCGACGGCGGTCTGCTTGTATGGCCTGGGCAGAGTGCCCTGACCGCCCCACTGCTTGTCCGCCATCACGAGCGCGAACGCCATGTCTTCGTCGGCGTCGGTTGCGGCGCCCGTGCAGCTCGCGCCGCCGCCATCCGCCGCGCCTTGGGGTGCCCAGTTCATCAAGCCGTTGCCGTCGAGGTTTTGCTGCTCGTAGAGCCAGAGGCCGTCGAACAGCGCTTGGTCATCCATGTAGACGGCGATGAGCATCCCGTAGGCGATGCCCTCCGAAACGGTAGAACCGCCCGGCCGGCACATGTCGATGCCGTCGCTGCTCGTTCGTTTTACGCGGAGGTGACCGCCAGCGCCGTCGGCGGTCACCGTGTCGCGCTTCCAAAGCGCGTAAGCGGCTACGACGTCCGAATTGAGGTAGTTGGTCGGGTAAACGCAGCGGCCGCTTTGCCGGTTCTGCGGGAACGGGAAGCGGGCGCTCACCGTCGGCGGGCTGGGACCTCGCATTGGGGCCGTGAAGACCGCGCCATCGACGGACGGAGCGCGCGCATCCATCGGCGGCCGCACGCCGGGGGACCCATCCGCCGATGTGCCGCCATCCGAAAGGGCATCGGATGGGCGGCCGCTCGATGCGGGCGACGGCCCGGGCGTCTCGCCGATGAGAGCGCACCCGCTGGATACAGAAAGGAGCGCGGCCATTGCTCCGATGGACGCGCACGCGGCAACTGCATCGGTTCCACCCAGTGGACGGGAAAGGCCGAGACGACGGAAACCACGGAGAAACATCGGCGCATTCGAAGCGCGCTGAACGCAGCGTAAACCCACAGGCGCACACTAACCGGGCGCAAGCGCAGACAACAGTCCCGTGTCGTCGTTCAGCACGAGTCCGCCCGAAGTCGAAACCTACCGCATGCACCAATCTTTCAGATGCCACGCGGCGCCTTCGATGAGCGGGGGCCAACATGTTGTCGTACTCTGTCGCCCGGATGAGGCACATGACGGACGAATTGCTCGCGGAAGGGTCGAAGTTTGCTCTGGTCAGCCCCGCTTCAGAACCGCTAGAGGCCAAACCCATTTCCATCGACTCGGGCAACATCCCCTGGGGGTACAACGAAAATCGCATCACCGTCGTCGTTCGCGATCCCGATTCTGTGTACCTCTATTGGGAAATTACGGACCCGGGTCTTGCCGCAGCGAGGGCGCGGCTAGGCAGCGGCGGCCGTGACGGCTGGTGCAACCTCCGCGTCTACGATACGAGCGGCCGTCATTTCGATGGCACCAATGCTCACGACTACTTCGACATTCGGGTCGACCGCGCCGAGCGCGACTACTTCCTGATGATTCGTCGGCCCATGTCGACGATGCACGCGGAGATAGGCATCAAGAGCCATGAGGGTTTTTTCCAGGCAATCGCCCGCTCTGGGAGGGCCGACTTTCCCCGCAATGGCCCCTCGCCCAACACCACGCTGGAGTGGATGACGTTGACCTCCGACAACGCGCCCCCGGCCGTGGCCGCCTACCGTTCGCGCTACGCCGGTTCGCCCCCGCAGCTTCCCGGGCGCGAAGGCGCCGGTTACATCGATGTTTGGCGCGCCGCATACGCCCCCTCGTCGCCGCAGGACGTTGCGACACAGTCGCGCGAGAACGCGTCGTGGAGCGGCGCGGGCGTGCATCGCACGTTCGAGCGCAGCGCGCACATCGAGCGCTGGTGGCATCTGGAGGAGTGGCGTGCCGAGTGGCGGGGTGGACTTCGCTTTAAGCGTTGGGTCGGTGGTGTTTCCGAGCAAGGCAGCACGATGTGGCGCGACGGTCCTTTCCCCGTCGACCTCTTCGATCCGGCCAGAGTAGCGATCGAGTTGCTGGACGGAGAGCCGGTTCACCTCGAGAACGTGGAGGACGGGGTGGGGTTCACTGTCTTCGGGCCCTGGCGCGTAACGGTTCATGGTTTCGAAAGCGATCCGCAGCGCCGCGTGATCGCAACCTGGTCGATGCGCTGGGTGCGTGCTTCGACGCCGCTGATCGAACGTTGGGGGTACTCGGTGGAGCGCCAGCTGATCGACTACTACGAGAACGAGCACACCCTCGTCGGCGCGTCGGAGCGTCACGCTCTCCTACAGCGTGGTGCGAGCGAGCGGTGGCGCCTCGGTGGTTCCGAACAGACGTGGATGGGCGCAAGCGAATGGAACGCGCAGGGAGGCTCGGAGACCGTCTTTGCGGCGGGCGCGCAATGGGGCTTCGCCGGGGCGAGCGCGCTCCTCTAC
>JALYHV010000428.1 GCA_030776205.1 Myxococcota bacterium | reverse complement strand
CGCGTGGAGAACAACGATGTCGTCGAGGCCGAGGGCGAGATTTCGTCCGAGGCGACGGACACGGCCCATCGGGCGACGCGACCTCGATGAGCAGCCCCCCGAAGCGCGCCCTCGAGCTCCTCCACGGGGAGCTGGGCGCCTGCCGCCAGTGCCCGAAGATGATCGGCCCGGTCGTTCATGGGCCACCCTTGGCGACGCGCGTCATCCTCGTAGGGCAGGCGCCCGGCCCACGAGAGGGGAGCCTCGGGCGCCCGTTCGCCTGGACCGCCGGTCGGACCATGTTCCGCTGGTTCGAGGAGGCGCTTGGCGTCGACGAGCAGACGTTTCGAGCCCGGATATACATCTCGGCGGTGGCGCGCTGCTTTCCCGGCAAGGCCGCGCAAGGGGGCGATCGGCGGCCCGATACCCAGGAGATCGAGAAGTGCCGGGTCTGGCTCGCCCGTGAAGCGGCGATCTTGCACCCCCACCTGGTCGTGGCGGTCGGCACGTTGGCGATCGAGCAGGTGCTCGGGACGAAAGCCCCGCTGGCCCACGTGGTGGGTACACTCCAGCGTGCCCACTGGCACGGCCGAGATGTCGACGTCGTTCCGCTGCCGCACCCGAGTGGCGCCTCGCCTTGGCACAAGATCGAGCCGGGAAAGACCTTGCTGAAAAAAGCATTGGGCCGGCTGGCGAAGCACCCGGCGATGATGCGGGCGCTGCGTGCTGCGTGAGCGCGGCAGGCTTATGTCGCGGAGCCACGCCGGAGGCGATCGGCGATCGCGCTCCACGGTTCCCCAGCCGGCACGTCCTCTACGACGATGACGGAGACTCCAGCGTCGTCGAGATCGTGCAGCGCACTATAGAGGTGCCTCGCGTACGCCGCGGGATCGTCCGGCAGCCAGCGAAGCAGAGCTCCCGGCGCGTGCCCCGCCACTGCGTCGCGTTCCGCCGCGGCTCCTCCGTCGCGCGCCAAAACCGCCACGCGGACCCCCGCTTCCGCGCTCGACCGCGCGAGCCGAAGCGCTTCGTCCCGCGTCGGCGAGAGGATCAGCCGCGCCCGCGGGGCATAGTGCCGCCTGTCCATGCCAGGCGACGCGCGGCCCTGCTCCGGCGAAGGAACCGCGCTCGAAGCTTCGACGTGTCCCACCAACGCCGCGAGCGCGCAAACGCTCAAGGCACCCAGCCGCAGCACGCGCACGATGTCACCCCGCGTGTCGACGACCGTGGATTCGATCCCGCCTTCGCATGGCCCCGCGTCGAGGACGAGGTCGACCGCGTCGCCTAGGCTCTTCGTCACGTGCGCGGCGGTCGTCGCCGAGAGTCCCTGGAATCGGTTCGCGCTCGGCGCAGCCACGGGCCGACCGAGGGCCTCGATGACGGCGCGCGCCACGGCGTGCGAGGGGGCGCGGACGGCGACGGACGAGCCACCGCCGGTAAGGGCCGAGGGCACGTGACGCGCTCGCTCGACGACCAGCGTCAAGGGCCCCGGCCAGAAGGCGCTCGCCAGACGCGCCGCGTGATTAGACCAGCGTCCAGCTAAGGTGCGCGCCTGCGCTTCGTCGGAGACGTGCGCGATGAGCGGGTGATTGGCGGGCCGGCCTTTGGCGGCAAAGACGCGGGCAATGGCTCGCGGGTCGAAGGCGTCTGCGGCGAGCCCGTAGACGGTCTCGGTCGGCAGACCGACGAGACCACCCTCGCCTAGGACCCGCGACGCTTCGGCGATGGCGGTGGGGTCCGGCGCGCGAGGGTCGACACGGAGAACGCGCGTCATCGAGCCGGCAGGCTGTAGCGCGCGCGAAAGCCCACAGCCAGGACGCCGGGGGTCCGTGCGTGCATTGCGAGTCGCTCTGGAAGAGGAGCGCGCCCGAGTCACCGCCGAAGCAGGACGTACACGGCGCCTTGGCCTCCGTCATGGTCCGCCGCCGTCGCGAACCCCGCGACGTGCTCGCTCGCTGCGCTCTGGGACAGCCACGCGGCGATCTCCCCGCGGAGGACGCCGACCCCCCCCGGCGAGTGTTCCCCCTTGCCATGGATGACGAGAACGCATCGTTCGCCCCGCGCGCGCATGATCCCCAAAAACTGGCCGAGCTGGGCCCGCGCCTGGTCGACGCCAAGCCCGTGCAGGTCCATTCGAGCGTCGACGGGAACGAGGCCGCGACGCAGTCGGCGCATCGCGTCTCGCGGCAGGTCGAGCCGTCGGCCCTCGACCGTGTGCCCATCGTCGGAGACCTCGAAACGGGCGTCCCCTTCGACCAGGACCCGAAGGTGCTCGTGCACGGCCTCGGCCTCCGCGCGCAGCCCTTCGCGGGCGCGTGCCGCCGTGTGTTCGACCGTGTCCGAGCGCTCTACGACCTGGCGGGTCACTCGTCCGCGCGAACGGTCGAGTGGCGTGACCCCCGCGAAGGTCCGGTGCAGCAAGAGCGCCTCGTCATCGGCCACGTCCGCGGCTGCCGGGTTCCTCGTCGAGGATCGTGGCGGCGGGGCCGCTGCGCTCGGCGCCCCGGTCGGAGGCGTGCGCTTCCCCGTTTCGGCCTTCTCCTCTTCCTTTCGACGTAGCTCCTCCTTCAGCGCACGAAGCGACTCGAACGGTCCCGCGGCTTTGCGCTTGGTTGCCACGCTACTCGTCGCTCTCGCGACGTCTCGCACGGACGGCGGCGAGGACGCTCTGCACTCCTGCCAGCATCCCGTCTTCGTATTGCCAGTCGGGGTCCCCGAGCTCGGGGAAGTCGTGGGGGTTGCGGATGTCCTCCTGGGTCAAGCCTGCCCGCAACCGGCGCGCAAGGTCGAGGACCCTTCGCCCCTGAGACTCTTCGATTTCGCAGACGAGGCGCTCTGCGTCATTCCAGTTCGTAGCCCCATACCGCGCGGACACGCATGACAAGACGGGGGGACGCGGATGCATGCGGAGATAGGCTTCGAGCGCGCTCGAGACGAGGGCGTGGGTGATCTGCCCTCCACGCAAGAGGTCACCGAGACGCGCCGCAGGAACCCGGACCGTCTCCAGCTCTTCCTGCGGATCCAGCTTCGTGGGTGAGGTCCTACGCGCCCCGCGCGCGACGAACGTGTAGCAGCGGTTGGACTGCAGGGCCGGGTTTGGAGCGACCACGAGGAATGGCTCGAGGTGCTCCACCTCGTAGCCGGTCTCCTCGAGGAGCTCACGGCGCGCCGCGTGCTCCGGCGATTCGCCTTCGTCGATGACGCCGCCGGGAATCTCGAGCGAAAACGCGTCGGTGCCGAAACGATATTGCCAAACGAGGACGAGCTCGTCTTCCGGCGTGACGGCGATGACGTTGCACCAGTCGTTGCAGCGGAGGGTGAACGCGTCGCCACGTGGCAGTCCCGCGGCGTCCTCGACTTCGACTCGACAGACCTGGAAGACGCGATAGTCGCCCAGCGTCTCTGGGTTAGATTGCCGAAAGCGGCCAAGGGTCGGAAGCGGCAGCGTGAAGGGGTCGCCCATCCTTCTTCTACCCTAGCGCGCTGCGCGCGCGTGCTCCTAGGCCCCGGATGCTACGCTCTGCGCGACGGGCGATGCGACCAAATCGCTGGGCGGACAAGATCCTTCGTCACGCGGAGCGGGTCGCCGAGGACGTGAGCGCGATGTGCGCCAACGACCCGGCGGCGCGATCGGCGGTGGAAGTGGCGCTCCTTTACCCCGGCCTCCACGCCATTTGGCTGCACCGGGTATCGCACGCGCTTTGGGCACGTGACCTCAAGTTCGGTGCCCGGGCGCTTGCTTATGCGGGCCGATTCGTCACCGGCATCGAGATTCATCCCGCCGCCCGGCTGGGACGACGGGTGGTCATCGACCATGGCATGGGTATCGTCATCGGCGAGACCGCTACCGTCGGCGACGACTGCGTTCTCTACAAGGGCGTCGTTCTTGGCGGGACCACCCTTGGCCGCAAGGTGCGCCACCCCCAGGTGGGCAACGAGGTCGTCCTGGGCTCGAACGCGTGCGTCCTCGGTGCCATCCGCATCGGCGACCGCGCCCGCATCGGGTCTGGGAGCGTCGTGGTGAGAGAGGTGCCCCCCGAGGCAACGGTGGTGGGCGTTCCCGGCCGCGTGATACTTCCAAGGCACGCGCGCATCGATGCGGCCCTCGATCACGCGAACCTGCCCGATCCCGTCGTGGACATGATCCGCGCCATCGTCCTACAAAACGAGAAGCTGCGCGAGCGCGTGGGCAACCTAGAGGACAGGCTTGGCATACCGCGGGACGACCCGCCGCTCTCCGTCGAGCACGGGGCGGACGATCCGCCGCGCGCTGACGGCGGATAGGACGCGAGCACCCGTCGCCGTTGCCGGTTTCGGGGGGCTCGAGGCGCGCTCCTAGGTCACCCGACCCAAGCTGGGCTAAAAGGGGCTTTCCATGCCGAAGGCGGAAGGCGAGCAGCTCATCGTCAAGAACCGCCGCGCGCTGTTCGACTATGATGTCGGCGAGCGGTACGAGGCGGGCGTCGCGCTGCTCGGCAGCGAGGTGAAGTCGATGCGCGCCGGAAAGGTCGACGTGAGCGACGCTTACGTCGTGGTCGAGAACGGTCAAGCCTGGCTCAAGCAGATGTTCGTCGCCCCTTTCGAGCAGGCGAACGTATTTCCACACGAGACGCGGCGCTCGCGCCGGCTGCTGCTGCATCGACCGGAGATCAAACAGATTCATGACGCCCTCACACGCAGCGGCGCGACGGCCGTTCCTCTGCGGCTCTACTTCAAGAACGGAAGAGCCAAGGTCGAGTTCGCGCTCGCCAAAGGCAAGAAGCTGCACGACAAGCGACATGACATAGCCAAGCGTGACGCAGACCGAGACGCGCGCGTGGCCATCAGGGAGAGGTCGCGATGATCTCGTTGCATGGCGCTCGCATCTGACGGATGGTCGAGATGGATGCGCACCTGACGTGGATCAAGGGGGGCGTCGCGCGGGTCGTCTCCCTCGGCCCCGACGCGATCGTGCTGCGTTCTACCGTCCCTTCACCGCCGGGCTCCCGCATCGACGGCGTGCTTGCCGGCTCCCATGCTGCCGGGGTGCGCATCAAGATCCACGCTTCCCGACGGCAGAGCGACGGAGAGTTCCTGCTCGAAGGCCGACCGCTCGACTTGAGACGCGAGACGCGGGAGCGGCTTCAGGCAATGGTTCGCGGAGCGGGAACCGGGTGACTCGTCCAGCGCGTCAACGGGTTCGCTGCGCGCGACGGACCGCGAAAAAGGCACAAAGAACGGCGATAATCACGAGTGATGCAGAGCTCGCTCGCCCGCTCATGCCGAGCGGCGCAGCTCCTCCGAGCATGTTGCGCAGGTGGGCGCGCGGCGTGATGACGGCCGCGAAGCCGCCGCTCGCCCCGAGAATCCAGTCGAGCGCCAGCAGCATCGGGCGCCCTCCGCCTCGTTTGCCGAAGCTCGCGCCGACGAAGAACCAGCCACCGTAGGCTGCGCCGCCCAGGGCAGCCGCGTAGGCGGTCGCGAGCGCGTCGCGGGCGAGCGGTGGATCGTTTGCGCCGTGCGCGATGAGCGCCACGACCGGGGCGAAGAGAGCGCTGAACAACATGGAAGCAGCCATGCCCACGGCCACGGTAGCCCCTGCCGCACTGCGGGGCGCTGCGCCGAAGGCGACGGTCGCCGCCGCCGCTGCAGGCAAGGACTTTCCGCCGAGGGCGGCACCGGTGGCCGCGTACGTGAGCAACGGCAAAACCAGGGCGCCGAATGCGCCGACCAGGACCTGATCGGCGCCATGAGCGAAGCCCCGCCATCGCGCAGTGGCCGCGAACGCGACACCGAGCAGCGTCCAGCCCGTGATCGACACCAACGCACGCGGCGTCCGCGCGAGCAAGGCCAGCGGCGGTCGGGCAAGCGCCAGCTTCACGAGCTCTTGGCCCCGGGAGGAGGGGACGGAGAGGAATCCGTCGCGACCAGAGCGGAAGACCGACCGCGCGCCTTGCCGTTTTCATGGGCGGCGAGGCCGCTCGTAGGGCGCGCGTCCTCGAGGCTCGGCAGCTCGAGCCGCATCTCGGTGACCTCTACGCCGGCCGCCACCGCCGCGCGTCCCACGGCCCGGGCAAGGGCGATGGGATCCCGGCCGCGCGCGACGAGCGTCCCGTCCGTCCGCGCGATGGCTTCGACGGCTTGCTCCTGGCCGAGCGCAGCCTGGAGGGCGCGCGGGTCGTCGGCCGCAATCCGCAAGCGAGCTCCATTCGGAGAGAAGGCTACCAGCGCCTCGAGGGACGACGCTCTGGCGATGGTCGTGCCGCGGCTGAGCATCACGTAGTCGTCGGCGATCTCCACCGCATCGCGCACCGAGGCCGTCGCGACGATCACGGTGGAACCTGCGCGCGCGCGGGCCCGCAGTAGCTCGGAAACGCGGGTCGCGGCGCGTGGATCCACCGCCACCAGAGGTTCCTCGATCAGCAGGACCTCGACGCGCGCGGAGGTGATCGCCTCCACGAGCGCCACCGCTCGCGCTTCCTCATGCGAGAGACTGCGCGAACGCCGCGGGGCAAGCGCCTCCACGCCGAGGACGCGCAGGCGTTCGACGGCGTTTTGCGGCTCCTCGCCTCGAAGCGCGGATGCGAGGCGCAAGGTCTCGTCCACGCGCAGGGCCTCCGGCAGACAGGGATCGAGAGGAACGAACGCGACCCTCGGCCGGATCGCCGGGTCCCCAGGGGGGTGCTCGAGGACTCGCGCTCGACCCGACCGGATGCGCGCGGCACCCGCGAGCACGGCGAGAAGGAGCGGACCTCCGTCGCGGCTCGCCCCCACGAGCGCATGCCCGCCCGGGCCCCACGACACGGAGAGATCCGACAGCGAGAGGGGCGCGCGGCGCGCGGCGACCCGATCGAGCGAGATCATCGTGCGTGCTCGCGGTCGATGCGCGCTGCCTGCACGCTGACCGCGACGAGACAGAGCGACACGACCGCTGCCAATCCAGCGACGGCTCGTGCCAGGTGTGCGCTCGTCAGGGGCGACTCCACGCCGGTTCGCACCGCGTCGAGCGCTGCGGGGATGGAAGTCAGCTCGTGCCAGCCGTCGGGCAGCCACGCGGACGTCCATGGCGCGGTGAGCTCTGGAACGACCACCACAGCGAGAAAAACGAGATACCCGCCGATTCGCGGCGTGGCTCCAAGGGCCGCCATCGCGACGGGGCCCAGAGTGGCAGCGAATGCCAGCGAGTAGGCCAGGGCTGCCGCGCTGGCGCGCGCGACTTCACGGGGCGGAGCGCGTCCGGCAGAAGCCGCGGCGAGGCTCACGATCAACGTCGCGCCGCCGACGGCGATCGCGAGCACGACGACCAGGCCGCCCACGCGTCCAATCACGTAGCGGCCGGTGGAGCCGCCGCGCATCCGTACGAGCGCGATGATCCCCTCGTCCTTGTCGCGGCGGATGGCGTGCAGCGCCGCTCCTACGGCCAGCATGACGCCGGCGCCCCAGGCGAGCGCGAGCGACGCCACGATAGGGATCTGCGGCGCTCCCCCCCCTCCCTTTCTTGCGACGAGCAGGGCCGCCATCACACCGGCACCGGCACCGAGCACGGCGAGCGCGAGCGACAGGGTCACGAGCACGCCTTGCGTCGCCAGCCAGGCGCCGAGGGCGAGCGTCCTCGGGGATCGCCGGCCGACCTCGGGCGTGGCGTGCATGATGGCAACGAGACCACAGGGCCGGGGCAAGCGCCAGCGAACGTGCGACACTGGTCCGCGATGTCGGCTACGGAGGTGCCTGCCAGCAGCCCGGAAAGCGCACTCCCATGGGCTGCCTCGTCGCGGGTTTCCTGGCAGCGCGTCGTTCCGGGCGTTGCCAGCGTGGCCTACGTTGCCGTGCTCGCTGTGTCGGCCGACGGGGCGCGAGAGCCGCGTGGATTTTTGTGCGGCGGACTGGCCGTCTTGCTAGCGCTGGCAAGCGCCCGCCGGGTGACCGGGCTCGAGCGCGCCATCGGCTGGGGGGCGGCGCTGGTGTTGGCGTCCCTCGGGGTGGTCTCCCAGCATCGTGGGCTGGACGCCTTTGGAGCCATGGGGGCCATGACCAGCGCGGGCGCTGCGGCGATTGCCATCGGCCGTATCCAATCCCAGGGAGGGATCGCGCAGGTGCGGGCTCTCTCCCCCGTGCTCTCGGTGCTCGTCGTCGGCGCAGCCTGGGCCATTGCTCTCCTCGCGCGTTTTGCTCCCGAGGCCGGGCCGCTGGGCTGGATCGTCGGCAATCGTCACCTCGCGGACGTCGCGGCCGCGGCGGCTAGCGCCCTCGTCCTGCTCGCCGCAACCGATTGGACGCTGCGACGGCGCAGGTTGGAGCTCGGAGTGGAAGAGCGCGCACACGCGATGCGCGCGATCATTGCCGGGTGTCTCGTCGTCGCCGTGATCGCCGGGTTTCTCTGTCCCACCGAGCTGCCCTCGATCGGCCGAGGCTTCGTCGCGGTGACGGCCAGCCTGCTGGGGGCGGCTGCGCTGCACGCGGACGCGGTGAAAGTCGCACGCTGCACCCGCCGGGCTCTCTGCCTCCTCGCCGTGGGTGGGGCGACTGCGTGGCTGGGCGCAATGGTCGGGGCAAGCAGCTCGGAGGGCGCGTGGCTGGCTACTGTTGCGACAGCCGGCGTCTCGCTCGCCGCCGGAGCAGCGGTTGCGATCTTGGACCGGCCGCTGCGGCCGGCCGGCGGCGTCTGGCTCGACGCCTTTGCCCGGGCTGGCGTCGCGGCTTGCTCCGGGGACGCGGATGTCGCCTTGCGTGACGCGCTCGTCGCCCTGCGGGCCCCAGCGGGCGCCGGAGCCGCGTCGCCTGAGCTATGGACATTGGCGCCGCCGTGCGTCGCTACCGTCGACGCGGCAGGGTACCTTCACGAGCGCGAAGGCGATCTCCCCGAGATGCTCGCGGCGGTGGCCGCCGCCGAGCCGCAGGGCACGCTTCGGGCCGAGGTGCTCGATTCGCTGGAGGTGCGTCGCCCGGATCTGCGCTCCCTGGCTGCCTGGCTTTCGGCGCGGGCCGGATGGCTTGCGACGGTCATCGCGAGCGAAGGCGAGTTAGACGGCGTGCTCGTCCTGCGCCGGGCAGGGCGCGAGCCACCGACGACGCTCGAAGAGCTGCGCGCGCTCAGGGTCGTTGCGGATAGGCTTGCGGCACCCTGCCGCACCCGGGCGATGCAGGGACGCCTCCTGGCGCGCGCCCACGAAATGCTGTTGCGGGCAGGGCGCGCGGAGTCGGCGCTCGGGCGCCTAGGTCACGAG
>JALYHV010000427.1 GCA_030776205.1 Myxococcota bacterium | reverse complement strand
CCGACGACGAGGAACGTGGCCTGGTGTCGCTCGTCAGGCCTTGCCGGTTGCTTTGCGCCAGGTCGGCCGCTCGCGGATCGCGTTCCACCAGGTCATGACGTGGCCATGTTTCGCGAAAATTTCCTTTGCGGGGGTACCCATCCCGTACTCGAGGTAGGGCATGAAGCACACGTCCGCGAGCGTGAAGGCCGGGCCGGCGACGAACGGCGATTGCGCGAGTTGCCGGTCCATGACGGTGCAGGTCGCGTCGAGCGCCTTGCCGGCCGCATCCAGCACGCCTTCCTGCTGCGGGCGCTTGAAGACGTGCTCGAAGACGAATTTCATCGCATGAGCGCTGAACTCGGAAGTCTCGATGCTTATCCACTGCTCCATCTTGGCGAACGCTCTGAGTTCGCTAGGGATCAGGGTGCCGCCGGCCTTACGGGCTATGTAGCGACAGATGGCGCGCGATTCGAACATCTGAAAGCCGTCGTCGTCGAGCGCTGGCATGCGCCCGAAGGGTTGCCGCCGGACGTGCTGCTCGTGTTTGTGCTCGCCTTTGGCGAAGTCGAGCACCGCCAGCTCGTAGGGCGTGTTCGTCTCGGCGAGCGTCATGAGCACCTTGCGCGTGCAGGTGCTCACGGCGTTTCCATAAATCGTGATCATGATCGCGGCTCCTTGAAAGAAAGCGACACGCTAGCGCAGCGCCCGTACAAACGCTCTCGTCCCTGTGAGCCGCGCAGCGACTCGGACCGCGGCAACATCGTCCTACCGTGTGGCCGAAAAGCCTTCTTTTGCGAGCGCGTCGTCAAGCGAGCGCAAGCTGTCCTCGCACCGCGCGGTAATCGGAGGCTTGTCGCGGAGCGACAGGGCTAGCGAACGGACGTTGCTGTTTCGCCTCGAGAGCGCCACGATTTGAGCGGAGAGGTCAGTGAATTGCTCGAGTGACGCCGAAGCCGCTTCCAACGCCGTCTTGACCTCGACACGTTTCGCGAGCTCGTTCAACGCATCGGCGGCGACCGCGCGGAGTCGGCCCATCTCCGTCTCGAACCGGGTCATCGCCGCGTCGTCGGCCTCCGCGATGTGCGGCGCCTGCAGCACCTGAATGTCGCGGATGGCCAGAATGGCCCGGCCGGCGACGGCTTCGACACCACAACGGTCCTTCGATCCCGCCTCGGAGACGAGCGCCTCGATGGCGTCCCGAAAGCGGTCCGCGGCCTGCTGCGCCGGGCCGAAGGAGAGGCGCTGCGCCTTCAGATTCGTGTTTTCCACGGCTAGCGCGAGAACCGTCTGGTCCAGGCTCGCGTACTCCGCAAAGCACGTGGTGAACTCGTCGAGCCAGTGCCCTTCCGCGGCGTAGCCTAGGGAGCGAAGGTGCGGCGCCAGTTTTTCGACGTCCACCTGGACGGCGCGTTTGCCCTGCTCCGCCTCGTGCGCGAAGGCCACCGACGCCTCGTCGGTGTCGGCCATGACTGCGCGGTTCGAAGCGTCCGAACACTGGCTGAAGCGAAGACGGAGATCGGCCGACAAGCGGCGGGCCTCGGCCAGCTCGTTTAGCGGACTCGCGGGCTCTCCGTGGCAAGCCGCAATCAGCAGTGCGCAGACGGTCGCGAAGAACGCGAGCCCTTGCCAATGCCAGCGCTTTTGGCTTGGAGCGACGAGAGGAACCGCCATCCGGCTCAGCGCTCGTGCTCCTTTTGTGGCGCGGGGGGCTTGTCTCCAGCGCGATCGCGCCGCGGAGCGTCCGCGGGGTGCTCGCCGGAGTGGGGCGGCACCTCCGCTGGACTCGAATGCGGACGCAACGGACTTCGAGCGTCGTTCCCGCGCGAGCGATCCGGTACGGCGGCCGGCGCGCGCTCGGCGTCGTGCCGCTCGTGCGGGGCGTCGTGGGCAGGCGCTTGCTGCTCCTCCTGGTGCTCGTGCGGGGCGGCAGGCGCACGTTCCGCGTCGGACCGCTCGCGCGAAATGACCACGGGCGGCGGTGGCGGGGCCACACCGCGCGAAATGACCACGGGCGGCAGCGGCGGGGGGGCCTGGACCGCCACGTTCGGACGCTGTCGCGCGAGCTGGGGCGGTTCTTCGCGGTAATAACCCCAACCTCGCGGGCCTCGGCGATACCACCGGCCGTCGACGTAGTACGCGTCGCCGCCCCCATAGGAGTAGCGCGGATACGCTTCGATGTTCGGCGGAACCGCGCTCACGTACACGATACCGTCCTCTTCGACGGGCGAAGCATACCCACTTGCGGGCGCCGACTCCGAATAGACGCGCGCCGCACACCCGGTCGCGACGGGGATCGCAAAGCAGGCGATCGCGAAACCGGCCATCGCGGAGCCGCTACGCGCCATCCAGATTCGATTGAGAGTCTTCACCATGGGTGTTTCCATCTTTCCAAGTACCCAAAGGCATGCGGCACGTCAATCCGGGGTCGTCCGGCTTCGTGGCTCCCGATCCCTGCGCGCCGCCGCGGTCTGCTCGCGCGGCGGCTGCGACGGTCACTGGCCGCCTCGGGAGGGCCGAGTTAGCTTTGCCCTGCGAAGGAGAGCGCCATGGCAGAAAATTTTGGAATGCTTCCGCTGGGCGCGCCGCTGCCGACGATCCGACTGGCGAATGCCATCGATGGCGCGATGGTCGACGTAAGAGCCCTCGCCGCAGGAAAGCGGGGGGCGCTCATCATGTTTCTTTGCAACCACTGCCCATTTGTCGTCCACATTCGGCGCGAGCTCGTGCGGGTGGCTCACGGCGCGCTCGACCGCGGGTTGGCGGTCTTTGCCATCAATTCGAACGACGCCGACAGCTACCCGCAGGACGGCCCGGCCGCGATGGCGCAGCTCGCGGGCGAGGAGGGGTGGCGTTTCCCATTCCTTTTTGACCAAACGCAAGACGTCGCGCGCGCGATGCAGGCCCGGTGCACCCCGGACTTGTTCTTGTTCGACGCCGCAGACAAGCTCGCATACCGCGGACAGTTCGACGACAGCCGTCCGGGCAACGGAAAGCCAGTGACCGGACGCGACTTGCAATCCGCCATCGATGCGGTGGCTTCCGGACAGCCACCAGCCAAGGAGCAAAAGCCGAGCGTCGGATGCAGCATCAAGTGGCGCGCTCAGCCGCCGCGATGAGCGCCTGCCGTCGACGGTGAATCGCCACCGAACCGCAGTTCGACCTCAGGACCGCGGCCACGCAGCGCATTCGTCATGGCCGTTCGCATCCCGTGGACATCGCGGCACCGGCCACGCGCTCACCTCTTCGAGAACAGCGTGTTCGGGTCGCTCGGATTCACCTGGATCCAGAGGTCCTTGTACCGCACCTCCTGGTTTCCGGCGTGGGCCTGCAGTCCGATGGGACCGCTCTTGAAGGGATTGGGCGTACCGATGTTGTACGTCAGGTAGTCCACGCCGTTCAGCGCCGCACGGACGACGCCCGTGCTGAGACTGACAGTCATCTCCAGCTGGAGCCACTGCCCCGACCAGGGCACGTTGTACGGCGCCTTGGTCATGTCGACGGAGGCGACTATGTGCCCGCGCGCCCCGCCGTTGAGCAAGTAGTCCCAGAAATAGAAACTCGGAGTCATTAGATCGAGGAACTTGAAATCGCCATTGCCCCATTTGCCGGCCGGCGGTGTCTGCCCACCGAAGCCGATCCCGGAATGGCCGCCGGCGCCGGACACCTGCATGATCGACGCGAACAGGCGAAACTCCGAGTAGCTCTGCTGCGTCGCGCAGAACTGACCGGCGACGGCGGACTTGCCGACGATCGTGCCGTTGATCACCGCCCAGCCCCCCGGTGCCGTGTTGCAATTCCAGCCGGTCAGGGTTGCGCCGTCGAAGAGCGGCTGCACGCCGGCGACGGTGGACGGATCGAAGGGTGGGGTGTAGCTCCCGCCGTCTGCCGGCGGTCTGGAGACGCTGGAGTCGCCGCTCGATCGCGCGTCACTGGATGCTACGTCGCTCGAACCCGCGTCGTCGGGTGGTGCGTTCAATGCGGTCACGTCCCCCGCCGCGTCGCCCGGTGCGAAGGGGTTGCCAGCTTCGTCGTTCGAGGGAGCGGCGTCGGCGCTCGCGCTCGGATGCGGAGCGCCGGTCGACGGGACAGCGGCTGCAGAGGCCGCGCTGTCTCCCGAGACCTGCGCCGCGTCGGCCGCGGGGCCAGGTGCAGCCGTCATTCGATCGGCGCTCGGCCCCGCGCTGCAGCCAGCGAGTGCCCACGCTCCCGCGAGGACGAGGGACATCGAACCAGTGGCACCCGGAGCGCGCATAGGCATCGCCCATCAGATACCTGAGGCTGCGCGCACGGCTCACAACCAACCGCTGACATAGCGAAGGGGGCGCCCGGAACGGCGGCCGCCGTCCCGTCAACGTCAGTTGTTCGAAGTGGTCGCGACATCCCGCGGGGCACTTCCGCCGTCGCACGCCGCCGCCATGGAACCACTGTCGGGACCGCCGAGCTGCGCGTAAACGTCGCTTTGGCAAGTCGCCGGCACCTGATTCGGCCACCGCCCGTCGGAGCCAGTTTCCACCGCCGTGTCGGCCGTCGCATCGGCGCCGGACATCTGGCCGCTCCGCGTGGCAGTCCCGTCATTTCCGAGACGCTACGTCGTTCCGCCCGCTAATCGCATGCGCCGGAGCACGGGACAAACCGGCCCGCCGTACTCTGCACCGTGGCCGACGAACCGGTGAGGCCTGCTGCCGATGCGGTCACCGTAATGGCTCCCGGACCGGTCGCCTGAACGAGCGCGAAGCAGACCCCCTGAAAGGCGTTGCGCTGAGTTCCACGGAAGGACTCGCCCACGAGCGTGCCGCTGTCCACCGCGACGATGGCCCCCGGTCCGGTGACGCTGAAGGTCACCGCGTTCGAGGCGCCGGTCACGACGTTGCCCGAGCCGTCGGCGATCGTGGCCTTGACGTACGAGATGTCGTTGCCGTCGACCATGATGGTTGGGTGGTCTGCCGTGAGCACCACCTTCGATGCCGAGGTTCCGGTCGCTGGTGGGGAGGTCGACGGCGCTCCCCACAGCTTCTGGTAGGCGTAAGCGTCCGCTCTGAGTGTCCCGACTCGGTCCATGAGCCCCGCGCCTGAGCCTACGTTCGGCCAACCGTTCGGCGCCTCACCCAGGTAGTCCACGCCGGTCCATAGGAACATACCGGCGAGCCCGGGAGTGCTCGTGACCGTGCTCCACGTGCTCGTCGCGTGGCCGATCTCGGTGATGAGGCCCGCGCGCGCCGGCGACATTCCCATCGCCTGGATGATGGACGCGACCTGGTAATTGGCTCCGAAGACGTCGACGATCGTCCTCGTCGCGCCCGTCACATCACCCGCCTGCTGGGGATCGAAGAGCGCTTGCGTCACAGCGCGACCCGGGTCGAGCTGATGGCAGATGCTCACCATCTTCGTCGCGAGCGGGGCTCTCGTGCTGACCGAATCGCGGATTTCGTTTCCAAGGCTGTAAAGGGCAACGCTCGGGTGGTTGCGATCCCTCTTCACGATGTCGGCCACGTCGATCTGGTACCAGGTGTTGAAGTACGCACCATAGTCGCCGACGTCCGCGTACTTGTGCGAGACCCAGGCGTCGAAGAACTCATCGAGGACGAGAAGACCCATTCGGTCGGCCAGGTCGAGCACCTCGGGAGCGACAGGATTGTGGGCCGTCCGGATGGCATTCACCCCGAACGATTTGAACTGCGCCAGGCGCCGCTGCCATGCCCGCATCGGCACGGCGGCGCCCAGCGCGCTGACGTCATGATGCATCGCCACGCCCTTGAGCTTCACGCTCTTGCCATTCAGGCTCATGCCGGTCGCCGCATCGAACGTGAGGGTTCGAATGCCAAACGAGGTCACGTCGTCGTCCAGCGTGGCGCCGCCCACTTGAACGTTGAGCAGCAGACGATACATGTTCGGAGAGGCGACGTCCCACAGCTTGGGATTGGAGACCGGGACATCGAAGGCAAAGCTCGCGGTCGCGCCCGCGGCAATGCTCTGGGCAGGGGCCGTCACCGGCGGCAGCGCCGTACCGCTCGGGTCACTGACGATGCCCTGGAGAGCCACGCTTTGCGCGGCGGTGCCGGTGTTGACGACCGCTGTCGTCACGTGCACGGTCGCCGCTGCGGACGTGGCCATCGGCGTCGTCACATAGGTAGCCCACTGATCGACGTGCACCGGATCGGCCGCGAGGAGGCGCACATGGCGATAGATTCCGGCGCCGGCGTACCAACGCGACGCCGGCTGCACGGAGTTGTCACACCGCACCGAAATGACATTGTCCGTCGAACCGAACATGACGTGCCCTGTCATGTCGTAGCGGAAGCTCATGTACCCGTACGGACGCTTCCCGAGATGAAAGCCGTTGATGTACACGTCGCTGTTGGCCATCACGCCATCGAACTCGATGAACACCTGGCGGTTCGAGAGGTTCTGCGGGATGGTAAAGTGTTTTCGATACCAGCCGACGCCTGCGGGCAAATACCCGCCGCGCCCCGTCGTCGGCGCGTTCATGTCGAATGGGCCCTCGATGCTCCAATCGTGGGGCACGTCGAGAACACGCCAGGACATGTCCGCAAAGGACCCCTGGTCGGCGCCGGTCGCGTCGCCCTTGAAGAACAGCCATCCCTTGTCCATCGACAAGAGGGTGCGCACGCGGTTTGGATCGGCCGCGGGCGGATTGCCGACCGTAGAATTCCCCGACGAACCGGCGCCCGACCCGCCGCCATCTGCTCCCGGCGCCGAGCCGCTGCCGCCCTGACTCCCGCTGCCGCCACCAACGGGCGCGCCGCTTCCCCCTGACCCAGTCGGCGACTGGCTCGCATCGTCCTGCACGCTCGCATCGAATGCGGTGGAGCCAGATCCCACGGCGGAGCCGGACCCGATGCCGGCGGAGTTGCCCGAGGAGCCGGCAGTCTGCCCTTGGCCTCCCCCCCCACCACCGCAGCCGATCGCAATCGCCACGCTGCTCGCGACCACGAACAGGAAGGAAACCGAGAATGAGCCCGGGCGGTTTCCGGGAACCAGCGAATCCGCAATGCGCATGAAAATCGTCCTTCCGTGTCGCGTGGTTCAGATTGACTGTAGTTCGTGGGTCAACGATTGCCCAGGGCGCGGAGCGCCCATTCCTTGCTGCGATGAGCGGATATTGTGCGTGACTGCCGTGCAATTGAACAAAGCCGCTCCAGCAACATCACCGGTTCATTCTCATTCAGCGTTGCACGACCCGAGGGAGCCGGCGGCGACGAGCGTGATCGTATCCTCCACTCACTCTGCGCGGACATTCGCCCATGTCCCCTCTGTCATGCGTCCAAGCGGGTATCGCTGCATTCGGCATCGCCTGGCATGCGCCCTGCTTACGTTTGCCCGGATGACGTTGAGAATGCCCCTTGTTCGATTCGTATTTGCTCTTGTGGCAGTGCCGGTGTCTTTTTCTTGCTCTTCGGATCCGCAGTCGACACCCATAGGTTCAATGGATGCCGGAAACGGCTCGAGTGGGTCATCATCGGGCGCGCATAGCGGTTCGAGTGGCTCCTCGTCGGGGGCCGGCGGTGGGAGCGGGTCTGGCGCCGGGAGCGGCTCGAGCGGATCGTCGTCGGGCTCTTCTAATAGCGGTTCGAGTGGGTCATCGGGCAGCGCGCCGGACGCCGGTCAAGATGCCGCCTACGGCGATGCCGCCGTCGATTCGCCCGTAGAGGCCTCCCCGCCCGACGCGGCGCAAGATGCGGGATTGGACGCGTCCGACGGCGGCGGTGCGAGTGATTCCGGAGCAGACGCCGGTGACGCGGCATCGGGCGATGGCGGCATCGGCTTCGCTTGCAGCGGCGCGAGTCCTTCGCTCAAAAACACCATTTACCCAAGGATTCTCTCCGGATGCGGCGGCGAAAGGTGCCATGGTGGGACACTGCTCGGTGCGTGGGGCGGGGCTGCGAACGTGCACGCCGCGCTCGTCAACGCGCCCATGTCGCGCAACACGTGCAAGGCAGGGGTCCTCGTCTCTCCGGGCAGCCTCCAGAACAGCTACGTAATGAACAAGCTCACGGGCGTCGGCGTGTGTCCGGGATCGGCGCGCATGCCGCTCTTGGGAGCGCTGCCGCCGGCTGACATCCAGGCGGTCGCCGACTGGATCTGCAGCGGCGCATTGAACAACTGACGCAGCCGGACACGCCGATCGCGGTCGGCGCCAAACTGGCACAACGCGGGTCGAACGACGGACGGGTCGTCCGCTGGTCAAGAAAACGGCGCCAAGTTACGGTCCCGGCGTCAGTCGCGTCCCGCACGACCCACGGAGAAGCACCATGCGTCACGGCAGCTGGACTACATGCGCCCTTTGGCTTCCGGCTGCGCTGGGCATCGCGTGCTCGAGCAGCCCTCCCGCGCCGACGGGCGGAAGCGGCATGGACGCAGCAAGTTCGGGGTCGAGCTCCAGCAGCGGGAGCGCGAGCGGGAGCGGCTCGGGAGCCGGTAGCGGAGTCACCGGAGCGAACAGCGGCTCCGGCGCGAGCGGCACGGCCTCGACCAGCGGCTCCAGCGCAAGCAGCGGCTCCGGCGCGAGTGGCACCGCCTCGGGCAGCGGCTCGAGCGGCGCTTCCACCAGCGGCAGTTCCGGCGCGGTCGATGGCGGCGGGGACGGAGGCATGGGAACCGGCCTTGAGGCGGCGGCTGGCGACGCGACCAGCCCAGATCCCAATCGCCGAAAGCTCCTTCTTCACGACGAGGGACTGTTCCACTTGACGTATGTGGACCTCGGCAGTGCCGCGCCGCTCCAGTGGTCGGTGACGGTGCCCGACGGCAACGACATGCAGCTCGTCGGTGCGGGGCGCGTTATGATGGGCACCGCCAACGGGTACGAAGAACACGACGTCGCGACCGGCAGTAAGGTGGCCGAGCTCACCTCGTTCCCCGGTACGCTGAGCGCCCATCGCCTGCGCACGAGGAACACGCTGCTCGCGGGCGTCAATTGGCAGGGCGCGCAGGGCATCGTCCTCGTCGAAGTGAGCTCGGCGGGGGTGGTCCAGCGCAAGATCGTCTACCCCGGGTTCACGTACGTACGCCTGGTTCGGGAGACGCCGCAGGGGACATTCCTCGTCACGTCGAACCACACTATCTTCGAAGGACAGGCAGACGGGACCATTCTCTGGCAGACGGTCCTCGCAAGTACCCCGCCGGTCACGAACATGAACGCGTGGAAGGCGTTGCGGTTGGCATCGGGCGAAACGGTCGTCAGCACCGGCTACGCTGCCAATTTTCAGATCCTGGGCACCGACCACAAAGTCCGGCAGACCATCACCGGGCCGGCCACGGTCGCGCCGTACTTCTTCGGCAACTTCGAGGTTTTGCCGAGTGGCAACTTTCTCGTGGCAAATTGGGAAGGTCACGGCGCGGGAAGCGGAAACAAGGGGCATCAACTCCTTGAATTCGACCCGCAAGGAACGCTCGTTTGGTCGTGGAAGCAGGACCCTCTTTACGTGTCGTCCATCCAGGACGTGATCGTGCTCGACGGGCTCGATCTTTCTCGGCTGTACGTCGAGGACACCACGGGAATGCTCGTTCCCGCGCCCTGACGCGCGCCATGCAGGGCCGGCATCTCGCGTGTCGCCCGTATTACGTCGCCCGGGGCGGGGCAGCCGCCGTGAACGTCGACAAATCCGAGAGTCCGAGCGTCGCCTCGATACTGGTCATTCGACGCGCGGCATCCTCGAATCCGTCCTTACCAAACGTGGCACGTTCGATTTCCTCGAATTTGTCGCCCATTTCATCGAGCTGCTTCGACGAGAGCGTCTTCTTCCACGCAGGAAAGACGACGGTGTCCTCGACCGCCGCGTGCGGTTCGTACATGCGCGCGAATGCAAGTAGGACCGCCGCCAGCGTCTGCGCGTTCGCGCCGATCTTCGGCGCCTGTGTCACGGCGAGAACGTAGTCGGTCATTTCGCGACCACGGTTGTGCTGCAATAGCAATGTGTCGGCGTCACGCGCCGCCGCCCCGCCGGCCTTCTTTACAGCAGGAAAGACGAACGCTTCTTCCAGCTTTCGCTCGTGGTAATCCTCACCGAACTCCTTAAAGAGCTTCGCCGTCTTCTGGAGCGTATCCGGGGGGACGGAGCCGGCGTTGGCGAAAAGCCGTGCCGCAGTCTCGCGGTAAACGACGAGCGCACGGCGGAGCACGCCATGCTCCCGCATCAAGTCTTCCGTCGCCGTGACCTCCTCCTCCGCGCTCTCGCTCCTCTCACCCTCCTCCATGGCGTTGCCGGTCGAGCCCGTGGGAGCGTCCGCCGGGCAGCCCCCGGCGGATACGTCCGAACGCGCGGCTGGCTTGCAGGCGCCGAGCAGAACACTGGCGCCGAGCATCGTCGAGCTCGATAGGAAGCGGCGTCTCGAGTTCTCCATGCCGGCACCCTAGTCCCGATCCAGACAAGGTGCTCGCTCACCACACCGGTGTGAGCCAGTCGCGCCGCGCGGGTACGCGTCCGCGAACGACTGCCTCGAATCGCTCCGACAGCCGCTGCGTGAGCGGACCCATGTGTCCGTCACCGATCATTCGCTTGTCCACCGACCGAACGGCAGTGACCTCCGCTCCGGTGCCGCAGAGGAACACTTCGTCGGCCACATAGAGCTCCGTTCGTCCGATCGATCGCTCGACGAAGGGGACGTCGAGGTCTTCCCTCGCCAGGGTCACGAGCGTCTGTCGTGTGATGCCATCCAGGTTGTCGGCCGTGCTCGGCGGCGAAACGAGGCATCCGTCGCGCACGATGAACACGTGCTCCGCGGAGCCTTCCGAGACATGGCCGTCTTCCGTCAGCAAGATGGCCTCTGCGTAACCATGATCCAGGGCCTCCCGGCGGGCGAGAGCACTGTTCAAGTATCCCCCCGTGGCTTTGGCGCGAGCGGGCATGGCCGTCTCGCGAACGCGCCGCCAACTGGACACGCATACGTCGATGGGGAGGGGAGAAAGGTACCGGCCCATGGGCAGGCAGAAAATCGCCGTGCCGCTCGTGTCCGGGTCCAGGATCGGTGAAAGCTCGTTCGAGTTCGCGAAGACGAGCGGTCGCACGTACACGTCCTCATGGATCTCATTTCGTCGAAGCAAATCGACTATCACGGCCGCAACGTCCTCCGCCGTGCCGCTCAACTTGAGGCGCAAGATTCTCGCGGACTGTTCCAACCGGCGCACGTGCTTATCGAGGCGAAAGACGTTCACCTGGCGGCCATCGTCGGAGCGATACCCCCGGATGCCCGCGAAGCAGCCCAGACCGTAGTTGAGCGCCCGCGAGCGCACCGATAGCGTCGCTTTGCCTTCGGGGCAAAAGCTTCCATTCATGTAGACAACGGATTCCATGGGATTGGTCCTTTCTGTAGAAGAGAGGCCCAACGACCGAAGGATCCTGACGCGAACCCGCGGCCATCAGGCCGGGGCTCGTTCGTCGCTCGTTACGCGCGGAGAGCCCGACCCGTCCAGTCAAGGACGGCTACCGCGACTGCGTGCCATTTCGCGAGCGACGACATCGTGCGAGGCATCCTATGGCAACTTGCAACGAGGTGCAAACCGAGTCACCGCGCGAACGCCTTTACCGCGCTCGCGTGCGACGCGATCAGCGCCGTGGTCGACCTGTCCGCGTCGTACACGGAATACCACCCCGAAGTCTCGTGCGGGGGGTCGCCCGCCCATCGGCTCGGAGGCCGGGCTTCGCCGCCCCAGGCCCAGAAGCTGTCGCCGGCGAGGGCCCCTTGTCCTGAGCCGAGCGACGCGATCACGACTTCGTATAGCGATTGATAGTACGCGTCGCGATGGGTGACCGTGGCGGCCGGATCGAACTTGCCACCGGCCGACCAGCCATCGCGGGCAAGTCCGAACTCCTCGAGCACGAGTGGCTTGCCGAGCTGGCGCGCGGCCATCTCGTTGGCTCGCAGATAGCCAGTCGCGAAGGCAGTTGCGCTCGCGAGGCTCGTGCCCGATGCGTCGTTCGGATCGTACTTGCCCCAGTTCTCGACCCAGATGTGACAGGTCGTGTAGTCGACGAACGGGCTTTGGTGGGTGGTGACGAAATCAGCGGCCCACGTCCCCTCGCTTCCGACGCTGACCAAGTGGTTTGGGTCGATCGACTTGACGTACTGCGCGGTGTCGTTGATCCAGTTCGGCGGATAATCGCGCGGCTCGTTGGCAAGCTGCCACGAGAAGATGACAGGGTCGTCGCGGTACATGCGCCCGTTCAGCGTGTTCACGCGATGCACGATCGCGGCAACGTTGGCGCGGTACTCGGTCTGGCACGCAGAACAGCCATAGAACCCGTCGACGTACATCACGAACGTGGCGTAGTTGCCTCCGGGAGCCAGTCGATAGGGAATCTTGCTCTTGTTGGCCCAACTCACGTACTGAGCCATGCCGCCCGACCATTCCCAGTAGTTGTTGAGGACCATCACCGCGCGCATTCCGCGCTTCGCGAGCTCGTCGAGCAATCGGTCGAGCCCGCGGAAGACCTCTTCGTTGTACGTTCCGGGCTGGGTGACCAGCGCGGGCATGACGCGGTAGGGCTCCGTGTCGGGACCTTGCGATGACGCGAGCAGACGCACGTTCGTAATGCCGAGCATCTTCAGCCGGTCGAGCTCGCGCACGAGCCGAGCGGGATCGCCCACGCTCGCCACGCCGAGGTTCATGCCCGGCCAAAAATTCGTCCCGACGAACACATAGCGCTTGCCGCCGTCATCGAACGTGAGCCCCTTGCGTGTGATGAACGTCATCGCCGTTCCGCCCTCGAGAGGTGCCGCATCGTTCATGCCCCCATCCGAGGCGGCCGCGGCGCTGCCAATTTGCCCGCCGGTGTCGCCCGCGCTACCGGAATCGATCGCGACGACGGCTCCGTCATCGAGTCCGGTAGGTGTCGGCGCGGCGTCACCCGCTCCTATTGCGCCGCCGCCGTCGACGAGTGGTGACGCGCTGGCGTCCGAGTAACCGCCCTCGCGTGGGCCCGAGTCTGGATCCGCCGCCGAAGCTTCGGCCAGCATCGGTGCGCCGCCTTCCCTCGAAGGCTGGCCCCCGGCCATCTGGGGCCCATCAATCGGGCTCGAGCAAGCGGCCGCGAGGTTCGCGAACAGGATCGCGGCGAGCCATCGAATCGAGCCACCCATCACGATGGGACCTTTCTGTGTGCCGCGCGCACCATGCGGAGCGCAGATGCGATAGGCGCCGCGGGCGGCTCACGGATTTGGGAGTCACGACGCAGAATTGCGCTCGGCAAAGCACGCTACGCAAACAACCCCTTCCAGGACGGGCAGTTTGACCAGTTTGGGATTTACAGCCGCGCTTTGAGCGACGTGGAGGTGCAGCAGCTCTTTCAGCAAAAGCAATGAGGCGTCAGCGCTCGCCCGCTCCGTCGAAATGTTTGACTTGAAGGTCGTTTGGCTCGACGCCGTCGAGGCAGCGCGTGTTTATCGCGACCATGGCCGTCCCGTCCGGCTTCTTGCCGCGCGCGAACGAAGTCACGCCACACGTCGAGCAGAAGAGGTGGTCGATGACTTTCTTGTTGAACTGGTACTTCGTGAGCGCATCTTCTCCCTGCCGGAGCTTGAAATTCTCCGTGGGCACGAAGCTCAAGAGCGTGCCCTTCTTCTTGCACATGGAGCAGTTGCACGAAATGACGGGCGCGCTCAGGTCAATCGTGACCTCGTAGCGCACCTTCCCGCAATGACATCCGCCGGTATGGACCTTCGCGTTCACCATGCGCGCGATTGTAGAACGAGGCCGGCCGCGCACACCATGAACGAGTCGGCGCGGGCGCCCAGGCCCGGACGAGAGACGATGTGAGCTCGCCCCGCGTCTGTTCAAATCGGCCTAATAGTACCGCACCGTGTCGATGTAGACGCGCGACGGGGTGGATGACGTGCTCAACATCTCGAAGCCCAGGCGGACGACGTTCGTAGGGTCATAGGTCGGACGGTTCTTGTAGAGGGGCGAGGACACGGGCATCGATACGCAGGTCCACGTGCGTGGCGCGACGGGAACTTCGCCGTTGTCGGCCCAGATGTATTGCGGTCCGGTCAGCACGTAGAGCTTCAGGCGAGGCGCTCCCGTTTCGACCCAGAGCCACGCGGAGATGGTGCGTCCGCTCAGGTCGCCAAGAGCCGAAGTTAGGTAGCGCGCGTGGACCAACCCGAACCCAGTGGTGACATCCGGCGTCACATCGAGCTGGAGGGCGCCGCGCGTCGGCATACCCACCGTGCCATTCCACAACAGGCTGCCCTGCACGCCCGTGGCCGTGAAAAGCGTCCACCCTTGCATGTCCGCGTCGAAGGTCCATTGACGGACGGGAGCGCGCGCCACCGAGCAGGGGTCGTTCGGCGTTTCGCCGTCCGGCAACGGCACGACCGAACCGTCCATGGCGTCGGTGACGTCGACCATCGCATCACCCGCCCGAACGTCGGGGAGTATCCCGCTATCCACGGACGCTCCCGGCATGTCGGCGTCGTCCGAGCCCTCCGGAAGCGTCGCGCCTTCCAGCAGACCGGCATCATTGCCTCCGGGAAGAACGGCGATTGCATCGAGGTGCGACAGGCTACAAGCCATAGCGAGAGGCGCCGCACACCCAACGAGCGCGGCGTTGGCCACTCGTGCGCCCCGCCAATCATTCCACGGAAGCAAAACTCTCATCGCCACGCGTCCTCCGCATGGGCGCGTGAGCGCGTGCGCGCGTGCGCGACGATTCGCGCGCCCAGGTGCACGGTGGCCTCGGACCAGAAGGGACGCAAAGGAACCGTGCGATGATAGCGCGCGCCACCTTCCCGACGAGCCCCCGTCGCACCGGTCGCTCATCGAGGCAACGACCAACGCGTCAGTCGTGATGGTCGTGGTGGCTGTCGTGGCGCTCTTCGTGGCGGTCGCGATGCTCGTCGCGCCGTTCTTCCTCGTGCTGCTCGTGATGCTCGCGCTCCCAATCAGGTCCCCGACGAGGTTCGCCGTAGTAAACATCGGGATCGCGCCGCTCGTGCCAAAAGCAACCCGCGCTCATCGTGGTGATGGCGAGCACAGCCCCGCGAAGACGCAGCCGCATGGCCAAGGCCTAGCACGCGCAACATCGCCGCGTCATGACGCGTTGATGACCGCGGAGGGCGTCGTCGCCAGGGACCGGCCGCCGAGCGGTCGCCCCGCAACCGGCGGGCGGCACTGACCCACACCGACGCAATGCGCCGTCGCACGGCCATGTCTTGCCGGCTTCGAGGCGCCGGTCACGACCCGAGCCGATCGCCGTTCCGGTGTGTTTTTCGGTCCGCCTGTCACGATCGCCGGTCCTCGCTCTCACGAGTGGGGGGGGGGCACGGACCGCGTGCATCGCCCACTTGGTCCTCATGGTCGGTATCTTGAACGTCGCCCCGCGCTCACGTGACCGGCATATGAGGCCCGCCCTCGTGCCGCGCGCTTGTGTCGCGACGCGACGGATCGTCTCTTCGCGTCGCTTTCGTCGTTCGCCTGATTCGAGGCCACGCCCCGACTGCTACGATGAAGGTTGGAGGAGCTCATTGAACTCGCCGCGTCGCCGCTGCGCAGTGATCGCGATCGCCCTCGCGGCGGGCACGGTCATCGCGGCGGGCGTGTGCGCCGAAGAGCGGCCGCTCGCGCACGAGTGGCGCGAGGTAGGGAAGAACCACTGGCAGATCGTGACGCCGCCCGGTGAACCGCCCGAGGTGACTGATACGGCAGAGGGGAACCGGGGCGACTGTCCAGCGGGCATGGTCGAAATCAAAGGCAAGATGCGGCTGACCTGGGCGGGGGACGAGCTCCAGAAGACCATCTGTTCTCGGTGGATAAACAGGGAATTCCCCGAGCGATGTGCCTCGTTCGACAAAGCCAAATGGGAGGCGCTTCGCGGCAAGCTCGGGACCCGGGACATGCATTTCTGCATTGACCGTTTCGAGTATCCCAACCGAAAAGGCGAATACCCGGTCATCTACGTGAACTGGGTGGAGTCGAATCAGATATGTCAGGGCGAAGGCAAGCGCCTCTGCACCGAAGACGAGTGGACGTTCGCGTGCGAAGGCGAGGAGGCGCTTCCCTACCCCTACGGTTACGACCGTGACGGCGATGCGTGCCTCGTCGACAAGCCGTGGCGGCCGTTCGATCCGAGCGCCTACGGCAACAAGAAGAACGCGGTGATCCGCGAGCTCGATCACCTCTGGCAGGGAGTCGCATCGGGATCCATGCCGAAATGCCTGAGTCCTTTTGGTGTGTACGACATGACCGGCAACGTCGACGAGTACACGAAGTCCGTGTCTCCCGCGGGGAGCCCGGCGATCCTCAAGGGAGGCTACTGGGGGCCCGTGCGCACGCGCTGTCGTCCGACGACGCGCGCACACGGCCCGCTTCATGCGTTTTATCAGCAGGGATTCCGCTGCTGCCACGGCGCGCCCTAGCCGAGGTAGCCAAAGCGCGCCGTCGACGCGCGGTGACCCGCCGTACCGGAGAGCCTCTGTCGATATCGACGGGGTCGCTCGTTACGCCACTCCCCGCCCCAAATGCGCCGGAGCGGCTGGCGAACATCGCTCAGTATTGTTTGACGTACTTGTACTTCGTCGTGCCGAACAAGGTGACGGCGTTCGAGAACGTGCCCCACTCCTGGACGGAGTTGGCGGTGCGGGTCGCCCACTCCGAGGCGTGCGACGGGTCCGCATAAAGAACCGTGTTCGAGAGTGCGAAGGGGTTGGACTGCGTTCCTACGGTGGCTCCGTTGGCGTTGTAGTAGGAGCCTGGCTCCGCATACGGCACGGGGTCTATGACGGCCGTCGAGGTGCATCCGCCCGAGCAGCTGGTGGGCGACTCGAGATTGTAGCGGGCGGGCACTTGGTGGCCGTTCAGCGAGATGACGAGATAGGGGTTGCTCGAGCCACCCGGACCGTTGAACGGTGAGCAGCTCGCCGCCTGTCCGTTGCTGTTGTATTTCGCGATAATCGCGTCTTGGGACTGCTGGTAAGTCCGCTCGTGAAAATAAGAAAGAATACCGAACCATTCGTCGTCATTCGACGTCTCCACGATTTTGACTTCCATCGATCCGTTGACCGCCTGGGTCGTCGTCGTGAAGTGGTCCGTCGTTTTGTCCGCGTTCATCCGAGACCCCGATCCGCCGCCGGGGAACTTGACACCAAACAGGAAGCCGGCCGCGAGGCCGTACACCATGTCGTAGGTCACCTCGGCAAAGCAGCTCGCGAGACCCGTCACCATGTAGCTGGCCACCGCGGGGTCGAGCTGGGCGAATGCGAGCTCGGCTTTCGCGCTGTTCGGGATGAATCGGTAACCGGGGACGTTGGGGTCGAATTCTATCGTCTTGCCGTCCGAAGCGACGCGGTAGGAGTGCGAGTCCCAGATCAGATCCGAATAGCGGTACCAGTTGCCATCCGTTGGATTGTTGGGGAGCTTGTCGTTCACGTACCGGTACGCGATGCTGAGGGCCGCCGATGCAGCGGCGCGCGAGACGTGGTCGACGCCGTCGGCGGGATTGCCAGCATTTACCGCGCCCGGCGCGAGGCCATTCAGGGTGGTGACAGTCGGCCAGTAGTTGGTGCCCGTGGCGCTGCCGTTGAAGCTGAAGCCGTAGGTCTTGCCCGGATCGATACGGTTCGTGGTCGTCATCGGAGTGAAGATGGGCCTGCCGCCGATCATCGTCGCGACCGCACCGGAGACGCCGCCGGAAAGGAACGAACCCGTGTGAAAGTCGACTGCAACCTGCCAGCTGTACACCGGCTCGTTCGATCGGTTGGTAATGGTGACCGTGGCGTTGTAGCTCTTGCCGTTATTGGAGAGTTGGGTAACCGCTGCGGTGACACCGCCAGCGGTGAGGGCGGAGCCCACGTTGCTCGTCTCTGTTTCGGAGGTCGCGCCGTCCGTGGCGGAGCAGCCTGTCGCGAAGGCAACGGCGAGTAGAGATAGATAGGAGAGGTGCGAGGGTTTCACTGAATCGGGTCCGATCCGCGGTTGAATCCGCTCGCATATGTGGAGCAATTCGCATGCCGCACGGCGCGAGCCAGTTTGGCTCCTTCTCGAAGTGACATTGTGCACGAGACGCCAACAGCGCATTCCGGCTCGAACATGGTTGTCATACCCCAGCACGGCTGCGGCGCGCTCGCCGTCGTGCGCCTGGCCTGTGGTACGGCCGGCTTCGTCCGTGTGGCCTCCGAGACCACTCGCGTGAACGAGGAGGCCACGGATTGCTATTGATCGCCGGCGCACCTCGCTCCTGCGTCGAAGCCGAGTATGTCTGTCGCGACCATACGTGTCGTCCACCACAATTCATCGGTTTCGCGACGGCCGCTCCCGCTACTCCCACTTTGCCCGCACGGCCGTCGCGTGAGGAGAGATGCGATCTCCCGATTAATTTCGAGCGGACCGCTGCCGTTGCAAACAAACGGCGGACGAATGATCCGCAGCGGATGCCGACTGCCATGTGGCGGGTCAGATGCACGGTGTGCTCGCACACAACTGGGGCGGCCCCAGGTGAGACACCCTGCGTGCCTCTTAGTTTACGACGAAACCAGCGGAGAAATCGAATGGGCGAGTCGAATCGAAATACGCGTGTTGCTGCAGTCGCAGGGTACGCCGCTCTTGTTGCTGCGTTCTTGGGATGTTCTGACAGCGTGACCGCTCCGGCCCCCGCTCAGGGAGACGCTTCGACAGAGGCGTCCAGCGGCTCCGTGGTGGACTCCGGGAACCCGATGCAGACGGACGCCGGCACAACCAGCGATGCCGCTGCGCGCGCGACGGACGCGGCGCCGATGGACGCGGCGCCTGCCGAGGCGGCCGTCGTGGCAACCGATGGCAGCGCCCCTGCAGACGTGACGGTCGCGACGGATGCCGCGACCGCCGACGCAACGGTCATCGAGGCGGAGAGCGACGGTTCCTCAACGGGTTCCATGGACGCCGGCAGCCCCGCGGACAGCGGCTTGCCTGAAGCCGAAGCGTCCAGCCCCGTGACGATCCCACGGCTTCAGATGTGCGGCGCGCTCGACTCGGACTGGGCCATCGCTTCTGACGCGGCGGCATGCGAGATTTCGAGCCCGCCCGAGTGTCCGGATCGGCCAGCTAACTGGGCCGGTGCGATCGCGATGAACTTCGCTGTCGCGCTGTCGTCCGACTGCCGGATCAGCCAAATGGCGTCGCCGACGTCGCTGACCGCTTCGCAATCGGACGATTACGCCAACGGACTCCTTACCTTCACCCTCGACTTCTTCGGTTGCCCTCAGCCCGGAAACGACGCCGGTGGGGTCACGTTCGGCCTCGTTCCGGCGCCGCTCTGGTCGCAGGTCTTCACGACCTCTGATCTCCAGATTCTCAGCGAGCTGTACTCGGCTGCGGTCGTGCAAGCGCTCTCCGACCAGGCGGCCCCGCCGCTCACTACCCCTCAGACGGACGCCATCAACGCAAGGCTCCAGGCCATGGCCGCCTCGGTCCCCGGGACGGTGACGTCCTCGGCGCTTACGTACGACACGTGCGCTCCCGACGCCGGCAGCGGCGGCGACGGTGGGACCGCGGACAGCGCGGCAGACAGCGGCACCGACTAAGCGAGCGATGGCCAACCACACGAAGCCCGTGCTTCCCTGGCCGTCCGGGGCCGGCGCTCTCCTGTCCGCCGTGGCCCTGGGCGGCTGTTCTCTCCTGTTCCACGCCGACGCGGACCAGTGCACATCCACCGCACAGTGCAGCGCCCGCGGGTCCGCCTTCGCCAACCATGTTTGCCAGGCAGGGACGTGCGTTGCGGCCGTGCCGCCGGTTCGCGAAGCGGGCGTCGATGCGGGCCTCGACGCCAGCGACGACTCAGGAATGGTCGCGGAGACAGCGCCGCCGCCGGACGCAGTCGGCAGTGGATGCAAGGTCGCTGCGGACTGCACCGCCGCCAGCGCGTCCCACAGCGAGGTCGCGTGCGACGTGGACTCCCACTCATGCGTGCAGCTCACGACCGACGAGTGCCCGCTCGTCGTGGGTGACTACAGCGGTGCAACGTGGCCGCCCGTGTTCATCGGAGCGTTCGCCACGCTGCCGCCCAGCGGGATCCAGAGTCATCCCAGCTACCTCAACTATCGTCTCGCTATCGAGGAGTTCACGTTCGCATCCGGCATACCCATCGGGCCCTCCACCGGCCAGCGAATGCCGGTCGCCGTCGTGTGCAACGTGGATGCGAACGTGGACACTGTGATGAGCCACCTGGTCACGGACGTTCGCGTCCCCGCCGTCGTAGCGCCCCTTGATTCGGCGCGCCTTAAGACCATGTTCATCAAGGATGCGCAGCCGAACAGGATTTTCGTCATCAACCCGTACGGCGCCGATTCGACGCTCACGTCGCTGCCCAGCGACCAGCTTCTCTGGCACATGCTGGGCCAGCCAAGTGACGACGCAACGGCCTACGGGGCGGTGTTCTCCCGCCTGGAAGCCTACGTGCGGAGCTCCCAGAGCGTGGGGCCTTCGGCGCCGATCCGTCTCGCCACGGTGACGGCCAATGCAACGGTGACGCAAGACCTTGCGGCCGCCGTCCTGCCGCTCCTGCGCTGGAACGGCCAGACCGTCGACCAGAACCAGGCCGCGGGGAACTACCTGAACGTCGTCATCGACTCGACCTTGAACGGCACGCCGCTCGCGCAGATCAAGATCGACTCCGCGGTCAGCGCGCTCGCGGCCTTCAAGCCCAATTTGGTCATCTCCTTCGCAGCCACCGAGTTCGTCATCGTGGTCCAGACGCTGGAGACGCCAACCAGCGCCAATCCGACTCCTCCCAAGCCATTTTACCTGGTCGGCCCTTACAACATGGGGTCCACGGGGTTTCTCAACTGGATCAACGCGGGGGGCCCATCGACGAGCGAAGCCAAGAGGATGCGCGTCGCTGGCGTGGGCGTCGCGGCCGCGACGGACAAGACCGTGCTCCATCAGTACGAGAACCGATTCATCGGTCGGTTCAACGACCCGGCGGCGCTCGGTCAGGAAAACTTCTACGACGCGATGTACTTCGCCGTCGACTCGCTGGTCGCCGCGGGGAGGGTGACCAACCGCACCGGAGCAAACGTCGCGCAGGGCATGCTGCGGCTCCTTTCCGGGAGTCCGTACAACGTGGGCCCGAGCGACATGGGGAGCATCTTCGGCGCCCTGGGAGCACCGACCGGAACGATCCGCCTGCTCGGCGCCCTCGGCCCGCCTGACTTCACGCTTGCGACCGGCGCGCGGGTCGGACTGGGGAGCATCTACTGCGTCGCGCGCAATCCGGATCTGAGTTCCAGCTACGCCTACGACGTGCTGAGCCTCGTGGGAACGGACGGCGGCGGACCAACCCTGAGCGGGACGTTCTCGTGTTACAGCGGCTTTTAGCCGCCTCGCACCGCGTGCGCTCGGCCGTCGCCGGGGGGTTCGCCCTTGCGCTCTGGCAGTGTGGCGGAGCCGAACGGGACACGGCGCTGGATCGATCGGGCCAAGCGATTGTGGGAGGTACGGTGGTCGAGGCCATCGACTCGCCCGTTCTCTATCTGCGCGGTCCGGAGGGGGCGTGCTCGGCGGCGCTGGTCGCGCCGACGCTGGCCGTGACAGCGAGACACTGCGTTGCGCAGTCGTCCGCAGGCGCGTTTTCGTGCACAGCGGCGGGGGATCTCATCCTCGGGAGCGGGGGCGGCGGGCAGATCGGTAATGATCTCGCGCCGAGCAGCCTCGCGTTTTACGCGGACCGAGGGAGCGACGCTGGCGCGCTGGGGATCGGCAGTCCTGATGCCGTCGGCGTGCAGATTCTCTCGACGCACACGACCTCCGCGTGCCGCGACGACCTCGCCTTCGTCGTCCTGAGCCAGCCCATAGCCGGTCTTGTTCCGCTGCCGGTGCGGCTCGACACACCGACGAGGGTCGGCGAGACGGTGTCCGTGTCGGGTTACGGGTTGACCAGCGTGACCTACGACACGCTGGCACTTCGAACTCGGCGCGGAGTCGCCGTGGTCGGCATCGGGCCGGATGTGCCTTCGAACAACACACAGCTCGCGCCGGTCCGGGCGATGCGCATTGCCCCCGTGACCTGCCAGGGCGACAGCGGGGGCGCCATCCTTTCGGCAACCACCGGCGCCCTCGTTGGCATCGTGTCGCTCGGAAACCTCGCCGCCCCGGGCACGGCCGTGTGCGCCGACTCGCTCGTTGCGGACACCATCGGCCCGCGGCTCGCTGCGTACCACGAGCTTGCTCTTTCCGCGTTCGCCGCGGCCGCTGCCTTCCCGATGGCCGAGAGCGGCCCGCTCGATGCGGGGGCGCCTGGCGATTCCGGCGCGGCCGCCCTCGTCGATGCTTCGGTCGACGACGGCGCGACTGAGGAGGCGGCTCCCGCTCCTGCTCCCTCCTCCGCGCCATCCGTCGTTCCCCGCGACGACGACCCCCAGGGGACAAGGGTCCACGCGACGGGAGCGTCCTGCGCAACGACTCCGACGGGCGCCGGACAATCCGGCCTGCCGAGCGCAGTCGCGGCCGCCTTGGCCTGGGCCCTCGTCGGCGTTCGAAGACGCCCGCGCTGATCGAGCGCTCCGAGGGGGCTGGGACTCGGTCGTCCTGGCTGGCACGATGTGGCACGGAAAATGTCCGGAACGGCGGCCGTGGACGCGCGCGGAAGCCGATTCGCGCCCAGGCCTCCGGGCACGTCCATTGCAGATGACCGCGTATGCATCGACACCTCGTATCGCAAGCGCTTCGCCGAGCAGCCCTCGTGCCCTTCACGCTCGTAGCCTGCGGGGGAACGGCTGTCTCCGCGGGACTCGGCGATTCGGGCACGCCGGCGACTGGCAATTCGAGCGGTTCCGCCGGCTCGAGCGGCTCCAATCCGAGCAGCGGGGCCGTCTCCGGATCGGCCAGCGGATCGACCGGTGGATCCAGCTCCGGAGACGCGAGCGGGGCCGAGGGCGGGGCAATGAGTGGGGCCAGCTCTGGATCTACGAGCGGCGCCGAGAGCGGCTCGACCAGTGGCTCTGCGTCGGGATCGAGCAGCGGCTCCGACAGCGGACCGGGAGCGGGCTGCACGCTGGCCTCCCAGACGCCGACGTCAGGCATCGTTTGCGGCTATACGTATGCGCTAGCGGGTGACATCAGCTCGTGCAATCCCGGCGTGGGGGGCGCCCTCACCCGTGCGCAGTGCACCGCGCTATGTCCGAATCAGCCGGCCATCTCTTGCTTTGTGACGGCAGGATCGCCGCCGACACTGCGGTGCAACGGGGTACCCTGCCAGACCGGCCGACGGCCCGAGGGTCTTCCCGCAAACGAGCGGCTGCGCGCGGGCGACGCGGTGGCGCGGTACCTCGCCGAAATGGCCTGGCTCGAGGCCGCGTCCGTCCCGGCTTTCGAGAGGTTGACGCGCGAGCTCGAAGCGCACGGCGCGCCGCAAAGGCTGCGCGAGGCCACGCGTCGGGCAGCCCTAGACGAGGTCCGGCACGCCGATCGAATCGGCGCGCTCGCGGCACGCTGCGGCGGCGTCGTCGATCGGCCGCGGGTGGAGGCCTTGGGCGTCCGCTCGCTCGAGGAGATAGCGATTGAGAACGCCATCGAGGGGTGCGTGCGAGAGACGTTCGGGGCAGCGGTGGCGGCGGTGCAGGCGGAGCGCGCGGGCGACGCGGGCTTTCGCGAAGCGATGAAGCCCATTGCACGAGACGAGGCGCGCCATGCGCAGCTCTCGTGGGAGTTGGCCGAATGGCTCGACGGGAAGCTCGACGAGGACGCACGGCGCCGCGTCTCGCTTGCGCGGCGTCGCGGCGCCGAAGAGCTCTGGCGGGAAACGTCGGTAGCGCCCGAGGCGTCCGTCGCGCGCGAGCTCGGCGTACCGACGCGCAACGAGGCGCAAGGGATGCTTCAGTCGCTGCGCGAGTCGCTCTGGTCCTGAGCCCTCAACGAAGCGCGACTTCGACGCCCACAGAGGCAACGGGCGTGGGCCAGCCTGAGCTCAGCGCCCGTTCGGCAACCGTGAAAACGGGGCGCGGCAGGGTGACGAACATGGCTACGTCGGCACGTAGCCAGATCAGTCGGGCGAACGGAACGGCGTAGCCGAGGCGCGCGAATGGGCTCGCTACGACCGTGTCGTTCGTTCTGCCGGCGAAGCCCGGGCCGGGCGAGCTCTGCGCGTGAAGCCATGCGGCGCCCAAGCCGGCGCCCATGTCGACGACGCCCCACCGCCACGCGAGCGCGCGAAAATGGAGGCCGGCGGCCGCGATCGCGAGGGTGAGGCTGGCGGAGCCCTCGCTCTCCTGCCACTTGCCGCCCGTAACGGGAACGACGCCCAGGATCTCGATACCGAGGCGCTGGCCGAAAAGCCAGTGCAGCCCCATCACACCCTGCCACGACGGGCTGAAGCTTCCGCGGCTCACCGCCAGCGCCGGACCGACCGCGAGGCTCGCCAACGGGATGGCGGCAGCCGCCGACCTCGGCTCGCCGCTGCCAGGCGCCGTGTCGTGCCCGGATGCGTCGGACGCAACTGGAGCGGGAGCTGGAAGGACGGGCGGCGATGGCTGCGTCGCGCGCTCGTCTGGGCGATTGAGCAGCGTCCGCAGCGCCTCCACGGCTCGCATTGCGGCGACGGCCGGCTCTCCTTCGAGGGGCAGGACGACGCGGAGGGTGATCCGTCCCGACGTGCGTCCCATCGTCCACACCCGCGTCTCCCCAGTGCCGAGGTCAACGCCGATGGTCGCGGCGGCGTCAACCGTGCGCGAAAGAAGCTCCAGCTCGTCGAGGCCGACCGGCGCAGAGGCCGACCGTCGCTCCTGGATGGTCTTGACATCGTAACCCAACGCGGCGAGCTCGGCCCCGATCCGCTCGCACGTCGGGTCCTGCGGCGCGGCAATGAGCAGGATGACGCGGGAGGCGGGATCCTCCGGCGCAGCACTCGCCCGCGACACGAAAGAGAACACGACCGTGACAAGCAGCAGGAGCACGGCGGCGGCTCTCCCGCGCGTGCGTGCGGCGGCGGGCACGCCTCTCGGCATCAGTGCGTCGCAAGCTGCCGAGCGAGGGGTGCCTGGGTCCCGTCGGGATAGTCTCTGAGGTACTGCTCGGCCGATTCGCGCGCCTTCTCGCGATTGTTTGCGCGCTGCCAGGACTCCATCAGACGCCCCTCCGCTTCCCTCCGCAGGAGACCGTCGGGCTGCTCGTTGAGATACGTATCGAACCAGCGGGCGGCCGACGCGAAGTCCTTCTCTCTGTCGAATGCCGTCAAGCCCAAGCCGTAGGTGCTCCGCCCGCCACCCGGCAGCTTGGCTCTCGCGGCGAGGTAAGCCTGGCGGGCGCGGAGGGGATTTCCGGCAAAGCGCGCCGCGTCGCCCAGCTCGAGCAGATCGGCCCCCGAAGCCTTTGCGCATTGCTGCTCGAAGCCAGTCCGCTCCACGAGGTCCAGCGCTTCGCGATACCGCCCAGCCACGATGAGCCGGCGCCACGTTTCGGTGTGAACCACCAGTGAGCTCGCCGGATAGCTCGAGGAAGCCGCTCGCGCCTTATCCGCGAGATTCGCTCCGTCTGCACGGCGAGGCAGGAGCTCCGGCGGCGCGAGCGCGTCATCGTGGTGAGCGCCGTCCGAGGTCTGCGCCACGTCCGCTGCTGCAACTGGAGGACTCCGACGCAAGTCGGATCCTTCGTTGTCCGCGCGAGTCTCGACGATCTCTTCGCGCCCGCCCTTGCAGAGCACGCGGAGCACGTGACCGCGGTCGATCGGGCGGGGCGCGCGCAAGCACGGACCGGACACGAGGACGGAGCCTTCGCGGAGCGCGAGCCGGAAGACCTCGTCGTCTGCGTCCCAGCTCACGTCGAATTGCGTCCCGGTGACGTTGACCGCGAACGGCCCCACGTCGACCAGCCAGTGACTCGAGGCGCGGTGCACGACCGAAGCGCTCGCACGGCCCCGCTCGACGACGATTCGTGCGCCATTGACGCCGACCGCGCTGACACGGGCGCGCGAACCGGCGGCCAGGGTGAACAGGGTCCCGTCGGAGAACTGCAGGGGCAGAGCGTCCCCGCTGGGGGCAGCGATCCAAGCGCCCACCTGCCCTGGCTCACTGGCTGATCCTATCAAAAAGGCGACGTTCTCATGGCCGCGCAAATGGGGCGCGAGCCGCCATGCGAGCGTGCAGACGACCGCGAACGCCGCCGCCGCGGAGAGCCGCCAAACAGGCACTCCAATGCGACGAGGCGGCCGCCAGGAATTGCGGAGTGCCCGGGCGATGGGAAGAAACTGAGCGCGTTCCCGCTCCCGGTCTTGCTCCGCACGCAGCTCTTCCCACGCACCGCCGGGCGAGCTCATTGCGATCTCCGCTGCGCTTCGTCGGCAAGGTGCTCTCGGAGAAGCGGATCGCGCTCGGCAGCCGCGCCAAAGAGCTGTTGCGCCCGGCTGAGCCTCCGCTTGACGGTGGCGAGTGACACGCCCACCACCTCGGCGATGGCCGTGAGCTCCATGCCATCGACGAACCGCAGCGCGAAGGCGATCCGCTCGTCGGCTGGGAGGGTGTCGAGGACGACATAGGTCCGTGCCAGCACCTGGCTCACTTCGGGTAGAGCGTTGGTCGCGGGCATCTCCGGCAGCTCCTCCGGCGACACGAACCGTAACCAGCGCCGGCGCGTCCTCCGCTTGCGGAGAAAAACACGCGCCGTGAAGATGGCGATGCTCCCGATAAAGCCCTTGAAGGCAGCCGGATCGCGCAGACTGTGCACGCTCTCCAGCGTCCTTGCGAAGACCTCGTTGATGATGTCTGGCACCTCCGAATCGATGCCGAGGACACGCACGACCAGCCTCTCGACGTACCCTCCGTAACGCTCGAACAGGAGATCCGCCGAGCCGATCTCCCCCAGCTTGAGCGATCCGACGAGCGCCGCGTCCGTCCGGGCAAGCGGCAGCACATGGACCACACCCTCCTTGGAGGGGTGGCTCGTGCGGTGCATCGGATTGGAAGGCTGGCGCGGGGTGGCGGCGTTCACGCTTGGCTCCGTCTTGCCACCAGTGTCGGAACCGTCTGCCGATGGCTCACGGGACACTCGATAGATCGGCGGGCGGGAGGGTGTCTTCACCGAAACGCCTCGTAAATGTCCTGATTTCCCGAGCGGCTGGACCCGAACATCACGTGCCGGAGATCGATCGAAAACGTAGGGTCGAAATCCGGTGTTCCGAGCTCGGAGAGCACGCGATAATGGGGGAACGGTTGGCTCGACGAGCTCCGCGTAGACTGCCGGATTTCCTCCTTGGGTTTGTTCGCCGCCCAGAAGAGTTGCCGGTCCATGTCTCCGATGAACGGGTCCCACTCGTCACCCGTCGTGTTGATGTCGACCAGGTTGACGGGCGGACCCCATGGCGCCGACACGGTCGTTCGGCTGGCCATGTAGAGGTCCAGCCCGCCGATGCCGCCGGCGCGGTCCGACATGAAGACGATGACCAGCGCGGCCTCATCCACCGCGGGGGCTTCGTCCGCCCCCGAGGAGCTCAACTCCGTCACGCGCGTGGGGGGGGCCCACGGCGCCAGAACGTTGGGGCGCGAAGAGACCCAGATGTCCATGCCGGTGCCAGCGTCGTCGTCACGGTTGCTGCTGAACCAAATCGTGAGACCATCGAGCGACACGGCCGGTCCGCGATCGGTGGCCGGCGTGCTCAGCTCCGAGACACGCACGGGCGGGCCCCACGGGTCGGTCAGCGCCTTCCGCTTGGACGACCAGATGTCCTGGCTGCCTGTGCGATTGGACATGAAATAGAGCTGCAGTTGATCTCCGGTGAAGGTCGGGTCTTCGTCATCGGCGTTGGGGTCGGAAAGGGGCACGACGAGCGACACCGCACCGAACGCGCCCAGCGGCCCCGCGCCAGCGGTCGCCTCGGCGCCCCCCTCGTCCGCCGCGGCGACCGGCGGTCCCGCGTCATCACCGAGAGTCGCGTCCAGGCTGGCGTCCGTGGACGGGACGCTCACCGACGCATTCGCATCTGCGCCGCCGCCGGACGAGAGCCGCACCAGAAGTGGGACGCTGACGTCTCCGCAACCCGCCGTCCAGAACAACGTTGTGAAGAGGGCTGAACGACGGGAATGCATCGCAAGGCCGCAGCACAAACGATACGGCGTGCGCGGAGACCAGTCCACGTCCGAAGGGCCGTGTCGCGAGGAGGCCCGCACGTGAGTAGGTGGACTCATGACGCACGGCGCGGGTGAGCCGCATTGGACAGGTCCGGATACTGACGGGCGGTGATGGAGCAAAGCTGGCAACGCGTCTCTCGTTTGCACTTTTCGCTCTTGCTGCTCGCAGTGAGCGCATGCTCGGGCGGTTCTCCTGCGAATCCGACCGGCGGGGGTATGGCCGGCGCGTCATCGGGGGGCGCGGGTTCGAGCACGGTGGGCGGCGGCTCGGGATTGTCCGGTGTGGGAGAGCTCGGGAGCGATGGCGGGGCGGTAAGCCCGCCGTCGGGCAGTGGGGGCGCTCCGCCGGTGACGCTGACGCCGTCGTCGCGACTGGCGAGGTTGAGCCACGCGCAGCTCGTCAACACATACAGGGACCTGCTCGGCCTGACGGACGTGAGCTTCGCCGACACGACGCTGTCGGGGGATACGACGGTCGGTTACGACAACCAGGCCGACTCGCTCTTCGTAACCGATCAGCTCTGGAAGAACCTTCAGACGATCGCGGAGCAGTATGCGCACACCGTGGCGTCGACGCCGGCGCTCCTTTCGCGTCTCGTTCCGGCGAGCGCTCCGGCGGACGTGGCGGGCAAGGCCAAGGCGTTCATCCAGAACCTCGGTCTTCGCGCGTACCGGCGGCCGCTCACCGACGCCGAGGTGCAGCAGCACACGACGCTCTTCGGTCAGGGGCTGGCGCTGCTCGGCGGGACGGACGCCTTCGCGACGGGGGCCGAGCTGGTGCTGCAGCTGATGCTGCAGTCGCCGTACTTCATTTACCGGATGGAGCTCAGCAACCAGGTCGTCAACAACCGCGTGGCGCTGACGGACTACGAGGTGGCTGCCAAAGTTTCGTACGCGCTCACCAACACGATGCCCGATCAGGCTCTGCTCGATGCGGCGGCGCAGGGCAAGGTTGCCAACGCGGCCGACCTGTCGGCGCAGGCGGCGCGCCTGCTGACGACGCCGGCGGCCAAAGCGGCGACGGAGCACTTTCATTTCCAGATGTACCGCATGGGCGTTTATGACGGCCTGGCCAAGGACCCCGTGGCGTATCCCAAGTTCACCGCCGCGACGGGCGTGGCGATGCGCCAGGAGCACCTTTCGTTTCTCGACTGGATCTTCGACAGCGGCAAGGGCGTGGCGGACATCTACACGTCGCCGGTGTCGTTCGTGAACGGTCTGCTGGCACCGACGTACGGGTTGCAGGGGACGTTCACGGGCGCCTTCCAGCAGGTCAACCTCGACCCCAGCCAGCGCGGCGGTCTCTTGACGCAGCTCGGGTTTCTGGCGGCCGAGGCCACTGCGAGCGACGTGGACAGCATCCACCGCGGCGTCTTCGTCAACCAGCGCGTGCTCTGCGTCGTTTTGCCACCGCCTTCGCCGCTCGCCAAGCCGCTCCCCGTCACCACGGCCAACCAGCCCGACCGCGTCCGCGTCGACAGCTTCACCGGGGCGGGCACGTGCGGCGCCGGCTGCCACAGCACGCTCATCAACCCCGCGGGCTTCGCCTTCGAGAACTACGACGCGGTCGGCGGCTATCGCACGACCGATCGCGGCCAGACGGTCAACGCCGCGGACACCTACCCGTTCTCCGCTCCGTATGGCCCGCAGAGCTACAATAACGCGCTCGACTTCGGAAAGGTCATCGCCAAGAGCCCGCAAGCGCACTCCTGTTACGTGCAGAGCTGGGCGTCGTACGTCTACGCGCGTCCGGTGGCGGACGCCGCGACCGGTGTCTTGCTCCCCGGCGACGACGCGACCATCACCTACCTGGCGGAGCAGTCGCTGGCGAGCGGGTTGAGCATCAAAGACCTGCTCCTCAAGCTGACCACCAACGACAACTTCCTCGCTCGCGCGCCGGGGGTGAACTGACCATGAGCACACCGAGACCGTTCGCGATGCAGCGCCGTCACTTTCTCGCCGGAATCGGAGGCGTGACGCTCGGCTTGCC
>JALYHV010000426.1 GCA_030776205.1 Myxococcota bacterium | reverse complement strand
GGGGCGGGCGGGGAGCACAAGCGGGCCCGCGGGTTCGTGACCGCGCGGACGCACTCGGCGCATTGGCTCGCGGACGCCCGGCTGCGGAGGACCCTCGCGCCCTGGCTCGAGCGTGAGCGCGAGCGAATTGCGGCCATAGCGGCCAAGGCTGGCCAGGACGACGGGGCCGCCTCAGAGTAAAGGGCGCCAGAATGGCCGTTTTGTCGCGGGGGAGAGGTCCCCGCCGCGGAGGAACGCCGGCGAGATGACGCAATCGTGGCAGCGCTGGGGGTGATGTCATCGTACGTTCTCCTCGTGGCCATCCCGCTGTTCTTCGTCATCCACTGGCAGCTTTCCGTCCTGTTTCAGAGCTTCTTCCTGCACCGGTACGGGGCGCACCGACAATTCACCATGGGCAAGAGCTGGGAGAGGGTGTTTTACCTGCTCACCTGGTTCATCGCCGGACCGAGCTACCTGAGCCCGCGTGCGTACGCGATCATGCATCGGATGCATCACGCGTTCAGCGACACGCCCCGCGACCCGCATTCCCCTGTCCAGCAGAAGAACTTTTTCATGATGATGTGGCGCACGAAGACGCAGTACGAGGACATCAAGTACCGCCGCGTCCCCGTCGACCCGCGGTTCGAAGGGGGCTACCCCGAGTGGCCGCTCCTGGACAACACGATGTCGAGTTGGTGGCTTTCGCTGGCATGGGTGAGTCTGTACGCCGCGCTCTATGTCGCGTTCGCCACGCATTGGTGGATGTTCCTGCTTCTGCCGTTTCACTGCCTTCTCGGCCCGGTCCACGGCGCGATCGTGAATTACGGTGGGCACAAGGTCGGCTACCGGAATTTCGACAGCGAGGACAACTCGAAGAACACGCTCGCCTTCGACTTTTTGACGATGGGCGAGCTCTTTCAGAACAACCATCACAAGTGGGGGCAATCGCCGAACTTTGCCGTGCGCTGGTTCGAGGTCGACCCGACCTATCAATTCGTGCGGGTGCTGGGATGGCTGCGGATCATCGACCTCAGCGGTGCCCAGAAGGCGGTATGGGGGTCGGCTCAGCGCGCCGACCGCGCGCTGCCAGCTGGCAGTGCTCCGCGCGAAGTCGAGCAACAGCTCAGGGCATAGCCTCGCGCGCTCGACCTATGTGCGAGCGGCATCCTTCGCCGCACGGACGGCAGCAAATGCGGCGACGTCGTCGGCTTCGGCAGGAATGCCGAGCGCGAATCGCAGCTCTGGAGATCGCACACGGAGAAACGGGTTGTAGCGGAGCTCGCTGCCGAGCTCTGTTCCAACGCTCGGCATTCCGACGGCCCGCAGGCGCTCGGTCCGCCGCCGGGCACGCGCCACGTCCTCGTTGGACGGCTCGAGCGCGGACGCGAAGCGCAAATTGGCCTCGGTGTACTCGTGCCCGCAGTAGAGCCGCGTCTCGCCAGGCAACTCCAGGAGGCGGGTCAGTGACGCCTGCATTTGACGCGCCGTACCCTCGAAAAGACGGCCGCAGCCCGCGACGAATAGCGTGTCGCCCGTGAAGATCACGCTGTCGCCACGCCCGTCACTCACGAAGTAGCTCACCGCTCCAGCAGTGTGACCGGGGACGTGAAGGCATCGCGCCTCGAGGTCCCCCACACGAACGATGTCGCCGTCGTCGACGCCGTGGGTGAACGCGGGGATGCGGCCGCGATCCGAGGAGTGTCCCACGACAGGGAGCGCACCATTGCGGGACAGCTCGGCTATCCCACCCACGTGATCGAGGTGGTGGTGCGTGCACCAAATGGATTGCATGCGCCCGCCCTCGCGGCGCATGGCCGCGAGCACCGGTGCGGCTTCCGATGGATCCACGACGACCGCCTCACCACCCGAACCGATTACCAGATACGCGTAGTTGTCCTTGAGGCATGGAATGGCGACGACCCTCATGCGGTTCCCGTGCAGCTATTTCTTGCGATAGCCGCCGTTAAGGCATTCGCCGCTGCAGGCATAAGGCGCCCGCTCCTTGATGGCTCTCGTGACCGCGTGGTAGCGCTCCTTCATTTCCCGATATTCCTCGCCCTTGAGCAAGGGTTGGCGCTCGAGCGGATCACGGATGACGTCGTACAGCTTGCAATAATTGTCGTCAAAGCAAGTAAGCTTTTGGTCACCCCGAATGATCGCGCGGCGCTTTCCATTGTCACTCGTCATCGGCAGGTCGACGATGACGTCGCGAGGCGGCGCCGCTCTCCCGTAAACCTCGTTCACGAGCGACTTGCCCTCGAACGACGGGTCCGGCGGGAGGCCGAAGAGCTCGAGAATGGTCGGCGCGAGATCGATGTCGCTGCGCGGTACGTCGATGCGGTGCGGCGGTGCGCCGGGCGCGACTACGAGCAGCGGGACGCGCACGAGCGTCTCCCAGATCTCGAAGCCGTGCCGCGTCATGCCGTGCTCGCCGAACTCTTCGCCGTGATCGCTGGTAACGATGATCACGGTGCGAGCCGCCCACGAACGAGCCGCTATGAATTCGAGGAGCTTGGCGATGTAGCGGTCGGTGAAGGTGACCTCCGCGTCATAGCGGTCTCGCGGGCCATTGCCCCAGTCGATGCCCGCGTGGCGCATGTAGAGGTCGTGCGGGTCGAGGAAGTGCGCCCAGAAGAAGAAGCGCCGCACGTCGTTCTCCGGAGCGCCGAGCAGCCGTTCGGCCAGCTCCTCCGAGCCTGGCGACGTAATGTCGCGGTCGGTGCTGGGATCGAAGGTCAAGCCGGGCACGAGGCTCCACTCGTCGAACCCCTGATCGAAGCCTGCGGACTTAAAGTACATATGGGCCATCACGCCCATGGTCCGCACTCCCGCTTTCTGCAGAAGCTTCGGAAAGAACACATCCCCTCGGTAAGTGCCGAAGAAGTACCCGCTCCGATTCAGCTCTGAAGGCAGCCTGCCTGAGAGCAGCCCTCCCAGGCTCATCGACGTATACGAGGACACGGCGTACGCGCGGGTGAAATCCACCCCCAATTTTTCGAGAGCGGCCAGGCTCGGAGCAATCGGACGGGGGTAGCCGGTCCACGGCATATCGGCGCGCAAGCTGTCGATCGACAGCAGCACGACATTGCAGTCGCTCGGAGGCCCCGGCGGCGCCTGGGGTACGGGAGGGCTGGCGCGCCCCGAGTCAGCCGGTGAGGCGTCCTGCCGGGTGGAGATGCCGTGCAGGCGATCGTCGGCACCGCGCTCGGCGTGCGGCACGTCTTTGGCACACGCCACGAGCAGCATCGCCAAGATGCAGCAGCGGGCGCGCGAAAAAGGTACGAAAGCCATCGCGGAGCGCTACCAACTCACGCGGTAGACTCAAGTCTTCCGGTCGGAATGCCAAGCTTTACGATTCTAGGGTGATCAGCAGTTTTTCGCGCAACGCCAGGTACTGCTCGCCGATGCTGAAAAGTACGAGCTCTTTCATGCGCTCCTTGACGGACACGCTCGCCGCGTCCTCGGTCGCGCGGATGACCTCCGCTGCGGTTCCTAGGTCGTGCGCTAACAACAAGCCGGCGCGGTCGGCGGTCAGATCGATCGCACCTACCCACCTCTTCAGATCGATCGCCGCGCCCGACTGCAATAATTTGGAGACGGTGCTGGCGAGCATCTCCCGCTGAAGACCGTGGAAATCGGCGACGACGAAGGCCAGCGCCTCGTTCACCTGCCCCTCGAGGTCCGGCGCGATCGGGAACTGAGGAATGCACAGTTTGATCGCGGCGAAGAGCCATGCCTTCAGACCGGTCCCAGTCGGGACGAGGTGCCGGACGTAGTATCCGGGTCGAAAGTACGCAAGGTGCCGAGCTGTCACGAAGGCAAGCGACTGGTTCGAAACCGCGCTCTCGAAAGCCGCACGACCGAGCACGACAGCCGGCGTCTGTGCGTGGACGAAACCAAGACCGGCGGCCTCGTCGGCATTCTGGAATACGGGGGGGGCCTCGAACCCAAAGACGCCTTGCACGTAATGGAGCATCTGTGTGACCGGATGCGGCTCACGCGCAATGTCTATCCGCTGCGCCGGGTCGTACCCCATGGCGCTGAGGGGCTGGGCTCGAGACCGAATGATGGTCGGCTGGATCGCCGCGAACACTCGCGTGACCAAGGGATCGCCGTCTCCGTGCGCCAGGCGCTCCGCCCAATCGGTCTCGTCGAGGATTGACTGCGCTTGCGCTGCGTTGTCCGAGCGATGCCGGCGGTAAAAGCGCTCCTCGTCGGGGTCCGCGCGATTCAAGACGCTGAGCGCCTGGCACAGGCACCACGCGGGGTCGGGCTTGCGGGCCTCCGTGTAGAGACGGCGAAGAAGTTTGTAGCTCTCAAGCCGGAAGGGATTGTGCCGCAGGATTTGCGCTTGCGCCTTCACCGCCTTGTCTAGGTATTTGGTGACGTCGCTGGCATAGAGCTCGGCCAGGATCTCACCTCGCTCTTTTCCTTCGGCGTCGAACGCCTGCGCGGCTTCGTACGCGTCTATGGCGAGCTCCGGCTCATTGAGCAAGGTGCGGTAGAGGTGGCCGAGCCTGTCGAGCAGCGCGACGATGCGATCCCGGTCCTCGGCCTGCTTGGCCTGTGCGAGCTCCGTCTTCAGTAAGCGCTCGACGCCGTCGTGATCGCCTTTCTGTAGGCGAAGAGCAATGACCTCGTCCGCGGCCTTGGTCAGCGTGGGATCGAACTCGAGCGCGCGGTCGTAGCAATGGATGGCGTCGTCTACGTCGCCGAGTTGGCGCGCGGTAATGATCGCCGCCGTGTGCAGGTACTTTGCACGCTGTTTGGGATCATCGACGAAGTCCGCCAGGCGTAAGACGACCTCGACGAGGTTGGCCCAGTCCTTTTCCTCCGAGTAGAGCTGCATCAGCTTGGTGAGCAGCTTGCGATCGTCCGGGCGCTCCTCGAGCGCGGCGACGTACGTCTTGCTGGCGCGCACTCGGTCGTTCAGCTTGTTGAACTCCAAGTCGCCGATGTCGAGGAGCAAGTCGAAACGCTCGGAGCCGCTCGCTACGTCCAGGCGGCTTTGCTTCGTCCGAATCACGCCGTCCCAGTCGCCGTTCTGCTCGTAAACGCGACCGAGCGCCTCGAGAGCCACCGAGCTAGCCGGATCCAGCTCCGCCGCCTGTTGCAGGTACTCCGCGGCCTTTTGCAGCTGGCCCACTCGACGCAGCGACTCTCCGAGGCCCCAAAGCGCTTCGGAGTGCTCGGCCACCGCGAGTCGCGCGCCGTGGCGTGCTAGCAGGCGCTCATAGGTACGATGAGCAGCGACGGCATCGCCGCAATCGAGGAGCACGCGCCCGACCCGAAGCAAAGCTTCGGCGTCGTTCGGTGCGATCTGCTCGAGCGTCTCGACGGCCGCCGCAAGGCGCGGGTGCTCCCGCACAATTGATCGGGACACTGGCGGCGCCGAATCGCGACCTCTTTCCGATGGTGGGGCGTGCGACGCGACGGTGTGCCCATACGACTCGACGAACCTCGTGAGAAGACGGATGGCTTCCGGCGTCGGCAATGAGCCCGCACCCCCAACGAGCTGGCCGAGGTGCTTGCTCGCTTCCACGTATCGCCGTTGCTCGAACGCGATATCACCCAGCACACGGAGCGCGTCGTTGTTCGTGGGATCGAGGTCGACGGCCGTGCGCGCGTTCGTCTCCGCAGCCTCGTCGTCACGCAATTTCTCGCGCTGTACGCGCGCCAGCTCCGCGTAAAGGCGTGCCTTCTGCATCGTGCTGTCGGAAAATGCGAGCTCCCTCTCGATGAGGGCGACGACGCTGCTCGCCTCGCCGCGCGCCGCGTAGGCC
>JALYHV010000425.1 GCA_030776205.1 Myxococcota bacterium | reverse complement strand
GGGCGACCAGCCGAGCAGACGATGCAGCGTCTGTGGTGCCGGCGCGATGAATCGCAGGCCGGCCTCGGCGATGTCACGCGGAGCGGAGGCGAGCCCCGTGGTGATCGCGTGCTGGAGGCGCTGCGCGGCCTTTCCCGTGGGCGCTGCGACGGCGACGGACTCCAGGGGGAAGCCCATCCACGCGAGTGCGCGCAATATGGCGACGACGATGGTGGTCTTGCCGGTGCCCGGCCCGCCGCTGATGATGGCCAGCGGCGACGTTAGCGCCGCGCGCACGGCGCGTCCCTGCTCCTCGGTGAGGGGCGGAGGGCCGCCGACTACGGCGGCGACCGCCCGGCCGAGCGACCGCCCGTCGCGCGCCGGGAGAGGGCTCGCAAGCCGCTCGACGACACGTCGGCAAAAGCGCTCCTCGAGCGCTCGCATTCGCTCCGTGTAGAGCCAGTCGCCTTCGAGCACCATCGGCTTGCGGTCCGCGGACCGTCCGAGGACTTGCGTCACCGGATCCGCGGGGAGCGCCGCGCGCGCGCGGGCCAGCACGGATTTGACCGCGGAAATCATGTCGGCCGCGCCGCTGGCCTCCAGCGCGCGCGCCAGCCTCGCGTCATCGAGCGAGACCCTCGTGCTCCCCGCCTGCAGCGCGGTCAGGCACATGGAGGCGAGCAAGGCGATGGCGCGGCTGTCCACTGGCGTGAGACCGGGCACGGAGCGAGCCATCTCCCACCCCAGGTAGGCCAGGCACACGGCGTCGAAGTCCTCTTCGCGCGCCTCCACGGCTGGTCGCGCGGCGGCGTCTTCCGCCGACGTGCCGAGGAAGCGCTGGCGAGACGTTCCGTGGGGCGTGAGGTAGGTCACGTGGCGCTCCAGTCCGTCGCGTTCCCGGCGCCAAGCCCGCCCCGCACGGCAGGACGCGCACGCAGCGCGCGTTCCCAGCCGAGCACCTCGTCCCAGCTCGGGCGCAGCGTCCAGATACCCCGTCCCGACGAGCCCATTCCACGCAGGAAGCAGTAGAGGACGCCGCCGAACCGCGCGGCGTGCTCCTCGCGCGAGCCGATGCCGAGGAGCTTGACGATGGCCAGTGTGTAGAGCTGGGCCTGCTGTTCGTAGAACGTGCGCGCGTGCCTGGCCAGCGACTCCGGCTCGAACGAGTTCAACGAGTCGCTCTTCCAATCGACGAAATACGTCACCCCCGCGTGCTCGAACGCCACATCGATCGAACCGCGCAGGTACCCACGCGGCGACATCGCCACACCGGACGTCACGCCCGCGGTCGTTGCCTCGACCGGCCCAAGGATCGGAAAGACGAAGTCCATTTCGCGAACCACGCGTGCGGCACGCGCGATGCCGTCCACGCGACGGCCGTCCGGCAGATCGAGCGGCGTAGTGTACGCCCTCCACACCATCTGCTCGGCGTGCTCGCGCTGAGAACCTTCGATGCGGTGGATCGCGACCGCTTCCGCCACGAGCGACGACACCTCGGGCCGCAGCCGCCACGGCTCGAACGAGGCCGCCGCGAACGATTCGACCGGAACGCGTTCGAGCAGCTCGTGAAGGAAAATGCCGGAGGTCCGTGCGGCGCGCAGCGAGGTCGGACTCAGCTCGTCGGTCGCGTCGACCGCCTTCTCGCGGCGATCCTCGTCGGGGTCGTCGATGGAGGCGACGCGCACCGAGCCGCGCCCGCTCTTCATGCGCGTGTACGAGGTTACGAAAGCTCCGGCACGGTTTTCCCGCAGAGCGGCGTACGGGGCTTCGTCATGCGCCGGTCGCAGCAGCGCCGCCGGCGGTGTCCACGCGCTGCTCTCCCCCGTGCTTGCCGCCCGCACATCTGTCGAAGGCGCCTCTGGCCTCTCGACGACGACGTCCTCCACGGACATCGACGGCTCGCCGTCGCGTACCAGGCGAGCGACGCGCCGATTCACGCGCTCGTAAGGTCCCCGCAGCTTCTTCGCATCACCGGGGGACGTCTTGCTCGCGCGCGCGGACGCCTCCATGACCGCGCACGGAAGATAGAGGCGCCCCTGCGCCCGCGTGAGGGCGACGTACATGAGCCGCTGCTCTTCCTCGTCTTCTTCCCGCTTCACCTCGCCCTCAGCGGGGCCGTCCTCCAGGCGACCTACCCACGCGAGCCGTCGACCGGCCTCGTGATAGACGCGGACCTCGTCGCCCCGGCCTGCCTTGAAGCCGCCGGCCAGGAAGACGATAGGCGCCTCCAAACCCTTGGCCTTGTGGATGGTCATGATCTGCACCGCGCGCCGTTCGCTATCGAGCCGCTGGACGTTGCCTTCGAGATCGAGCGGCAAGCGGGTGCGTTCGATGAGCCCCGAGAGCTCGTGGACCAAGTCACGGAGCGTGGCCTGGGTGTGTCGGGCGTGTTCGAGCAACGCCTCGAGGACGTGCAGGTAGTTCGTGAGCTCCCGCTCTCCCTGTGAGAAGAACAGCTCGCGCCGGACGACGCCCGAGTCGCTCACCAGACTCTCGAACAGGCCGTCGAAATCGCGCGCGTGCGCCATAGCCCTCCAGGCATGGAGCTGCGTCACGAGGGGATGGGTGCCGCGCAGATCGCGCGCTTGTTGCAGCGAGGCGAGCGGCAACCCGAAAAACGGCGTGAGCCAGGCGGCGAGGCGGTTCGCCCGATGCGTCGGGTCGTCGATGGCTACGAGGAGCGCACGGATCTCGCGCGCCTCGTCAGTCTGGAAGAGCCCTTCTTCCTTGTAAAACGCGTAGGGGACACCTTCGGCGCGCAGCGCGGCTCCGAGCGTGCGTCCTTCGCGCGAGGTGCGCGTCAGGAGGAAAACGTCGTGGTGCTCGAGCGGCCTTCCGTCGAGGCGGAACGGTCGCGCGGGATCGGTGAGCGTCCGGATCTCACGGGCGATGCGCGCGCCCAAGGCGCGAAGCGGAATGGGATCCGGTCCCTCCCCACCGAAGCGAAGGACGTGCACCGGAGTGACCGCTTCTCCACCCCCGTCGACGAGGGTGCGCAGGGGACGTCCGCAGGTGACGGCGGTGTACGCGATAGTGCCGCTGAAGAGCGGCTCCGCGGCGGCTGCGTCGAAAAGCGTGTTCGTGGCGTCCACGAGCCTCGCCGTGGCGCGGTAGTTCTGGTCCAAGGGGACGCGGGCCCCCCCGGCGGCGCTGATCTCGTCGCGCGCACGCAAGTACGTATGCACGTCCGCGCCGCGAAAGCGGTAGATGGATTGCTTCGGGTCCCCGACCAGGCAAAGGATGCTGCTCGCCGCGCCCTGGCCGAAAAACGCCCGCCGGAAGATGGACCACTGCGTCTCGTCGGTGTCCTGGAACTCGTCGATGAGAACGTAGCACCAC
>JALYHV010000424.1 GCA_030776205.1 Myxococcota bacterium | reverse complement strand
TCAGGAAGCGTCGTCGCCCCCGGCATGCCCAGCGGCCGAATTGGTGTGGGCGACCGTGATCGAAATGGTGCCGCGCGCAGCCCCGGAGCTGCTTGCAGCGAAGCCGCGGGTTTCGGTGCTCGATCTCGACGAGCAATACCGCGTTCGGATCACGACCGACCGTGGGACAGTGGAGCGGACGAACACCGATCCCGCGCGCGATTGCGAAAAGCGGGCGAGGTTCGTTGCGGAGTTCATCGTCTTGACGTTGCTGCCGCCCCAGCTCGGGCCGCGCGAGGCCCCCGCCCCGGAGCCCGTGCCTCCTCCTGCGACTTCCCCTCCGCCGCCTCCCGCCCGGACCCCCCCTGCCGCCGCACCCCGCGCCAGCCACATCATCCGGATCGAAATTGGAGCGGCAGTTCAGGGTGCGCCAAAGGTGCTGAGCGCGCCGAGCCTGTTCTCGCCGGGTGCGGAGGCGCGCGTCCGGATCGGGTCCGGTCGCTTCGCCGTGGTGGCAGGAGCAGGCGTCTATCCGTCTACGACGTTCGAGGCCGGCGGCGTGCGTGGGTCGATGATCCGAGTCCCTTCTGTCATCGGGCTGCGCACGGGCCTCGTGCGCGGCACTTTGGAGCTGGCCGCGGACCTGACGCTCTCCGCGGCGTTCGAGGCCTACACCGGTGTGAGCGTAAAGATCCCTCGAGATTCGGCGCGCGTGGCGCCCGGTGTCGAAGCGGCCGTGATCGCCTCGGTCCATGCCTGGAGCCGCCTGGCAGTCTTCGTCGGAGCGCGCTGTGCCGTGTTCCCCCTGACACGCGAAATCGGGGCTACGCCGCAGGGGGTTATCGGGAACGCGCCGACCCTGTGGCTCGGCGGCACCGTCGGGCTGGCCATCGACCCTTGAGCGACCGTGTTCGACGCACGCTTCACCGCGCGACGACCAGGTAGCGGTGCGGCCGGCATGCTTGCGCGCAAAGGAGGCGCACGGTAATAGGCGAGCGCATCGCGTAGACCGCAAAACAGCCACACCGCCAGACAGCCAAGCGTATCGCTAGGGGTCCGGCGCAACCGCTTTCCAAGCGAACGAGGACGTAGCTCGGCCATGCCCAAGATGAAGCTCAAGCCCGGCGTGATCACAGGTTCGGCGCTCCAAGAGACGTTCGAATACATGAAGAGCGTTCCGTGCGCCCTGCGGGCGGTCAACGTGATTGGCTCGCACTTCGTGACCGGGGCGCTCGCCGCGGCGCGCGAAGCGAAGAGCCCGATCATCATCCAGCTCTCCAACAGCGGAGCGCACTTCTTCGGCGGCAAGCTCTTGGACAACAAGAACGAGAAGGGCGCCATCGCCGGCGCCGTCGCCGGAGCTCACTTCGTCCGCCAGATCGCCGCGGCGTATGGCGTCCCCGTCATTCTGCACACCGACCACGCCGCAAAGAAGCTTCTCCCCTGGGTCGAGGGATTGCTGGAGCAGGGCGAGCGGTACTTCGCCGAGCACGGTGAGCCGCTGTTTTCGTCCCACATGCTCGACCTCTCCGAAGAGCCGCTGCACGAGAACCTCGAAATATGCGCGCGGATCCTCCGCCGCATGTCGGCCATCAAGATGACGCTCGAGCTCGAGCTCGGCGTCACCGGTGGGGAGGAGGACGGTGTCGACAACGCGAATGTCGACAACGCGAAGCTCTATACACAGCCGTCCGAGGTGCTCGCGGCGTACGATGCGCTCAAGCCGATCGGCCATTTCACGATCGCCGCGTCGTTTGGCAACACGCACGGGGTGTACAAGCCAGGAAACGTGAAGCTCCGCCCCGTCATCCTGAAAAACTCGCAGGATGCGATCCAGAAGGAGCGCAAGACGGGTCCCAAGCCCGTCGACTTCGTATTTCACGGAGGGTCGGGTTCGTCGCGTGAGGAGATTCGAGAGGCGGTCTCTTACGGCGTCGTCAAGATGAACATCGACACCGACACCCAGTGGGCCTTCACTCAGCCCATCAAGAAGTACATGGATTCCAAGAGCGCCTACCTGCAAGGACAGCTCGGTAACCCGGAGGGTCCCGATCAACCGAACAAAAAGGTGATTGATCCGCGCGGGTGGTTGCACCTCGGCGAGAAGGGCCTCGCGGCGCGCCTGGTCGAAGCATTTCATGATCTGAATTCGTTCGGTCAGTTCGACCTTTGACCTAATGCCAAAGCTCACCGCCAGCCTCATTGCGGATCTCCCGAAAAGCGGGCTCACCGATCCCGTCGAATTTTACCGTCGTCCGCTCGTCGGTATTCTTTTCCGGGAGCGCATCAATATGGGCCTTCGCCTCCTCGGCGATCGACGGTTCGATCGGGTGCTGGAGGTGGGCTTTGGAGCCGGCGCGGTGTTGCTGGCTCTTTCGCCGACGACGCGGGAGCTCTTTGGGATCGACCTCGACGCTGATCCAGAGGCCGCGAAGGCATCCCTCGAGCGCAAAGGGGTTCACGCGGAGCTACGTCGGGGCAGCGTTTACGATCTGCCGTACGATTCGAGCTTGTTCGATCTGGCGGTCAGCTTCTCCGTGTTCGAGCATTTGCACGAGTATCCCCGCGCCCTGGGTGAGGTGGCGCGCGTTCTCCGGCCGGGTGGGCTGTTTTTGCTTGGCATGCCGGCGGTCAACCGAGCCATGGGCGTCGGCTTTCGGGCCATCGGGTTCAAGAACATCGAAGAGCACCACGTGACCACGCCGTCCGCCGTTGCATCGGCGTTTTCGGACGCTGGATTCGCCGTGGTCGGCGAAGATCGCCTCGGGCTTCCCCGGGTTCCGGTAGCGACGCTCTACTACACGTGGCTTCTCGAGAAGAAAAGCCGTCCCTAGGTTGTCTCGGGCACGTGGCGCTCGGGGCGGCGAGAGCGGCACCCGCCTAGGCGAACTTGATCTTGCGCGCCGCGAGGGCCGTCATCTTCAGCAAGAGCGCGCCGTCGCGGAACCGCGAGATGTTCGTCGTGCCGTAGACGCGGCTCTTGTAGCGGATGGGTATTTCCATGATCTTCAGGTTCAGCTTCCGGGCCCCGAAGATCAGGTCGAAGTCGCCAAACGGGTCGATTTCTCCAAAGTACGCGCGAGCCTTGGCGAGGCGCTCGTAATCCTTTTTCCAGAGAACCTTGGTCCCGCAAAGCGTGTCCCTGATGCGCTGCCCCAGCAGGAACGAGAAGGTCCGGGCGAAGAACGCGTTCCCACACTTGTTGAGAAAGCGCATCGCCTCATTCTCCATCGGATAAACCATGCGCGTCCCGTGGACGTAGTCGGTGACTCCCGTCACCATCGCTTCGTAGAATTTGGGTAGCTCCTCCGGCGGCACGGTCAGGTCCGCGTCCAGGATCATCAGGACGCTGCCGGAAGCCTTCTCGAAGCCGAGGCGTACGGCGTCGCCTTTTCCCTTGCCGCTCTGTTTGAAGGCTTTGAGTCGCAGTGGACCCCGGTAAGAGGCGATCACGCGCTGGATCTCCTCCCAGGTGGAGTCGCTCGAGCCGCCCTCGACGAACACGATTTCGGTCGACGCGCCCATGACGGGCGTTCGCGCCACCGCGGGCGCGATGTTGTCCGCCTCGTTCCTCGCAGGGATGACGACCGTTACGGTCGGGTTGAGCTCGCGCTGTACGCGCCGCCGTCGCAGGACATACGTCCGGTAGAGCGACCCCAGTCGAAAGGGTGGAAGCTGTGCCGCAAATCGATTGAGCAGGGGGACATCGACAGGCACCAACACCCGGTCCTCGAAATGGACGGCTTCCAGTCCCGAGAGCTGAAAAAGGTTGTCGAGCGTGCTCTCGGAGAACCAGTTTTCGTCAGGGGACCGCTCCACCAAGCCAAGGCGCGATGCCGTGGCCAAAGGCAAGCCCCAAACGAAGTTGAAGCACGTGAGATAGATGCGGCCCTCCTCGTCGAGATGGGCCGTCAGGTTGTGCAACATGCGTTGGACATCGGCCACGGAGTGCAGCAGGCGATCGCAAACGATCGCGTCGTAGCGCTCGGGGAAGCTGAACGTGAGAACGTCGGCCTGCCGCACGTGCGCTCCCGGATCGAGCTCGCTCGCGGCCGCGACGGCTTCTTCGAGTATGTCGATGCCGTGGCGCGTCGCGTTTGGCAAGCCCGCCAAAAGATGGCCCCCGCCTACACCGACCTCGAGCACGCGCGCATCAGCCGGGATCAACCGGCGCATCACCGCCGCGATGTCCCTCCGGAGAAAGCGCCGACCGGCAACGAACTTCGGATCGCGCTGCAGCAGCGCGAGAAAGTAGCTGCGCCACTCCGGCGTCATCCCGCCGTCCGTCGACGCGATCGTCTGCTCACGGCGCGGATGGTCGCCCGTTTGCCGTTCGGTTGCGAGCATCAGCACGCGTGCTTATCACACGGCACTCCGTGCGGCGAGCTGGCACAGGAGGCGGCCCAGCCTACGCACCTAGGGACGTGGCGGCCCCGCCACGGATCCCGTGGCTCGAAGCCGCCCGTAAGCACTCTACCCCCAGCCTAAGCGACGAACCGTCGGCCAGCGACCGCGTGAAATATGGCCAGAACGACGACCGCGCCAACGACGGAGACTAACAAGCTCCAAATGTTGAAGCCGGTGACACCCGTCGCTCCGACCATATGGAAGAGAAAGCCGCCCACCACCGCTCCGACGATGCCGAGCACGATGTCAAGCAGGACACCGGCCCCCGTATGGTTGACGATCTTGCTCGCAATGAGCCCTGCCACGAGTCCCATTATCAGCCATGCCAAAATTGACATCGTTGCTTACCTCCGCCACGGGTTTCGTTGAGAGTGGGTAGGCAAACCGCACGCCAGGAGCCAGGACAACGCGGAAGGGCCTTTTGGCGGGCTCTCGTGTGGCGGTTTGCGACGCCGTGGACGAAATAGACGCGGCGGCGTGTGTGTTAGACGGGGCGTCAGGGCCGAAGCGCAGATTGGCATCGCCGTTGCACTCTTGCTCTGCCGCAATGCGGGTGCGTGCCGTATTAGAAGAGGGAGAAGGGGTCGTCCGCGCAAGCTGCCTCGATCTCGAGGCATCCGGCGAAGGGGCGACGACGGCGCAGGCGCTCGCATCCCTGCGCACTGCGATTGAGGAGCGGCTCACGAGCGAAGCAGTCGCTCCGCCACGCCGGGGCCCGGCGGTCACCATCGATATCGTAGTTGTCGAAGGCGATGGGGAGCGGCGCGCTCGGGAGCCGACCGGTCCCGGCGATGCCGCGAGCTGAAGCGCGCGCTCTCCCGCTCATCGCCATCGAAAGAGTTTTAGCGCCGCTGCGTACGACACGAGCGCCCAAGCTCCCAGCACGGCCATGGGCGCCGACACATCGCGCACGGTTGCTCCCGCGTTGGTCACGGCACGGAGGGCATCGTTGAGCGCGGTCAGCGGGAGGGCTCGCAGCCAAGGTTGCATGCCATCAGGGAAATTCGATGTCGAGAAAAAGACGCCCGAGCCGACGAACATGGGCATCATCACCAGGTTCATTAGGCCGCCCACGGTCTGGGTGTTCGCGGCGCGCGATGCGACGAAGAGCCCAAGACCCCCAAACGTGAACGCGCCTAAAAACGAGAGCGCTAACACGAGCAGCGCTGAGCCGGCGATTTGTACCCCGAAGGCGAGACGTCCGAACCCGAGAAGAACCGGGACCTCGATGAGAACGAAGATGCCCCGCATGATCAGGAGCGACAGCAAGAAGTCCGTTCGCCGCATAGGCGTCGCCACCATCCGCTTGATGAGCTTCTTCGTGCGCATCTCTACGACGACGTACCCAATTCCCCACATGCCGCTGGACATGATGTTCAAGCCCAGTAGCCCTGGAATTAGAAAGTCGATGTAGCGAGCGCCCGGCGCCGCAACGCGGTCGTCTGCGATTGGCGTCGGGTCATTGCGCCCGTCCGCGCGCTGAAGTGCGTCGTCGACCAGCAGGCGAGCGAGACGCCCCTCGGGGCGGGTCTCGTCATACCGGTATGTGCGCGGGCGTCCGGGAACCACGACGAGCACGATCTTGCCCGAACGGAGGTCGGCACCCGCGGCATCGGCTGATTCGATTATGGCCTTCGAGGTGATTCCGCGTGCTGCCGCGAGATCACGCAACGTTCGTTCCGCCTCCGGGCCCGAGGCGATCGCCACACGGAGAGCTTCCGGTGGTCTGTTCCGGAAGGCGATGCCGAGGGCAATCGAAAGGAGCAGCGGAAATCCGAACGCCCAAAAGACGGCGCTCGGCTCCCGGAAGAAGAGGCGCATGCGCGCCATGGTCAGCTCGACCAGAGGTCGCGGCAGCTCAGTCACGAAGCCCACGTCCGGTCAGCGAAACGAAGACGTCCTCGAGCGTGGCGTGGCGCGTTGCGAGGCGCTCGAGCACGAGGCCTGCCGCGCGCAAGTGATCGACTACCGCGGGAAGCGCCACATGAAGTGGGTCGACCGCGAGGGCATAGCCATCAGCCACGGGCCGCACTCCGCGTACGCCGGCGACGGCCGAGACCTTCTGTGTGTCCAGCGTTCCCCCCAGGACCGTGAGCTCGATCACTTCTTCTCCACCGAGCGACGCGATGAGGGCTCGCGGCGTGCCGAGCGCGATCAGTCTCCCGTGGTCCACGATGCCGATGCGGTCGCAGAGCCGCTCTGCCTCGTCCATGTAGTGAGTGGTCAGCAGGACGGTCCGGCCACCCCTCTTGAAAGCCTCGATCACGCCCCAGAGCTGCAAGCGTGACTGGGGGTCCAGGCCGGTCGTCGGTTCGTCGAGAAAGAGCAGCTCGGGATCACCGACCATGGCGCACGCGACCGCGAGTCGCTGCTTCTGGCCACCGGAGAGCTTCTCGTACCAGGCGTCCCGCTTCTCCTCCAAGCTGACCGCTCGAAGGACGTGGTTGGTGTCACGGCCCTTCGCGAAAAACGAGCGGAAGAGGCGCAGGATTTCCTCGACCGACAACCGATCCGGCAAGTGCGTCTGTTGCAGCGAGATGCCCACGCGTTCTCGCAGCGCTCGTTGGTCGACATCCCAACGGGCCCCCAGCACCTCGACCTCACCGCTGGTTGGCTGAAGGAGCCCCTCCAGGATTTCGAGCGTCGTTGTTTTGCCAGCGCCGTTCGGTCCGAGTAGCCCGAAGCACTCGCCCGCGGGAATCTCGAGATCCAGCCCGTCGACCGCGAGCGTCTTTGCGTCGTACCTCTTTACGAGTCTGCGGCAACGCGCGGCGAGGTGCGGCGAATCCACGGGGTCCACGACCGATAGCACGAGACCGCGGCTGCGAACGGTCGCGGAACCGGCGTCAAGGCTTTACTCGGCGTTCTCGGCGGATGACCACTCCCGAGCCGGTTCCCTTCAAGAGGCGCTCTCCCTCGCGAAGCACCACCTTCGGGCGCCGCTCGCTTTCCGCCTCCGCGTCGTCCGCTGAGGCCGGGGACGTCGCGAGCGTCGACAGTAGACGCGGCAGCCGTGTTTCGCGTCCTGAAGCGTGGCGCGTTGCCGCGGTGGAGCCCGAGCCGTCCGAGCGATTCTGCTTCGTCTCCTCCGTCGAGGCGAGCAGTTCGCTCGGCATGGTGATGTCGAAAGGATCGTGTGTCTGCGACGGGGGACGAGGCAGGCGCGACGCGCGTTCGCGCTCTCTGCGCCCCGACTCTTCTGGATGCGCTTGGGTGAGTTGTGTGGTGTGCCTCGGGTGCGCCGAGTCGGTCTTGGAAAAACGCTCCACGGTGCTCATTCGCGCGACAGCGCGTTGAAGAGCGGCGCGCTCTGGACGGCTCTCCTCGAACGCGGTCATGGCCTCGGCAAGTTCGCTGGCCGAAGCGCCGCATATCGCGTGAAGCATGTCGCGCATCAGATCGTCGGCCAGATCCCGAATGCGGCGCCTGATTCGTTCGTGCTGTCCGGCCGCCAAGCCCTCGGCCAGCTGCTCGACGACGCCGTGGACCCTGGACTGCCATGTCGACCGGACAACGTTCACGCCGGCAACATAGAGCAACGGCCATGCCATTCAAGTCCTTAGCACCTCGTGCAGCGCGAACACGAGCGCGTCTGTGTCTTGTGGCCGACCCACCGTAATCCGCAGGCAGTCGAGCAGAGCGGTGTCGTCAAAATAGCGCACGAGAACCCCTCGCGCTTTCAGCGCCTCATGAATGACCCGAGCCGTCGGCGTCGCACGCCTGGCCAGAACGAAGTTGGCGTGACTCGGCACCACCTCGAAGCCGAGCAGGGACAGTTGGTCGCTTAGGCGGCGTCGCTCGTTGCAAATCGCAAGAACGTTTGCGCGCAGATGTGACACATCCGCGAGCGCCGCCTCGCCGATCGCGAGGCACATCGCATCCACGTTGTAGGAATCCTTCACCTTACGAAGGCCGGCGATGAGCGCTGGCGCGGCGACGGCGAAGCCGATACGTGCCCCGGCCAGGGAGTAGCTCTTCGAGAGGGTACGCAGGACGATGACGTTGTCATGCCGGGTGATCACGCGCAGAAAGGAGTCGTCAGCGAAATCGACGTACGCCTCATCGATCACGAGGACGCCGTCGATTGCGCGCGCCAGCGCTTCGAGATCGGCGACGGGGACAAACGTTCCACTCGGTGCGTTCGGGTTTGCGACGAGCACCAGCTTGGCGTGCGCGTCGACGAGTCCTTGCGGAAGCCGATAATTGTCCTCCCACCAAACGGGTAAGGCCGTTGCATTCTGGATGGCGCAGAGTGTCTTGTAAAGGCTGTAGGTCGGCCAGGGAAAGGAGACGATGTCCCCCTCTCCGGCGAAAGCTCGAACCACGATGGTCAAAAGATCGTCGCTGCCGTTTCCGGCGAGCACCATAGCCGGTGAGGCGAGACTCCATGCGCGCGCTGCCGCCGAGCGGAGGCGCGTGGCGTCGGGATCGGGGTAACGCCGCAACGCATCGGCTGGCAGGTCCCTAAGCGCTTGCAGCACTTGGGGGCTCGGGGGGTATGGATTTTCGTTCGTATTCAGCTTGACGACGCGCTCCACGTCGAGCGGCTGCTCGCCGGGGGAATAGGGTGTCATGCGTTCGACGTTGGAGCGGAACACGGCCGTGACTCTAAACGATTGCGGCGAGGGTCGTCGCGAAGAAAGGGCACGCTACGCGTTGAGCGTCACACCGGGCCGTGCATGCGTCATGGGGCCCGAAGCAGCTTCAGTGTGGGCCTGGCTCGCGCGGCAGTGGAATCGGAACGGCGGTGGCTGCTTCTGCTCCGCCCTCCTCTTTCGCACGTTTCTCCACTATCGCAACGGCTATGGCGGCTGCCTGTTCGGCAGGGACCCCGTCCGTCCGTCGCTCGTATTCACGCTCAGCGCGATCGTCCCGTGCCCGCGTCGCGGCGTCGTCCACCTGCTCGCCCGGAAGCTCGATTCGCAGCTCTTCGATTAACATTCGCACCGCGGCCGCCACGGGCAAGGCGAGGAGCGCCCCGATGATCCCGAGCAACGTGCCGCCGGCGAGGAGTGCAAACAAGACCACGGACGAGGGCAACCGAAGAGCGTGGCCATAGACGCGAGGGACGAGGAAGCGGCTCTCGAACTCCTCGTAGGCAAGCAGCGCGACGAGAACGACGCCAGCGATCACCGGGCCTTTCGCGAGGGCCCCTATGACTGCAGGACCAACCGACAGAAAGACCCCGATATACGGCAGGACGTCGGCCAGCCCGGCAAACGCCGCGAGCGCCAGCGCGTTGGGAACGCGACAAATCGCAAGCAGCGCGAGGACGAAGGCTGCCATGAGGGCCGAGGTCAACACCTGTCCGCGTATGTATCCGCCCACGATGACCTCGAGATTGAGGAGAACGCGGGAAAGGACGATGTGGTGCGATCGCGGAACGACGGCGAAGAGGCCGCCGCGGAGGCGATCTCGGTCCACCATCATATAGAGCGCCAGAAACACAGCGCTGACGACGTAAGCGAAAATCTCGAACGCCCGCGCAGAATAGGCTAGGGCAGCTTTGGCCAGCGAGGTGGTGGCGAGCGACTCGTAACGGGCATTCCGGAGCCACTCCGCAAATGGTGCGCTGAGCCGGGAATGGCCCAGTGAGTCGGCGAGCCGTGCACGGATTTTCGGCTCGTCCTTTGCGATCGTGGTCAGCTGCTCGACAAGCGCGGGTATGGTGAGCGCCATCAACAGCAACGACGCGAGCAGCAGCGCGCCGAAGACGAGCGCGATGCTCCACCCGCGGCTCGTCCCACGCCGTTCCAGCCATGCGACGGCCGGGTTCAGGGTCCCAACCAGGAAGAGCGCCGCTATTAGGACCAAGAAAACCGGGAGAAGCTGCACCAACACCCAGGCTGCCGCCGGAATCACGACGGCCAACGCAATGGTTTTCGGTGAGATCTCCACGCGCGTGGACGTCAGCAACGTGGCCGCACGAGCGCGCGGCCTAGCGTCCGTCGACGCGTGCTGCGGCTTACTCCCGGACGGTTCGTCGCGATCGTGCAAGTGCGCTACGAGCAAGGGTGCAAGAGCGGCACCAGAGCTGGGTAGGCTGGGTCCACGTGGCGTCGCTTCTGCGGCGCATTCACGCTTTTCGTCCTTGAGGATTGTGGGCGTGGGGCCCATGGCGAGGACGGCCGTCTCGCGGGACGAGGGGAGGAGCGACGAGCGACGAGCGCCGCGCGATGGGCACGCTTGCGACGTTGAGACAACTTGTCACAGCTGATGCGTTGCGGCGCTCTTCGAAAGGCCGCATCACCCGAGAAATGCACGACTGCTTCGCGGATTGCGGCAGCCGCACCGGCTGGCTCGCATGTTGCTGTTGCAGCAAGACGAGCTCGACTTAACGACACGAACGGAGGTCAACGTGAAAAGGCGATTCGCCGCGATTGTTTGCGCTCTCACGGCCACGGCCTGCGGTTCCTCGGACCACGCTGCGCAAGATCCATCCACAGCGATCGCAGCGCAGGGCGCCGCTCCGCAGACGCACGCGCACAACTCGACCACAACGGGGTCAGCACCGGTAACGTCCGTCGATACGACGGGAGCCGCAAGTGCTCCCAGCCGCGCCGATCCGGGGAGCGCCGGTGGCCCCGCTCGTGGAACCGACATGAACGTCGACCACGAATCAGCGAGGGTCGACACCGGAGCAGCGCCCTCGCAAACGAGGTCGGACGGGTCGCCCGGCACGACCAGCAACCAGGCAGAGTCGAACTCGTCGCGCAGTGCGGACAACAGCGCGATCAACGAGCGGGACCGTCACGCCACCCTCACACCTATGGATCAGGGCGGCAAAGACGGGGAGCGCCAGGTCACTGCTGCGATCCGTCGAGCGCTCGTCGCAGACAAGTCGCTCTCCTTCACGGCGAAGAACGTAAAAGTCATCACTATCGGCAGCAAGGTGACGCTGCGCGGGACCGTCAAGACCGACCAGGAACGCGCGACGATCGAGGGCACTGCGAGGCAGACGCCCGGCGTCACCGAGGTCGACGATCAGATCGACGTGAAAGGCAAATAGCGGGCAGCCACACAACTCGCAAACGAGGATGGCCATGAAAAAAGCAGTCATGTGTATCGTCGCGGATCGGACGCAGGCCGAGTCCATAGTGACTCAGCTCAAGACCGCCGGCTTCTCGAACGACGACATCTCAGTCCTTTTTCCGAATCAGCGGGGGACGAAAGATTTCGCCCACGAACACAACACGAAGGCGCCGGAGGGCGCGATCGCGGGCGTTGGGACCGGGGGCGTGCTTGGCGGCACGCTCGGTTTGCTCGCAGGAATTGGTGCTATTGCTATTCCGGGCGTCGGCCCGCTCATCGCGGCAGGGCCGCTTCTGGCGGCTCTGAGTGGCGCGGCCGCCGGTGCAGCACTGGGCGGCATCACCGGTGCGCTCGTCGGTATGGGAATCCCCGAAATAGAGGCGAAGCGATACGAAGGCAAGGTACGAGGCGGCAACATCCTTTTGTCCGTCCACACGGAGAACAGTGATGAAAGGAAGCGTGCTGAAAACATCTTCAACGAGGCGCGCGCGCAGGACATTTGTGCCGTGACCGAGGCCAGCGTGCCAAAAACACCCGAGTCGCGAGTCTGACCAAATCCTGTCGTTTGCGTCATGAGATTTACGAAGGAGATAAAAATGAACTGGGAACATGTAAAGGCAGACTGGGAGCAGGTAAAGGGCAAGGTCAAATCGAAGTGGGGAAAACTCACCGACGACGATATGACCAACATCGGCGGAAAATGGGATCAGCTGGTGGGCAAGCTGCGTCATCATTACGGCTACGAGAAGGATCACGCCGAGCGTGAGGTGGACGACTTTCTCAACAAGGTCTAGCCAAAGGGCCAACCCGCAACGCGGGCAGGAGTGGAAATCCGGAATCCTGGGAAACGGTCACTTAATGGCGCTGAGATGCACCACGTACCAGTCGCCGCGCCACGAAATCAGTGATCTTACCTCGAAGGCCTGTTCCGCTCCTGCCGCGTCGCGATAGCGCAGTCGGGACCCAAACACACGATAATAGCCGATCTTGTTGTACTCCTCGCCGGGCTCTACCCATCGCGCGCGCTCTTGCGGCACGGCGAGCTCGATGAGCTGGGCGCGCGACGCCTCGCCGAGATGAGCATGGAGGCGGTGAATGTCCCGCTCGTACGCAGCGAACAAGCGGTGTTTCCAGTCGCCGCTTGGATTGGAAATGTCTTTCACCTGTAGGTAAGCGGATTCTGGAAAAAAAAAGGAAAGCGCGAGCTGCGCGTCGTCCTGGACGATTGCGGCCCACAGCGCTGCGACGCGGCCAGTGAACGGAGTGTCGGCGCGTGGTAGTTGCCGCGTCTGGGGAAGAGCTCCTTGCATGACCACACCCGCGGTCGGCTGTATCTGAGGTTGCGGCTGGGGTGGTATGTTGGGTGGGAAAGGCAATTCCGGCAACGCCAGGGAGCTGGCGCCGGCCGGCGCGGGAGGCTCGCGGCGAGCACACCCCGCGGGCATCATGCCGAGGATCGCGCTGACGCACATGCCAGCTACGTCTCTGCGCAAACGAAGGGGGGACCTAGGCGCCGATGCGGCCGGCCTCATGACCCCTGTTAGCACGAGAGCCGGGGCGTCTACACGATTGACGATGGCGCCCTGCCTCGACGAAGCTACGCCTCCAAGGAGACGATCTAGAATGCGAACGCTTTTGACGTGCACTGCCGTTGCATCGCTCTTCATTTTGGGCGCGTGCAAGAAGCAGGACGAGACACCCGCGGCGGCACCGCCCGCACCATCGGCGGGTTATTCCCAGCAGGGATACCCCGGTGCTCCGCAACAGGGGGCCTACGGGCAGTATCCCGCCCAGCCTGCGCCGACGGCGGTGTATCCGGCAGCGGCGCCCGCGCCGAGCTATGGCCAATACCCACCGGCCGGGCAATACCCACCGGCCCAGCCCACCGGCCAGCCAGCTCCTGTCATGTCTGGACAAATGGCCGTACCGGGTCCCGTTGCGTTCCAGTGCCAGAACGATGTGCCATGCGGGACGCACCACTGCAATTTGCAGTACGGCAAGTGCGCATTTCCGTGCCAGTCGGCGATAGACTGCCTCGCCCCCAACCAATGCATGGGGGGCTTTTGCGTTCCAACCATGTCCCATTGAACGGCTGACGGCGGCTCACCGCCGCCATCGGAGATCCCGCTCAGCTAGTAGACGGTCGTGACGAAGTCGGTCTTGGCGCTAGCTGCCCACTGGAGCCCGCGCACCGCGCGATCGACACAAGCGGCGATGCCCGGGCTGGCGGGATTGGTGCCCACCGTGACGCCCACCGCGCGCCCCATCCGAACGGCGACACGTACCGTCACTTTCATGTCATCCGGTGCGCCGCACGACGACACGAACGACGCATGCCGGAGCGGCGCCGAGAGCTGGGCGTCCGTCAGGTCGGCGGCGCCCGGCCCCTGACCCATGTTCACCGACTCGTTGTTGCCATTGAGGACGGACTCGAAGCTCTGGCCAGTCGAATAACTGGCAGGGCCGCCCCCCACACCGGCCGTAGCGCCAACCGCCACGGCTCGTTTCCGACCCTTGATGTCCCCATGCACTTCGATGGTACCTGTCCGGTCCTTGGCGACTACGACGGTCTCACTGCGCGTACCACGCCTGGTGAAGAACCACACAGCGAAGACACCGCCCAAGGCGAGCACGACGCTCACCGCGACGATCGACTTGGCGATACCCCGCTTCTTGTCCGCATCGGCCGCGCGTACAACGGCCTTCTCTTCCGCCCGCTTTTCCCGGTGGAGTCCCGCTTGCTCCGCGAACGGGGCAAACTCCTCCCATTCCGCGATAGGCATTTGCTGCCCACTTATTTCGTCCCGCAGGCCGTGCTTTCCGGTGAAGGCATGGGAGGCGACTTGCTGCAGCAGCTCCACGGCCGAGAAAGGGCCATGATCCATCTTGTCCTTGATGACCACATAGCGCGGTCGGGGGTCGCTCTCGAGGTGTGCTTTGAGCGCCGTCAGACGGGCGGTCGCAGGGTCTTGCACTCGTCGCGCGGGTTGCTCGACACCACCAGCACCACTGAGCTTGGTGTTGACGCCGCTTCCGTCTGGACCTGAAACGGGCGGCGGCGGCGGCATCATCGAGAGCTTGATGTCGACCTCCAGCTCGGCGCTTTGATCGAGTTGCGCTTCGCTCACCTCCGGCGGGTGGATGCTGCGTTGCGGAGCAAGGTGGTACAGCGCGCTCGCGAGCGCGCTCAGGTCCGACGGTCGGTGCGCCCGATCGCCAACGACCGCTTTGCCAATGACGAATTCAACCGTGTCCGGCAGGGACGGATCGATCTCGCGTGGACGGGTCATCCCCGGGCCGACATGCAGGCCGGTGATCATCTCGTAGAGCATGGCCCCCACCGAGAACACGCTGGAGCATGCGTCGCCGGGCCCAGGAGAGCGTTGAAGCTCAGGGGCCAAACAATGGCGGTCGTACGAGTGGTCCGGCGAGACCGAGAGTGCGCTTTGGACGCGAGCGAGCCCGTCGGGGGAGGAGGCAATCGCTGAGGGGTGCACGTACAAGCGTTCCCCATTGCGGTGCCGATCGTGGAGGTCAAGGCAAACCGGGACCACGATGGCTATGGACTCGGCGAGCGACATCCGGCGACCATCGAGCCTCCTCGCGTCGAGGAGCGCGCGAAGGGTCATAGTCGGCGGTATCAGCGGGGCGGGAAGCGCCCCCGGCAAAGGCGCGGAAAGCATGGCCATGAGTTGTCCTTCAGGATACGGCACGGTCGAGCCACCGCTCAATGGGCCGACCGCGCGCCGTCGTCGATCCCGGCGTCAGCGCGCTACCCCCGCTCTCGGGCCCGCTCGGCGATTACCGTCCTGCCCCCGACGACCTTGCCCGTCAACGCTGCGATCGTGCGGTCGAAGGCTTGCCTCTGGACTGTCACATAGGTCATGCGGTCCCGCACCCGGATCCGTATTACCTCGTCCGCTGCGACGGCGTTCTCGGCTAACAAACGCTGCAGGTCCGAGGCGTTGAGCCCCTCCCGCTTTCCTACGTTTACGAACAGCTCGACAAATAGGAGGGCCGCTTCGCCGTTGTGCCCCTCCGCAGGCGACAGAGCGACAGCGGAGGGGGCTACGGCGCGCGAAGACCCTCCCTCCCGGCCGGGGGCCGATGGCGGCTCCCGCACCATCAACTCGCTCTCCGCAGCTAGGATGGGGCGCTCATCGTCCTCCTCCCTCGGCGGCTCCCATCGTGCGAACGCCTCGGCGACCTCGGTCGGCACCGGGGGGACATTCGCCGGTCGAGGCGCTGCCTTGCGAGCACCCGCGACAGGCTTCGTCTCGCCATTGTTTCGCGGTCGACTGCCTCCCGACGTGACCGGATCCGCACGCGAGGGGGGCGTCTTGCCGGGTGCGGCTGCTGGGCTCCATTCGCGACCGTCGTCGGCTTGCAGCATGGAAACGGGCGTCGAAGCGGGCGTCGGCAGCGGCTCGGGGTTGCGCGCGCGGCGCGCTTCCGCCGCCTCCGCCACAGGGTCGCCCAACCGTGCGCCGAGGTGGTCGCGAAGCAGGCCAGCGACGATGCGTTCACCCTCGTCATGCGTCGAAAGGCGGCGGGCCAGCGCCAGGTCGTCGGGGTGCACGGGACGGTTGGCGAAGGCATCGACGAACAGCTGGACGACGTCCATCTCCGCGCGGGTCTTGAGCTCTCCGACGCTTGGAAGCTGCTTTTCAATGGGTCGAATCTTGTAGGTGAGCCGCAGAAGGTACAGGTTGCCGATGTCGGAAGGCCCCACAATCGCGATGGCCGTACCGGTCCTACCTGCGCGTCCTGTCCGTCCGGTGCGGTGCACGTACTGCTCCGCGGTCTCCGGAAAGTCGTAGTTGATGACGTGCGTGAGGTGGGAGATGTCGATGCCGCGGGCGGCCACGTCTGTCGCCACCAAAAAGCGCAAGCGGCCTTCACGCGTGGCGCTCATCACGCGCTCGCGGTCCGATTGTGGCAAGTCTCCGTTGAGCCAATCGGCATCGAATCCACGGGCGCAAAGCGCTTCCGCGACCCGTTGTGTTTCGTCGCGCGTGTTGCAAAAAATAACGGCGCCTTCGGGGTCTTCGACCTCCAAGATACGCACCAACTGCCCAAGCTTGTCGCCCGCGGACATCAGGTACACGTAGTGGGCAACCTGGAGAGCACCGACTTGATCGCTCGAGAGCGTGATGAGCTCGGGATCGCGGAGGTGATTTTGTGCGAGCCGTTCGATGTCTGTGGGTATCGTGGCGCTGAAGAAGAGGCCCTGGCGGCTCTTTGGGAGCGCTTCGAGGATCGCGTTGAGCTCGCGCGCAAAGCCCATGGAGAGCATCTCATCGGCCTCGTCGAGCACGAGCACGCGCACACCCGAGGGGTCGAGCGTCTTGTGACGGAGATGGTCGAGAATGCGCCCAGGCGTGCCGACCACGACCTGTGCCCCTCCCTGGAGCGCCTCGATTTGTTTCGTCATCGAGGCCCCGCCATAAATGGCGACCACCTGGGTGCCGCGAAATTTGCCTATCTGTTCCATTTCGCGCGAGACCTGAAGCGCGAGCTCACGCGTGGGGACAAGCGTTAGAGCTTGTACCGATTTGACCGATGCGCGGACGATGCGATCGATGATCGGGAGGGCGAAGGCGGCCGTCTTGCCAGTACCGGTTCGGGCTTGGACCACGAGGTTGCGACCTTCGGCGGCAGGCTCGAAGACGGCCCGTTGCACGGGCGTCGGATGGTGGTATCCCATCGCGTCGATGGCTCGGCGCACGTCGGCACCGAGCGGTAAGACATCGAACGTCGGCTCGTCTACGGGCGTCTCGGGGGAAGCGGTCATCGGAGCTGGTTCTTAGCGCAAGTTCGCGGGGAGGTGCGGGACGACGTCGCGGCGAAGCGGTGCGAGCGCGACGCGTTCGCGCCGGATCCACTGCTCCAACCCTTGTCGGAGGCGCAAGAGTGACGCCCATGATTCGGTGCCTGCCGGTGATTTGGCACACGTGCTTTCGATCGCGCCGCGATCATCCCACTCCGGACGGAGCCCCTGTCGAAAAAGGGCGACGGACTCGTTGGCGTCGAGGGTCGATGCGAGCAACGGTGCGGTCCTCGCCCTCGCGTCCGCACGATCGAGCGCGCGCAAGAGCGAGCCCATCGCTTGGGAGCAGGCCTCGCTGGCGGAGCCCGGGGACCTGGAAGACAAGGGATTGCTTTCGTGAAAAAAGATTGCCCGCACTATCTGGGTCGCGCTCGATGCGACGAAGGCGACTGCAAAGGTGATGAAAGCCGCGACGGCAAGGCGCCTACCTTTCAGGCGGGCGAGCGCGATACGCGTTCGAACCGGTGGTTCATCCCGGGATCGGTCGGGCATGAGGCGTCATGGACGTGGCAGAGACATCTGTCAAATGCTCATTCCGCGGTGCCAGGCCCCGTTGCCCTTGACCCAGCTCACCAGTGCCCTAGTAAAGTTTCAAATTATTTTGAACAAACCCGCAGACGCCCCCAACGCCTCGTTTGCTCTCCTACGCGAGGTAGCCAGTGTCGAGCGGGTCGGTTCGCGCACCGCTCAGCGCATGGGCGAAGTGCATAACCTCCTCGCGGACGACATGACCTGGGTCGACCGGGAGCTCGCGCGCGCCACACGCGAAGGGGTCGCGCCGGCGACAAGTTCTGCGACGCATCTGCTCGAGGCGGGTGGTAAGCGGATCCGGCCCCTGACCGTCCTCCTCTCTGCGGCTTGCTTTGGCCCTGTGGGGGCCGGCGCTCGCGCCGCGGCGGTGGCCGTCGAGCTCGTCCACCTCGCGACACTTCTTCATGACGACGTAATCGACGACGGGCAGGAGCGACGAGGGCAGATCGCTCCCAGGCGCATCTGGGGTAACGCCATCAGCGTGCTCGCGGGCGACTTGCTCTTGACCCACGCGTTGGAAAGAACGGCGGCCGCGACGTCTCCGGCGGTGCTCGCGGACCTCTTTGCAACGCTCCGTCGACTCGTAGACGGAGAGGTGGTGCAGCTGCGTGGACGCACGCGGCTCGACACGCGCGAGGACGTTTACTTCAGGATTCTTGAAGACAAAACAGCCTCCCTCTTTGCGTGGGCCGCACGTGCGGGCGCTTCCAGTGCGGAGGCGCCGGCAGAAGCCGTCCGCGCGCTCGGCCGGTTCGGCGAGCGCATCGGGGTTGCCTTCCAGCTCATAGACGACGTGCTCGACTACTCGGGCGACCCGCGGGCAACCGGCAAGGCGTTGCTCGCGGATCTGGTCGAAGGCAAGCTCACCCTCCCTCTGATTCGCACGTTGGCGCAGAGCCCAGCGCTCATCGCCGAGGTGGAGGCCGTCCGATCGGGAGACTCACGTGGCGCAACCGCTATAGCGGACGCGGTTCGTGCATCCGGAACGTGCGAAGGAGTGCGCCAGCTGGCGCGAGAGGAGACCGCGCGGGCCCTCGAAGCGCTGGCAACGGTCCCGGCCGGCGTTCCGCGCGAGTTATTAGCCTCGATTGCGCACGAGCTCTCCGCGCGGGCGGCTTGAGCGGCGCCGGTCATTGCGAGGCGGGCCGGTCGTGGCGAAAGAGGAGAAGCAGCGATCCCTTTGGCCGAGCGAGGCCGCGGTCAGCGACATCATTGGACGACTCATCGAGTTTTGGGGCTTCAAGCGCAACATGGGCAGGATCTGGACGGTGCTCTACCTATCGCCCGATCCCCTGAGCGCCGAGAATCTGCGTCAGGCGCTTCAGCTGTCTAGCGGCGCGGTGAGCATGACGCTCTCGGAGCTCGCACGCTGGGGCGTGGTGCGAAAGGTTTGGATTCAGGGCGAACGCAAGGATTTCTACACGGCCGAAGTGGAGCTGTGGCGGATGATCAGTCGTGTCTTCAACGAGCGCGAAAAAACCGAGATCGTCGCTGCCGTCGATGCATTCGAAGAGGCGCTGCGCCAGCTCGAACGGATCGCGCGATCCACGGGCGATCCGTCGATACGAGCGCGGGCCGAGCTGCAGCACGCGCGGATCACGCAACTCTTGGAGCTGGCCAAACTCGGCAAGCGTCTCCTGGACGCGCTGGTGACTACGGCCAAGGTCGATGCGGAACCGCTTGTGCGCTTCTTGTTAGGGCAGCGCTACTGAGCGATCACGTGTGCACCTCGCGCCCGAGCAAGCCTGACAATAGGTCTTCTTCAAGACGAAGCACGAGCACCTTTTCGCGGCCGAGAACGACCAGTCCTGCCGCGGTTCCGCGGGGTTTTCTTATATGACGTCGCGGCGAGTAGTGGACTTCCACGACGGTTTCGCCGCGCGCAGCGGAAAAGTGAGCCGCAAGGTGTGCGGCTTCAACGAGCACTTCGGCCGCGCAAGAGCCGTTCTTTTCGAGCGGGACGATGACATGGGCCCCCGCGCGATTTTTCGCGTGAAGCCACAGGTCGTGCGGACGCGCGATGTGAAATGTGAGGGCGTCATTTTGAGCCGCCCCACGGCCGACGAGAATTCGTGCGCCAGACTGCGCGAGAAACAGTCTATATGGCGGACGACGCGCGTCCCCCCCGCGAGCAGCCGTCGAGCCTTTCCTCCGGGGCGGAGATTCACAGCAACTCAACGAGAAGTCACGGGGCGCCGCCGCCCGTGCGCGGTGCTCCAAGGATGCGATATCCGCGTCCGGGTCGTCCCGGAGCAGGTCGGCAATTTTTTCCAGCGCGGCTCGTGCATCGGCCGCGGCGGACAAGCGCGCGCCCGCGATTGTTGCGCCGGCTTTCAAACGCCGCGCGCGCTTGAATAAGGCGTCCAGTTGCTCTTGGGCCGTCCGTCCCGGATCGAGCGTCAGCTCCACGGCTTGTTGGTTGCCGTTCGACCAGTCAATCGCCGTGAGCTTCGTCGCGCCACGGGAGGCCATAGCCGCCGCAGGGACGAACAGGCGGGCCAGCTCGGCGCGGGCTTGTGCCACCTGCGCATGCTCCAGATCGCCGCGCACCGCATCCATGCGCCTTTGGACCCGTTTTCGTGCTTTGTCCAGTGCGCGACGCAGAGCGTCGCTGCGCGAGACGGCCATGAACTGGACCAGTCCGGATAGGACTCGCGATCCTTGCGCGCTGAGCGCTCCGCGCGACGGCTCCTTCGCTGGAAGGAGCGGCTCGGTCGAGAGCTCGAGCGCAATCTCGAGCTTCCCGGGCGTTACGAGGGCTCGCCAGGTATGGCCATTGCGGGCGACGAGCAGCGCGTCGTCGTCTAACGCCACCAGGCGTCCGCATCCGACCCGGGCGCGCCAGATGGCCTGGCTAGGCGAAGTGGCACCCTCGGTGGCGCGACGGAGCTGCCTGGCCTACGCCGCGTTCAGGGTCCCGAGTCCCCTCCCTGCGACCAACACGACGTGCACAGTCTCGCCCGGCGTGGCCCGCGGCGAGTCGTTTCCTGGCATCACGCCGCCGGGCTCCGCAACGCCGGTGGCCAATGAAGGGGACGGTGGTGGAATGCGCACCTTGAGCACGGCGACTTCTCGCCCGGCGATGTGCGCGACGAGGAGCCGCTGGACCTGTCCGTCGACGAGCGCCCGATGCATTGCTCACGCGGTGCGATAGCATGTCCGGGATGGCTCATGTCGCACGTGCCGCGGGGGTGGAGACGTCTGGGTCGCCCCTGAACCGGCGTAGCTTTCCAACTGGCCAGACGAGCACGGCTTTGGTCAAGGCGCTGCTTCGTACTCTTGCTGACGAGAAGGGTACTGCCGCCGCAGAGGCATGGCTTCGAGAACTCGGCATGGTGCGCGACGACCTCGAGGACGAGACGCGCATGGTGCCCCTCCCAACGCTTCATCGCGCCCTCGTACGATTTGCCGAGCGCGCGCCGCGGGAGGCAATCCCTCGCGCATGGCGGCATCTGATTGATCCGGACAACCTGGGTATTTGGGTCCGCGTCGTCCGAGGAACCCGCAGTCCGGCGGAGGCGTTCGCGCGTCTGGACGGCGCAGACAGCGAGTATGCACGAACGACTCGATGGGAAACGATTGCCTCTCGGCCAGGTTGGTGGCACGGCCGCGTCGTTCTCGCCCATGACCCCTCCCTCGAGTCCGACGGTCTGCTGCGCCTCGCGCGGGTGGCGGAGCTCAGCGCCGTGCCCGCCCTCTTCGGTTGGCCCGACGCGGCAGTGACTGATTGCGCCGAATCGGAGCCAAAGGGGGCCAGCCTCACGCAAGAATACGAGGTCTCGTGGAGACTTCCCAGTAGCACCCTCAGTGGGGCGATTGGCGCGATCGGGGGCGCCCTCCTAGCCGGTATTGCCTCGGCTGAAACAAGCACTGCGCTTGTGCTTAAGACCGGGGCCGTGGGGGTTGCTGCCGCGGTGGGGGGGCTCCTTGGAATCGTGCGGGCGCGCGATCGCTTGCGACGAGCAGAGACGAGCGCGCAGGCGCTGCGCGTCAGTGCTCTAGAGCGCAGCCTCTCGTTGCGCGAATCGCACGACCACGATGTCCCCGGTCAGCTCGAAGGCGCGGTGGCGGCCGGGCAATACCGCATCGTTCGCCGCATGGGCGCAGGCGCGACCGGGGTAATTTACGAGGCCGTCCGTATCGCCGACGGAATGCCGGTAGCTCTCAAGCTCCTGCGGGCCGCCGCAGCACACGAAGCCATTGCAAGCGACCGATTGCGCCGCGAGGCCGGCGCGCTAGGCCTATCGTGGCACCCGAACGTGGTCGAGGTCATCGATCATGGGCACCTGCCAGATGGCACCGCATACCTGGTCATGGAGCTCCTGCGCGGAGAATCCCTCGCTACCCGGTTGCAGGCCAAGGGCCGGCTGACGGCCGCCGAGCTTTTGCCAATCGCGATGCAGGTCTGCGACGCATTGGCTGCAGTGCACGCGGCAGGTGTCGTGCATCGCGACTTGAAGCCCTCGAATATCTACGTCGTCGTCGACCGCGACCGTCCGGCTGGACCAGAGCGCGTCAAGCTGCTCGACTTTGGGATCGCACGCGTCGAATGGGAAGAGACGCGCATCACGAACACTGGCGGCCCGCTTGGTACGCTAGGGTACATGTCGCCCGAGCAAGAGAACGGCGCCGGTGAGATAGATGGGCGAAGCGATCTGTTCGCCCTCGGAGCCATGTTGTACGAGTGCCTCGTGGGGGAGCCGCCGCCGCCACACTCTCCTAGCGGGCTCGTTCGCACGGGCGAAAATAACACCTTACGCTTCGATTCGTGCACGCAGAGGGCCGCGGCCCTCGTTCCGCCTGCATGGCGCATCATCATAGAAAGGGCGATGGAACCTCGACCGTCGGAGCGCTTTCAAGACGCCCGGTCGTTCGCCCAGGCGCTCCGCGGTATTCAAGACGCCGACGATAGTGCGGCAACCTCGCCGTGAGCGGCGATGCCATATCCGAGGACAGAGGGTAAGCGATTGATCACCAGGCGAAACTTCGGTCCTGCCCGCGCCGCAGCGTCTGCAGCGTTGGTTCTCTTACCGGCGGTATTCGGTTGCGGCGACTCGACGACTTCGGCGCCACCGCGGGCGCCACCCGGCGCACCGCCGGTCGGCTACAGCCAGCCTTCTTATTATCCTCCGCCCCCCGCCCCATATGGTCAGTCCGCACCTAGCGGCCATGGGTTTCCACCGTACTATGCTCCGCCGTCCACGCAGACAGCATCGCCTCCTCCCATTCCTGTAACGCGACCGTTGCTGGGGCCTCTCGTCGGTGCAACGGCGTGGCAATCGGAAACGCGAGCCGTCGCCAAAGAACTTGTGGCGCACCTGAGCGCTCGCAATCAGGTGCTAGTCGCGACAATTCCGCTTGTGTTTGATCCAAACCCAAATGAAGTCAATGCCTTTGCTGGTTGTGACGACAGCGGTGCGCCCTTCGTTGCCGGCACGGAGGGTCTGCTGGAGGCGATTGACGGCATCGCGCAGACCCGATCTACGGACGAGATTTTCTCGACCAATACGTACGGAGCCTACGTCGCCGTTGTCGCACCGCGGCTCGTATCCAAAGACGGCGGAAGCGCTATGTTGCCGTCAGGAATTATACCCGCCGCCTATTGGTCCGACCCCCGGCGGATCTCGCGCGCACACGAGATGTTCGATGAGATCGTCGCCTTCACGTTTGGTCACGAGCTCTCGCATCACTACCTGGGTCACACGGGCTGTGCGACCGGTCAGACGAGCGGCCCTGGGCCGGCAATCGCCCAGCTCGGTATGCTGGCCACTGCCATCATGCCCGGTCTCAATCAGCCGAACGAAATCGCTGCTGATTCGAACGGATGCGTCAACGTACTCGACACCGGGGCCGCGCGAGGCTCCCAGGCCTTTCGTTGGAGTGAGGAGGGTGGTTTGTGGCTGCTCGATTTTTTCGCCCGCCTCGAACAGGCATCCGGAGCGAGCCCCTGGCTGGGATTTTTGAGGACGCATCCAAATCCGGGTTTGCGCATTCCCATCGTCCAAGGCGTCGCGGCTACGTGGCGATACCAGCACCGCTAAGCCCGTTAGATGATTCGAAGGCTGCGTCCAGCGAGTACCTCGTTGTGGCTCCCCAAGCGGTAGCCCTGCAGATCGAGCGTGACGTACGCGAAGCCAAAACGTTTGCCAGCGCCGACGATGGCGTCGCGTGCTTCGAATGCACGCACGAGCTCGTCTGGCCCGACCTCGACGCGCGCTAGCGCCGGCTCTCCGGCAGCCGTCTTTGGCAGTGCATGCAACCGTACGCGGACTTGCCGCATGCCAAGACGCCGCAGCTCCGCTTCAAAGCCCCCTATTTGCGCGAGCCTCTCCGTAGTCACCGCAGTGCCGTAGGGAATGCGACTCGAAAGGCACGCGCTGGCCGGCTTGTCCCATACGGTGAGGCCCACGAGCTGTGCAGCCTGGCGTACTTCCTCCTTGTTGAAGCTACATTCGACGAGCACGCTTCGCACACCGGCGTTCTTAGCTGCCTCGAGCCCTGGCCGGTGGTCGCCGAGGTCATCCAGATTCGTTCCGTTGAGCACGAAAGCAAGGTCCCACTCGCGCCGCTTCTTCTCCGCGAGGTCATAGAGCTCGCTCTTGCAGAAAAAACAACGGCTCGGCGAGTTCTCGACGTAGCCCGGTCGATCGATCTCGTGCGACTGAATGAGTTCGTGCCTCGCGCCAATCTGGGAGGCGATGGCGATGGCCGCCTCCTTCTCGAACGAAGCGAGACTCGGTGACACAGCCGTCAGCCCGGCAGCGCGAGGACCTAAAACCTCATGAGCGACTGCTAGAACGAGCGCGCTGTCAACGCCGCCCGAGTAGCACACGAGAACCGACCCAAGCTCCGCGAGGAGAGCCTTGAGCGTCTGCAGCTTCGCGAACGCGGTCACGTTCTCGGGGGCAGGCATGTCGTGGCTTTCGAGTCCAAACCCAAACGAGAGAAAAATCGCACGGCTCACGATTGTAGCACTGCTTGCGCGTCCTTCGGGGGTACTGTTAGTTTGTTCAGCCCAAAACATGGCTACCCAGGACGTCAAAACCCTCATGGCACGGTTCGGTTCCGGCGGGCTGCGAATTGCTCACTCCCGGGACGAAGGACCTTCCCGTGCGCTAGCCCTCTCTTGGCCGGAGCTCGATGCGTTGCTGCCCGATCGTGGGCTCCCTCAGGGTGTCGTCGAGCTCTCGACAGCGCGTGCTCTCGGTGGGGCGACCACCGTGGCGTTTGCGGCAGTACGTGCTGGCCAATCGCGGGGAGAGCACGCTTGGTGCGGTTGGATCGACCCGGAAGCGACCCTGCACGCACCGGGGCTCGTCGCTGCAGGTGTCGATCTCGCGCGACTGCTCGTCGTGCGATCCCCGCGAGTGCTGCTCGGCCGCGTTGCCGTAAAGATGGTGGCGTCAGGAGCGTTCGAAGTCGTGGTGGTCGACATGGATGTCATTCCGGGAGCAGCAGTGGCATCGGTAAAGAGCAGGAACGACAAAGGTCACAGGCCGAAACCAAGCCGGTGGGCTCCTGAGGTGCTGGTGCGCAAGCTGGCGCTCGCATGCGAACCGAACGGCGCAACGGTCTTGCTTCTGACGAATGCGTCCAAGCCTCGAGCGATGACATGGCCAGTAGCGCTGAGGCTTGAGCTGTCGCGGCCGAACGCCGATGAGTTGGCCATTCGGATCGCGAAAGACAAGCGCGGCCGGGTTGGGACCGCAAAGACGATTCCGTTCCATCACGTGCTGCGTGTCGCAGGTTAGCTCTATGCGGCGCATCGCATGTGTGTCTCTGCCGGAAATTCGCGTGGAGCTAGCTCGTGCGCAAGCTCGCCATCACGTCGCAATCGCCAGGCATGGCACGTCAGAGCGAGAAGCTGTTCGTCAGGTGACGCCCCTGGGATCGGCGCCCCTAGCGATCATCGTCGCTCGATCGGGCAGCGCGGTCAGCACGGAACGCGATGTACTCGGAAACACGCGGCTCGACTTCGTGTCGAGCGAAGCACGCGAGCTCGGCATACGTTCAGGACAGACCGTGGCGGCGGCACGCGCGAAGACAGCAAGCCTGCTCGTTCGCGTTATCCCGGAGAACGCGGTACGTGCCGCGCTCGTGTGCATTGCAGAAGCGGGGCTCGCTTTTGGTCCTGCGACGGCATTCGATATCGCTCAAGACGTCGTTTGGATCGATGTGGGTGGGTGCGCTCATCTGCACGGTGGCGAGAACGAACTGGTGCGGGCGTTGAAAACGACTGTTCGCACTTTGGGCCATGCATGTCGTGTTGCCATAGCGGACGGGCCACGCATCGCCGCCGCGATCGCGCGGTTCGCGCCGACGGGATTGCGCGCTGACCCTCTCGTCATTCCTGTCGCAAAAGGCGCTCATGCGATGCGGCGTCTTCCGATCGCGGCTCTTGGGTTGGACGAAGACTTATCGAAGTGGTTCGAAAACCTAGGTCTTCACACGTGCGGCGATCTGCAGAATCTGCCGCGACCGGCGCTTGGCGCGCGACTTGGTGTGCGTGCACACGACGTGATGCAGCTGCTCGATGGCGAGGATCACGCCCCACTCGACGCATGGCGGCCTCCTACTGTGCCTGAGGAGCGCGTCGACCTGGAGTGGGGCGCTCCTTCGATTGAGTCGCTGGCGTTCGTACTGAAAACACTGTCCGATCGGCTTGCGATCAGACTGCAAGGCCGCGCTGTCGCTGCCTCGCGCCTCGAGCTCGTGCTCACCTTGGATCGCGCTCTTTGCGAACGCGGCGCTCACACTTCGAGCACGCTCGAAATGGAATTGCCTTCGCCGATAGCGCGTGCAGGAGACTTGCTCGATATTGTCCGTGCTCGTCTCGAACGCTGTTCGCTTGGTGCGCCGGTGCTCGCCGCTACGCTTCGTGCGACACAGCTCGCATTGCCACCCGCGCGCACACTCGATCTGCTCGAGCCAGAGCCAAAAGCCGGGCGAGCTCTGCCCCGCCTGGTGGCTGAGCTCGTTTCAGAGCTCGGCGAGATGACCGTTGGTACACTGACTCTCGTGGACACATGGGTACCCGACGAGAGGACGCATCTGGTGACTTACCGCGTTCGGGATTCGACGACCTTTCTCAGAGCCGCCATTCCCTCCCGTCTTGAACCCACGAGGCTCATACGAGCGGTGAGTATGGACGCCTGCGCCACCGAGACTGATGAACACGCGAACGGGGCACGTCACATCGCGCGTGTTGAAGCCATCGAATGGTGGCGGCGTGGAGTCGAGCGTACGGACCTTGTTGCCGTCTGGATAACCGCACGGAATATCATCGTCGATGTGGCGAACCAAACGGCGCCTGCCCTGGATGATTCCTGGAGGGGGCCCGCAACATATGCGACACGCTCCGCAGACTCCACACACGAAGGGGGTGCCCTCGGATGGATGGAAATTCACGAAAACGGAACGCATAAACGCGCTGTTCTGAGGGGATGGATCGATTGACTCGAGGCAATTTGCCACGAGCAACAACAGCAGTCGACACGCCGCGCGCGTGCGCCACAATGCGATCCATGCGGTCGCCTGGTTTCGAGAAGCGGGCGTCCGGCCGGACGCTGCTTGTCGTTGAAGATGACATCGATATTCGAGAAGCGCTCGATGGTCTGCTCTCACTCGAGGGTTTTCGCGTTGCGGGGTGTTGCAACGGCCGGGAAGCGCTCGATTGGCTTCGTTCGTCACCAAAGCCCGATCTCATCTTGCTCGATTTGATGATGCCAATCATGGATGGCTGGCAATTTCGCGTCGCGCAGAAAGACGACCCGACGCTCTCGAGTATCCCGGTCCTCGCATTGAGCGCAGACGCCACCGCAAAAGCGGCCGCAATCGATGCCGACGCTTACCTGAAAAAGCCGGCCGATTACGAGACGCTAATCGACACCATCGACCGCCTGCTGGTCGCTAGCGAACATCGTGATCTGCAGGCCCGCCTTGCCCAAACCGACCGATTGGCAGCCCTTGGAACCCTCGCCGCAGGCGTCGCTCACGAGATCAACAATCCACTCGCCTACGTCCTCCTGAACCTCGGTTATGTCATCGAGGAATTGCCGCGTCTGCTTTCCTCCGCATCGGATGAGCGCAGCGGGGAGCTGCGCGTTGCCCTCGATCATGCGCGCAACGGCGCAGAACGCATCCGAGACATCGTTCGAGGCCTCAAGACGTTTTCGCGTCCAGAGAACGAATCGCGAACGTCTCTGGACGTTGCACAAGTAATCGAGGCTACCCTGACCATGGTGTCGAACGAGCTTCGCCATCGTGCTCGCGTGGTGAAGGACTACTCTCACGCGCCGGAGGTGATCGCGAACGAGGCGAGACTCGGTCAGGTATTCCTGAACCTGCTTCTTAACGCCATACAGGCCTTGCCGGAAGACCACAGCAATACGAACGAAATACGACTCACCGTACGATCAATCGAGCCCGATCGCGTGGTGGCCGAAGTGCACGACAACGGTGCCGGTATACCGGTCGAGCTGCAGGGCCGGATATTCGAGCCATTCTTCACGACCAAGCCGGTGGGAATCGGCACCGGGCTCGGCCTAGCTATCTGCCACGGCATCGTTACATCCCTTGGCGGTACACTATCCGTGGAGAGCGAGGTTGGGAAGGGAAGCCTCTTTCGCGTGGAGCTCCCGGTCGCGGTGCCGGTGCCGAAGGTTTCCAACGTTTCGCACGCCAACGGCGTCACGCCGCCTTTTCGATCGTCTCCATCTCGTGGCCGTATCCTCGTGATCGATGACGAGCCTATTGTCTGCTTGTCACTGGAGCGATTGCTATCAGCAGAGGGCGAGGTCGTTGCGCTAACGACGGCGCGGGAAGGACTTGCCCGGATCGAAGCAGGGGAGCGGTTCGACATAATCCTTTGCGATTTGATGATGCCCGAGATGGACGCGCCGGCTATGCACGAGCGGCTGCGACAGTTGGCCCCGGCTCAGGCAGATCGAATGGTCTTCGTGACTGGCGGAGCCTTCACGATGCGCGCCCGAGATTTTCTGAAGAGCGTGCCCAACGCCCAGCTCGGCAAACCGTTCGACGTAGACGCTCTGATGGCGCTGGTACGAGCAAGATTGGCGGGGGTATACTGATCGAACGCGCAGTGTACGTTGAGCTCTTCGCACGCACCAATTTTTCTTTCCTGCGAGGTGGTTCCCCCCCGCGCGTCATCGTGCAACGCGCAGCCGAGCTCGGCTTTGGCTCCATCGGCATCGCGGATTGTGACGGCCTTTACGGGATGGTACGCGCCCTCGAAGCCGCCGAGGAAATCGGACTACGGTTGGTCGTGGGCTGCGAGCTGGCGCTCGACGACGCGCCGCTCGGCTCGCTTTGGCTTCATGTCGAAAACGGGGAGGGCTACGCCAATCTCTGTAGGCTTCTCACAGATAGCCATGCTCGGCATCCGAAAGGAAAAAGTAGGAAGCCCGAAAAGGGCGTAGCTAGGAACCAGTTCGCCGGCTTGTCGCTGAATGCGGTGAGTGCCAATGCGAATGGATTGTGGTGCACCATCCCGGTGCCTACCAGAGAAGCGCCGGAAATCGCAGCACTGAGAGACGCTTTCGGTGACCGTCTATCGGTGGCAGTGTGGTGCCATTTGGATGGTGAAGACGATGTCCGAATCGCATCTGCGCAGAACGTTGCACGCAAATTCGGGGTGCCGGTCTGCGCGACCAATCGCCCTTTTTTCGCCGTACGGGAAGAGAAAGTCATCTTGGATGTCCTGACGTGCATACGGGAGGGGATGACGCTCGACAATGCGGGCCGGGTTCTCCTGCCCAACGCGGAAGCGCATCTGAAGCCCGAGGGCGAGATGCAGCGTCTCTTTTGCAGACATCCATCGTGGCTCGCTCGGGCAGCACAGATTGCCGATTCCTGTCGCTTTTCACTCCGTGAATTAAAATATCGTTTTCCGAGCGAGCCAGAGACGCCAGGAGAAACCCCGGATCAAGCCCTGCGGCGTCTGACGTTGGAAGGCGCCACGAGGCGATGGCCGTATGGAGTACCTCATGCGATCGCAGAGCAAATAGAGAAGGAGCTGCTCCTCATCGCTAACATCCAGGTAGCACCCTATTTTTTGAGCGTTCATTCAATCGTGGTGATCGCTCGTTCGAAGAATATCCTCTGCCAGGGGCGAGGTAGCGCCGCGAACAGCGCGGTCTGCTACTGCCTCGGAATCACGGCCGTCGATCCTTCCCGCGCCAACCTGCTGTTCGAACGATTTTTGTCCAACGAACGCCGCGAGCCACCTGACATCGATGTGGATTTCGAGCACGAGCGCCGTGAAGAAGTCATTCAAGCCATCTATGATAAATATGGGCGAGCGCGAGCCGCCATGGTGAGTGAAGTCATTTCATACCGAGGAAAGAGCGGATTGCGTGACGTAGGGAAGACGTTCGGTCTTTCGATTGAACAGGTCGATAGGCTAGCTTCTCTCGTTTCATGGTGGGACGATATTGACGGGGTGCCGCGTCACCGCATAACCGAGTGCGGCTTCGATGCCGAAGACGAAACCGTGCGTCACGTTCTTGCGATGGCGCATGCTATCCAAGGCTATCCGCGCCACCTGTCGATCCATGTCGGTGGATTCGTGTTGAGTGCTGAGCCACTGGTGAACATCGCACCGGTAGAGCCAGCGACGATGCCCAATCGGACGGTGATTCCTTGGGACAAGGACGATCTCGGCATGCTCGGGTTCTTCAAAGTGGACGTGCTGGGCCTCGGGATGTTGACGGCCATAAGGAAGGCCCTGGCGATGGTCCAAGATGATGAGCGCATTCGTGCACCCCATTCGATCGAGCAGCTTGCGCGCCTTCCACCTGAGGATCCCCAAGTATACGACGCGCTCTGCGCGGCAGACACGGTAGGCGTGTTTCAGATCGAAAGTCGGGCGCAGATGGCAATGCTCCCTCGTCTTTTACCACGAAACTTCTACGATCTCGTCGTGGAGGTGGCGATCGTTCGCCCCGGCCCGATCCAGGGCGGGATGGTCCATCCATACTTACGGCGCCGTAACCGCGAAGAGGAGGCAACGTTACCGCACTCCATGCTCGCGCCGATCCTCGCGCGAACGTTGGGCGTTCCACTATTTCAGGAGCAGGTAATGCAACTCGCCATTGTTGGCGCAGGTTACAGCGGTGGTGAGGCGGATCAGCTCCGTCGCGATATGGCGGCGTGGCGTAGGAATGGCAAACTCGAGCGACATCGCGAGCGGTTACTCGAAGGGTTTGCTAAGAACGGCGTCGCGCGAGAATTTGGTGAACGATTGTATCAGTCAATCGAAGGCTTCGGTGAGTACGGCTTCCCGGAGAGCCATGCGGCCAGCTTTGCGCTGCTCGTTTACGCGAGTGCCTGGCTCAAGGTGCACCACCCTGCTGCGTTCGCCGCTGCGCTAGTCAATAGTCAACCGATGGGGTTTTACTCGGTTGGTACTATCGTAAATGACGCTGAACGACATGGTGTCGAGGTCTTGCCCGTACGGGTGGACGTCAGTGAGTGGGACTGCACGCTCGAGGGCGGAGACCGGACCCTCGACGGCGACGGCCCGGCGCTTCGTCTTGGCTTGCGTCTAGTGCGAAGATTGGGAGAGGAGGCGGGTCTACGTATCGTCGCAGCACGTCGCGCCCGCCGCTTCGCAGGAACCGAGGATCTGGTCGACCGCGCGTCTTTGACGAAGAGCGAAATGGATGGGCTTGCATATGCCGGGGCATTGGCTGGCTTCGGATTGGCGCGTCGGGAGGCGATGTGGAAAGTACGAACACCGCGGGAGCAGAGTCTTTTCGCTGGGGTCGACATGACCGCGGAGATCCCAGCCCTGCTCGAAATGAGCCGAGGCGAGCAGCTCTCCCTCGATTACCAGACCACTGGCGTCGCGGTCGGCGACCACGCGATGAAGGTCGTCCGCCCGCGACTTCCATCGAATTACAAGAGTGCGCACGAGCTCGCGGCCACTCCACACGGTACGCAGGTGAGCACTGCCGGGCTGGTGATTTGCCGGCAGCGACCACAAACGGCAAGCGGTGTTGTGTTCGTGACGCTCGAAGACGAGACCGGGTTCGTGAACCTCATTCTATGGGCGAAGACGTTCGACCGTTGGCGGCATGTTGTGACGAGCAGCTCGATGCTTGTGGCGCATGGCATTATCGAGCGTCAGGGAAATGTCGTCTATGTCGTGCCGCAGCGGCTCGAAACGCTTACCGGTTTCAACGCGCCGTCGATGAGCCGAGATTTTCACTGACTGCCAGCTCCGGCTCGTCGAGGTTCATGTCCTCACGGACATGCAGGAAGACGCTCTGCACGATCGACATAGTGGGAACGGCGAGAAGGGTGCCGACCAGATGAAAAAAGTGTTCGCCGACCAGCAGAGCGAAGATGACCAGCACCGGGTGAATTTTCGCGGCATCCCCCATGATCTTGGGGTTCAGCAGGTTAGCCTCCAGTTGATGCACCCCGACGATCCATGCGAGCACGATTGCCCCCGTGGCCAATCCTTGGGTGAGCCCAATCGCGACTGCTGGAATGGCACTCGCTATCGATCCGAAGATTGGAACGAGCGAGAAAACGGCCGCAATCAATGCCATCACCGGCCAGTATTTCAGTCCCACGACCGCAAAGCCGATCGCGCTCAGCACACCGTTTATTGCGCAAATGACCAGCTGCCCACGCACCACTCCCGACAATCCCTCGTCGATCCGAGTAAGCAATGCGTCGAATCCCGGGCGCCGGCTAGGACTGACCAGCGACCGAAAGAAGGTCACGATTCGCTCCCGGGTCACCATCAAGTACGCGGCTAGCATGAGGGTAATGAAGAACACAAAGACGAAGCGACTAATCCCCGCGACGACGTCGCGCACGGCGAGCGCGATCATGAGCGAATTGCGTTGCGCATACGCAAAGGTCCTTCCGACAGCGTCGGCAACCAACCGGTTCGGGTCGAACGACCCCTCTCGCTTATCTCTTCTGTCCCGGTCGCGCGCAGATTCAATGACCCATCCCTTCTTCGTCTCGTTGATCTCGACTCCGGCGCCTACGTCGATGGCGAGCGATCCGTCGGGCAAAGCATGAGCGACGAGAGCGCTGGCGGTCGTCGGGTCCGCGGGCGGCTCTTCCTGGGTCGCAGCCGGGGGTAGGAGTCCAAAGGCGCGAATGCGTTCGATCATCCGCGGCCCCCATTCGTTTCTGGCTTGGTCGACCAACGCTGGGAGCTCGCGTCCGAGCATTCGAAATTCGAACCCGATCCTCGGTGAGACGCCGCTCGCGAAACCGCCGATCGAGCCAAGCACGATGGCGTAGACGAGCAGAACGGCGACGGGACGTGGGACTCGCAGCCGCTCCGCCCGTGCCACGAGGGGTGTCAGCAAATACGCAATGACGGTGGCGAGGACGAAGGGAAGCATCACCTCGCGCGCGGCAACCACGACTGCGACCGTAAGCGCCGCCGTCACCCCTATGAAGATCTCGCGCCGCCAAAGACGGTTCGGCCGCTCGGACGTGGAGCCGCCAATTGAGTTGGTCCCAGTCGGATGAGCGAGGGACACGTCAGCCTGGGTGCGTACCGGCTATATCTGCAAAGGTCGGCGCCAGTCTCTGCCACGAATCGTCCAGATATTCGGGCATGACCCGCACGTCGGCGACGACCGGCATGAAATTCGTGTCGCCGCGCCAGCGAGGAACAATGTGGGCGTGGACATGGTCCGCGATGCCAGCGCCAGCGGCTGCCCCGAGATTGATGCCGACGTTCAGGCCCTCGGCCTCGGTAGCGCGCCGCACTCGTACGATCGATTCCCGCAGCAGATTCATCGTTGCGTCATATTCCGCCGCTGGCAGCTCCGTAATGTCCGAGACGTGCCGCCGCGGAACGACTAGCAAGTGCGATGCGGCGAAAGGATAGCGATTCAGGCAAACGAACGCATGCGACTGAACCACTAGTAGTAGCTTTTCACGATAGGCCCTAGGCAGCGCGGTAGCGAGCCCGCAAAAGACGCAGTGGTCCCCCTTGGGACCGAGTATGTATTCGGTTCTCCAAGGGGCCCACAACCGTTCGGACATCGATAAAGCCTAGAGGCTGGTAATTAAGCGTCAGAATTGACGAATGCGGGACGATCCGGGCGAATCATTCATCCCTCTTCTCGTCGTCCTTCTTTTCCGTACCGATGCCGGAGAGCTTGTCGCCGAATTTTTGTTTGATGAGCTCTCCGATCGTGCCACCGCTCGCGTCCGTAACCGAAGTGCTCTTCTTTGCAGCCTTAGACGAACGTTGTGCGGGCTTGGCATCCACCGCTGCCGTCGCAGGTGCGGGCTCGCCCATTCGCATCGAGAGCGTGATCCTTCGCTCCTGGGAGTCGATATTCGCGACCTCGGCGTCGAACTCGTCCCCCGGATGGATCTGGCCGTCCTTGCCGTCTTCTGCGCTGGGCAGGACCACATCGTTCTGCATGATGAGGCCCTCGATGCCGTCCCGCACGTGCACGAAGACACCGTAGTCCACAATGCTGAGCACGCGAACACTGACCAGCTTGCCCGGCGGCAGCTCGTTGAAGATAGTCGGCCATGGGTCGTCCCAAAGCTGTTTTACGCCGAGGCTGACTTTCTTTTCGTCGTGATTGATCGAGAGGATGATTGCTTCGACGTCATCACTCTTCTTGTAAAGGTCGCTCGGATTGTTGACTTTAGCTGTCCACGAGACGTCGCTCTTGTGAACCATCCCATCGACGCCCTCCTCGATACCGATGAAGACGCCATAGTCCGTGATGCTACGAACCTTGCCGTTGATTTTGTCGCCCGGTTTGTACTTTTCGGTGAAGAGCGTCCACGGATCGGGCTCCAACTGCTTGAGCCCGAGGGAGATCCGCTTGCTTTTCGCATCGACCTCCAGGACCTGGCACTCCACTTCCTGGCCGACCTCGAGCACCTTGCTTGGATGCTTTACCTTTTTCGTCCACGACATTTCGCTGACGTGGATGAGACCCTCGACACCGGGCTCCAGCTCGACGAAAGCGCCGTAGTCGGTGATGGATTGCACTTTCCCACGCACTTTCTTGGCCGGCGGGAAGGCCTCCTCAGCGTGGCTCCACGGGTCTTCCTGCGTCTGTTTAAGCCCGAGACTGACGCGCTCCGTCTCTGCATTGTACTTGAGGACACGAACGGTCACCTCATCGCCAACCTGAAACAGCTCGGACGGGTGGTTCACGCGTCCCCAGCTCATGTCCGTGATGTGGAGTAGGCCATCGATCCCCCCCAGGTCGACGAACGCGCCGTACTCTGTGATGTTCTTGATGACGCCTTTGACGACCTTGCCCTCTTCCAACGTCTCGAGCGTCTTGGTCTTTTGCTCGTCGCGCTCCTTCTCGAGGAGCACGCGCCGGCTGAGGACGATGTTCCCGCGCTTCTTGTTGAACTTGATGACCTTGAACGCGTAGGTCTGGCCAATCAACTTGTCCAAGTTGCGGATGGGGCGCAAGTCCACCTGCGACCCTGGCAAAAATGCTTTCACGCCGCCGCGAATCGTGACGGATAGCCCGCCCTTAACTCGCTGGCTGATAGTGCCTTCGATGAGTTCGTCGCGCTCGCAGGCGGCGGAAATCTCATCCCAGACCTTCATCTTGTCGGCTTTCTCCTTGGAAAGCGTGACAAGCCCATCGTCATTCTCTCGGCTCTCGATGAAGACGTCGACTTGGTCGCCCGGCTTCACCGTGGTCTGGCCTTGTGCGTCCGCGAACTCGTTCAGAGCGATGATACCTTCGCTCTTGCCGCCGATGTCGATGACGACGTTGTCGCGTTGCACGGCAACAATCGTCCCCCTGACAATTGAGCCTTCCTTGCCGAAATCGCCGGCGCTGATGCTGGCTTCGAAAAGAGCGGCGAAAGTATCGGCTTCGCTCGCCGCCTGCTCCGGGGGTCGGCCTGCGGAGCTCAGGGCAGTGGTTGTGTGGGTCGACATGTGATTGGGGAAGTCCTCGACGGTCCGCATGGCGTGCAATGCACGCGCTCTGGGTTGTTGTTCGAAGCCGGCTCGCAGAGGACGGACCAGTCCCCGGCTCGGCCCCGAGCGCTCGGAATAGCTCGGGGTACTCCTTCTGTCAAAGGCGAAGCCCATGTGCGCTGCCCGGCGCACCTTGGTTCGCTGAGGGTCAGGCCCGCTTTCGCGGTCTAGATCTCTCCTCTCCTCTCCTCATCATCCGATCTCGGGGCGGGTCCTCTGCGCCACGCCGGCCGGTGCCAACGTTGGAGGAAGGGGCCATGCTCTCAGGGAGTCGCGGGCAGCCGGACGCGACCCTCCGGCGACGGACGAACCTGTGCAGAAGCCGCCCATCGGAGGGAGCTCATGTGAAGCAAAACATCGATGAGCGGCTGCGGCAGCGCGGCGCTCACCGTGACGAGGGACGCGCCGGCCGGATCATCGGTCACTCCAGTGGTGCGAACCACTTCAGCCAGCGCGAGCCATTCCAGCTCTACTGTCGTCGTTTTGATTGGTTCCGATGTGGGAACCCTCTCGGTGGGCACGTTCACGCGGCCTCTTTTGGCGGCTTCCACGTTCGCGAACGCTGCGATTACCCGGTGCAGCGCAGCCTCTGCCGATTCTGCGGCATGCTCTTCCGGGTACGAAAGAGTGAGCTGGACATGGCGACCGGAAGCAGGACGCTTGTTCTCTTCAGGGAAACCCTCGGCCGGGAGCGCGAGCGTCAATGCACGCAGCCGCCGGCCAACCGCCGCGAGGCCGCCGTCCTCTTGCAGTGCCCGAGCTCCCGCGACGAGAACGGGACCTGCAATCCGCACACTTGCGAGAAACCTCAGGTCGATGGGCGGCGACTTGGCACTACCTCCCGGCTGAGAAAAGGCCTCCCGCGCCCGCTGCCTAGCGCGTCCCACCGCGATGACCCACGTTCGTCCGGGCAGCTCGAAGAGCGACGCGTCGTCGGGCGATGGAGTCGCCTCCCGTCCCCGCTCCGTTTTGCCGCTCGCATCACGAGCAATCGAGTCGGTCTGGTCGAACCGGCGGAGAAGCTCGCGCACTGCGCCGCTCGGACCGGGAGACCAAAGCGCTCGCCCTTCGGAGTCGACCAGCGTGACCGGGTCGATATCACCCCTGACGCCGCGCACTACTACGACGAAGTCGTCCTGCCTGGCCGTTTCCGACGCGCTCGTACCGATCACCACCTCTTCTGCGTCACCGATGGCGTCGAATGCACGTGTCGCCGCAACGACCGGGCTCTGCATGCGCGCGAGCTCGATCGACCGCTCCAACAAGGCGCCGCACAGGGGATCTCGACGTAAGGCTTGTGGTCGCAACGTGACCATCACGTCGGGGATCGTCGCGAAAAGGTCTTGCCATCTCGCTTCGCGCCGAAGCGCGCCCACGGCCGCGGGCCGAGAACCGTGGCTGCACGCGAGAATGGCCGAACCTGCGGCGAACATCGAGACCGCGAGCATCGGCGTCCTCACCGCGTCTCGCTCCGCCCTCTCACCTCGGCCACCATGCGCTCGACGGTCTCGTCGATCGAGTTGTCCGAACTGTCGATGAGAATCGCATCCACGGCTTGCCGAAGCGGCGCCACAGTGCGGGAGGTGTCCTGATCATCGCGCGTCCGAACCTCCGCCAAAGTTTCTTCAAACGTCGGCCGTCGCCGACCATCCGAGGGTCGCGCCAGTTGCTCTTCGAAGCGCCGTCGTGCGCGGACGTCCGGACGTGCCGTAAGAAAAAATTTGACCTCCGCGTCTGGAAAAACGACGGTCCCGATGTCTCGCCCTTCAAGAACGACTCCCCCGGCGTCACCCGCCTGTCGTTGCATATCGAACAGCGCGTCCCTCACCGGCTTGTGAGCCGAAACCGTGCTTGCCCCCATTGCGATTTCCGGCGCTCGGATTGCCTCGCTCACCTCGCGTCCATCCAGTTTGACGCGCACACCGTAGTTCTCGTCCAATTCGAATGCGATCGCCCGACGAGCTACCAGTCCTCTGGCCAGCTCGCCCAGGCGAGCGGCCTCGTCCCAAGATACTCCCACGTGGGCCGCAGCGAAGGCTACGGCGCGGTACATCGCTCCGGTGTCGACGAGCACGAACCCAAGCGCTCGAGCCAGCCTCCGAGCCACAGTACTCTTGCCGGCGCCCGCGGGCCCGTCGATGGCCACGACCGGGCGGGGACGGCGCACACCGCTCACGGGACGAGACCTAGCATGGCCCCCTGCTCAGGGCTCGACCTCAACGTCGGCCCCGAGTGCCCGAAGGGTTGCGACGAATTTCGGAAAGCTGGTGGCGATGCAGCCCGCGTCACGCACGCGGCTCGGCGCACGCGCTACGAGAGCGAGCACTGCGGCAGTCATCGCGATTCGATGATCGCCGCGACTGTCGATTTCGGCGGGGTCGAGGGGGTCTTGACGCCCTTCCACGTCCATCCCGTCCGGTCGCTCTTCGCATACCACCCCAAAAGCACGGAGTACGGACGCCATTGTAGTGATCCGATCGCTCTCTTTGTGGCGCAGCTCCTCTGCATTTCTGATGCGCGTCGTTCCATGCGCGCGTGCGGCCAAAGCGCAGGCAATCGGTATCTCATCGATGGCGCGCGGCACCGTTTCGCCTCCGATGGAGATGGCCTGGAGAGGCGCCCCCCACGCATGCAGCTCGGCGACGGGCTCACCGCTCTGCTCGCCCTGCGGCTCGATGGCGAGGCCGGCGCCCATGTCGCGCGCAATTTCGAGCAACCCCGTGCGGGTCGGATTTACGCCGACATCCCGCGTGGTCACCCGTGAACCTTCCACGATTTGGGCCGCGACCAGCAGAAACGAGGCCGCCGAAACATCCCCGGGGATGGCAATGGCAAACGCGGGCATGCGGCCGCTCCAGTCCGCTGGATTCAACTCCACCACGGACCCCGCCGTACGGATCGGACAACCCAGGGCGCCGAGCATGCGCTCGGTATGATCCCGCGAAACGGTCGGCTCTCGGAACCGCGTGATCCCGTGGGCAAACAGGCCGGAAAGCAGAATGGCGCTTTTTACCTGAGCGCTGGCCACGGGGCTTTCGTACTCGAGGGCGGCAAGCTCGCGCCCTTGCGCCAACGGGCCGATCGCGAGCGGCGCGACGATCTCGCCTGCTCTCGTTGGGTGCGCTCGGCCCTCGATCAGCGCCCCCCTTGCGCGCAACGGGCCCGCCACGCGCATCATGGGTCGTCGCGAGAGCGTCTCGTCGCCGATGAGCGCGGCACGGAACCGTTGCGCCGAAAGCACGCCACATAGCAGCCGCATCGTTGTCCCCGAGTTCCCGCAGTCGAGGTCACTTTCCGGGGCATTCAGACCGAAGAGGCCTGCCCCGTGGACGACCACGTCCGTCGACGAGGGCTCATCGATGCGGACGCCCATCGAGCGCAGCGCATTTGCGGTCGAGACGTTGTCTTCGCCGTGCGAGAAGCCGGCAATTTTTGACTGCCCCTCGCACAACGCGGCGAGCAGAAGAGCGCGATGGCCAATGCTCTTGTCGGATGGGACAGGGACGCTGC
>JALYHV010000423.1 GCA_030776205.1 Myxococcota bacterium | reverse complement strand
ATCGAAGGCAGCCCGCATTTGGGGCGGGACTTCCTCCACGCCGGGCGCTTCGGGTTCCCAGGCAGGACGGCGGAAACCATCGCGCCCGGCGGCCAACCGATCGGACAGCGCGTGATCCTCCACTTGCTGAGCTCGGCGTTCTCGCGCGGAAGCCTCGCGAGGAGAGTCAACCGGTGCGGGTACGAACGGGCGAACGGCCGCCGGCGGAGGGGCTACCCCCGAGCTGCCCGCTGGGGGCCGCAGGGTGTCCGGAGCCGGTGGAAGGACCGGTTCAGCCGAATGTGCGGCGGGAGGCCCGAGCCCCCACGGGGCCGTGCGCGTCATGTCCGGCTGCGGTCGGGGATCGGCCATCACCACGGGCGCCGCGACGACGCCACCTGCCGGCACGTGCCCAGCGTGCGAAGGGTAGGTCGACGTGCGCCCCTCGAAAAGCGGTTCGAGCTCGGCGATCGATCCCAAGGGGCGGGACGTGCCGCCGCTCAGCAGGAGCAGGTCACGCCGTGTGACGCGCTTGGCGAGGATTGCCCGCTGAAGCTCACCCAGCGTGAGGAAAGTGAGCTGCTGACCCGAGGAGATCTGAACGACCCACTGCTCCGTGAACTCCGCGTCGTGGCGACCGTCCACATCTGCCGCTCCAGACCTTCGCACTTTGAATTGGTGGCCACACTCGGTGCACCGGACCGTCGTCCCCCGCCCGCTAACCAACGCGTCGTCGAACTCGTATTCCGTGTTGCAGCGCTCGCACTTTACGTCCATCGATTCGGTCAGCCGCCCGTCACGCGCACGAAGCGCTCGCACGCGTGCCCGGAGCCCGCTCCAGACCTCGTCCGCCGAGCGCCTGTGTTCATCGTAGGGAGGCGTACGCTATCACGCGTGTTCCGACAGTGTCGATCAATGCCAGCGGCAACGGCGGAGGGGCCAGGACGACTTCTCCGACTACCAGCTGAGCCATTGCACGACTCGACAAAGGGGCACGGGCGTTACTGAATGCGCAGGCCGTGCGCCGCGAGCATGCCTTGCTAAAGTTCGAGCGGTCCCTAGGAGGAGGATCTTCGTTGCTTGGCCTTTTTTTGCTGCCCAGTTTTGGCGAGGACTGCAGTGGAAAGCCATGCTTCGAGGATCGTCGCGATGTGGGCGGGCACGCAGAGGCGGCGTGAGAGAGAAAGGCAACGACCAATGAAGCGAATCGTGCTCGGCGTCACCCTGGGTGCCGCGGCGCTCCTCGGAGGCTGCCCCATCTATTCTTCGAGCGCGGGGAGCTACCGCGTTTGCGATTCCTATGCTTGCTACGATTGTCCGGACCCTTTTCTTTCGGGAAGTTGCGTCACTTGGCAATGCGGCTTGCCGAGCGATTGCGACCGTGGCTTCGACTGCACGAGCGGGCAGTGCACGCCGACGGTCAGCACGAGCCCTCCCGACGCGAGCTCTCTCGCGTGCGGCGGGAGCAACGCGTGCCCGGCCGGGGCCCAGTGCAAGCTTTCGGGTGGCATCGCCATGTGCGTTCCCGTCGTCGGGCGCACAAGTGACGCATCGACGGGAACGCCCTTCGACGCGAGCGCAGACACGGCCTCTACGCGTGATGCGCCGTGGGAAAGCGCTGCGGACCGTTCACCGGTCGGAAACGATTCGGATGTGGGTCTCTCTTTCGACGCACTGACAGATGCAGATTCGGCGGTCTCGGCAGAGCGAGCCGATGCGCCTGACTCCTCGTCGCCAGCGACTCCTTGCAACTCCGACGGCGAGTGCGCTCAAGGCGCGATGAAATGCATTGACGGCCGCTGCACGCCTCTCTCCGCTCTCTGCTCCGATGGAACGCAGTGCGTTGCCCCAGGCTTCGCATGTGTGGACGGGACATGCGAGCCGCGTTGCGATGCAAGCTCGCCCTGCCCCACCGGTTACCAATGTGACCTGACGAGCGGCGTCTGCAACGTCGACCCGAACCCTTGTTCGGGGTCGGGTACGTCGAGCTGCCTCGGCGGAACGACATGTGTCGAGGGTCATTGCGTTCCGCCCTGCTCGACTAGCGACGCGGCGTCGACCTGTCCGGCTTACCAGCAGTGTGTCAACGGCGGGTGCCTGCCCGATCAAGCGGCGACCTTCTCTTGCAAGAACGACGGTCAGACCGGGCAGCTGTCGAACGGGTGCGGACCCGCGAGCATTTGCCTGCACCACTCGTGCTACGTCGCTTGCACACATGACGCCGGCTCGGCAGAGTGTGGTGATGCAGCCGGCCAATGCAAGGACGTCAGGGTGGTGTCGGGCACTTACTCGGTCTGCGGCACGCCTTCGAACCTCGGGAGCGCCTGCGACATTGCGGCGGGCGCTCGTTGCGCGAGCCCCGGCATTTGCATCGACGGGTACTGCCACTAGAGCGCGCGTCGTCGGAGCGCGTTGGTAAGCGATGATGACGCTACGCCACCTCGCCCCGACAGACCTTCTTTCGGCCGGCCTGCTGGCGGTCGGCGTCGCGAGCTGTTCTTCCTCGGAAGCGAAACCGATCGCCGAAGCTGCGCCCACCGACGATGCCGCGTTACCGTGTCTCTTCTGCAGCGATGCGGGGGGCGAGCTGCCGCTGGCAGTGAAGGTGAAGGGACGAATCGACCAGGTCTGTTCAAGCCTCGACGGGTGCCACGGGCAGGGCCAGGGCGGGCTCGCCCTTTCCTCGGGTAACGAGTTCGCTACCATGGTGAACGTGCCTTCGACGCAGGTCCCCAGCTTGCTTCGCGTCGCACCCGGCAACCCGGCGGCGAGTTACGTCTACCGCAAGATCGCGTGTGACGGCGGCTACGTCCTCAGCTGCATGCCGAAAGGAGGCGGGTTCGACGCGAACCTCGCCCGCCTGTTCTTCGACTGGATCGAGGCGGGCGCCCCGACGCAGTAGCAAGCCGCGCACGGGCGGCCCGGTGGTTCCGAAACCGTGCGTTACGGAATGCGCCGTCCCGTGGCGCAGCCGACATTGACGGTGAGATCGAACGTGCTCTCGCTCCAGTATTTGTCGATGGCGTCCCGCACGTAGGCAAATGCACGATCGCGGCGGGACCCTTCGCCCCCATCGCCGAGAGCCATGCCCTGCGCGAGCTGCGGCAGGATGAGCAAGCGCGCGACCGGATCCTCGAAGAAATCGCGGCCGCTCTGAAAGCAGAGCGTGGCGGTGCGGAGCCCGATATCGACAAAATCGAAGTTGGCGTCGCGCAGCTCGACCCCCAACTCTTCGACTGTTGGCGGCACGAGCGCGGCGCGGTCGACGGCGCGAAGCACATCGGAGTCGTCGTGCTTGAGCGCGTACTCTCGCAGCAAATCGATGAGCTCTTGAAAGCTTGCGCGGATCGGCATCGCGACGAGCGCCTGGCCGTGAGGACCGAGCAACCGGGCGAGCTCGCGAAAGAGGCCCGCGCGCTGCTCCGGACCAGCCATGGGATGGAGAGAAAGCGCGTGCGAAAACGCGAATGAGGGCAGCGATGTGGGCAGGCCCTCGCAGACCGTGTAGCGGCTCACCATTTCGGGCATCGTGGCCGCCTTGGCGCGCGCGAGCTCCAGCGCGGCCGCGGACGGATCGACTCCGATGATGTGCGCGCCGGCGAGCTTGAGGGCGATAGCCCGATCGGGATAGCCCGTGCGGCAGTCCAGGTGCGCAACGCGGGCGTCTTCGCTCGCCACGAGTAGCTCGAGCGCCAAGTCTCCGAAGAGGGAGAGATACCGCGGCACCACGAATGTCTCGAACACCGCCGCTTCAACAGGACCGAGCTGCACGCTGGTAGATTCGGGGCTCGGTGCCGATGAGGACGGCCCGGTCGCCGTAGTCGAACCACCGGGCTCGCGCACGGCCTGCGCGCCGCGCGGCTGCGACGGCGCAGCGGTCACGGCCTTCTCTTGCTCAGGAGAGCCCGGGCCTCGGCGACCAGTTCGGCGATGGTCGCATCGCCCTGCGTTCCGCCTTCGTCTTCGAGCTGAACCTTGCGTTCGTCGTTGGCCAGCGGCTGGAGGAGGGAAAGCGCCGCCGGATCGCCGATCTCGACCAGGGCCTCGATTGCAGCAGCGACCGCATCGGGGTCGCGATGCGCTAGAAAACGCGCGAGCAGCCTGCTGACTCCAGGCTCCGGAATCTCCGCCAACAAGTAGGGCAGCTCGGCAAGCGCGGGACTGCCCTCCGGCAGTCGCTCCAGCGCGCGTTCCACGCCGAGCGCCACCTCCTTGAAGCGTTCCCAGGCGAGCTCCGAAAGCGCCTCCCCAGCGGCGTGGCGCGCCTCCGGCTCGTCCGAACCGAGTATCTGGACGAGCAGGTCGACAGGGCGAGCCCCTTGCAGCTCCCCTAGAAGACCGGCCATGCGCACGAGACGCAGAGACGACTCATCCTCGTCGACCGTATCGAGATCGAGCGCGTTTCGCGTCTCCTTCTCGAGGAGGTCGAGCAGCGCCGACATCACGCCCGGATCCGCATCGACCAGCTCGTCGTGGGCCCGACGAACGGTGCGCTCGGCATCGAAGAGTGCATTGAGCACGGCGGCCAAATCGTGGGAAGGCATCGATCGACCTGTCCAATTACCCGCCGCCGGACGCAACTGCAAGCGTACGCCGGGCCGGAGCGGCGACGGTGCAGCGCAACGGACGTAGCGCTCGCGTCAATTGACGAAGAGCGCCCCCCGCCTATACTCGCGCCCAAACCGAGGCCCTGTTCGGCCCTGGCGTCTCTCCCCCACCGCTGGTTGCGGCGGGATGCAGTCACGCTGGACCGGGCCCGACGCCGAGCTCCCAGATTGGGAGCTTGTACAGAGAGACAGCATGCCCCTCCATACCGAGAAGAAGTCCGAAATCGTAACGAAGTTCCGCACGCATGACCATGACACTGGGTCCCCGGAGGTGCAGATCGCCCTCCTGACGGAACGAATCACGTACCTTACAGAGCACTTCAAGACCCACGTTAAGGATCACCACTCACGCCGCGGTCTGCTGCGGCTCGTCTCGAAGCGTCGCCGCTTGCTTGACTACCTCAAGCGCGTAAGCCTCGAGCGGTACCGCACGGTCGTTGGAGCTCTCAGCCTCCGCAAGTAAACGTCGCCAATCAAATCGCCTTTCTGACCACGTCGTCCGAGCTCACCAGATACGGCCCTTTGCTCTTCGATTCGTGAGCGCGAACGCGTCGAGACAGCTCGCCACCGTTCGCGTTCACGAGCCGAGGACCAAGGGCGAACGGTGCGCTCGGCGTTGCGCCGCACGAACGCGGCATTGCGCTTAGGAGCGCATCGCCACTATGTCCTTTGTCCGCGAATCCGTCGTCATCAACGGGCGGCCCATCGTCTTCGAGACCGGGCGCCTCGCAAAGCAAGCTCACGGCTCCGTCCTCATCACTTACGGCGAGAGCGTGGTCCTCGTCACCGCCGTCAGCGGTGAGGAGCGACTCGGCATCGACTTCTTCCCGCTCACGTGTGACTACGTCGAAAAGACATTCGCGGCGGGCAAGATTCCGGGCGGTTTCTTCAAGCGCGAAGGACGCCAGCGCGACGAGGAAATTCTCACGTCGCGCCTGATCGATCGGCCCTGCCGTCCGCTCTTTCCGGAGGGCTACAAGAACGACACGCAGGTGATAGCGACGGTCCTGTCGAGCGACAAGGACAACCCGACCGACGTGCTCGCGATGACCGCTGCGAGCGCCGCGCTCCACATTTCTGACATCCCTTGGGGCGGTCCGTTTGCCGCCGTTCGCGTCGCCCGTGTTAAGGGCGAGTTCGTAGCCTATCCGACTTTCGAGCAACAGGCGCAAGGCGACATCGACCTCGTCGTTGCCTGTTCGAAGGACGCGATCGTGATGGTCGAGGGCGGCGCCGCGGAGGCGGTAGAGAACGACATCATCGACGCGCTCTACTTCGCTCATTCGACGGCGCAGCCCATCCTCGCGCTCATCGAGGGCATGCGCCAGGCGGTCGGCAAGCCCAAGCGCCCCTTCGACAAGAAGGCGCTGCCTCCCGAGGTCGCCGCGCGAGTAAAGCAGATTGCCGACGAGGAGATCCTGCAAGCGTCGCTCATCAAGGAGAAGCGGGCGCGTTACGACAGCTACAAGGCCACCAAGGCCAAGGTCGTCGATGCGCTGATCCGCGAGCTCGGACCAGAGAAGTTTGCTTCGCATGAGAAGCTGGTCAAAGAAGAATTCGAAGAGCGCAAGTACCACGTCGTTCGGGAGTACGTGCTCGGCTCGAGAAAGCGGATCGACGGACGCGACATGAACGTCATCCGCCCTATCGTATGCGAAGTGGGGATTTTCCCGCGCACGCATGGCTCTGCGCTCTTTCAGCGCGGTGAAACGCAGGCGGCGGTCGTGGCCACGCTGGGTACGGCAAGCGACGAGCAGAAGATAGATGCGCTTATCGGGGAGCGATGGAAGCGCTTCATGCTTCATTACAACTTTCCGCCTTTTTCCACTGGCGAAACCAAGCCGCTGCGCGGGCCTGGTCGCCGTGAGATAGGGCACGGCGCGCTTGCGGAGCGAGCCATGATTCGCATGATGCCGGACGAGGATCGCTTCCCTTATACGATTCGCGTCGTGAGCGAGATCCTCGAGTCGAACGGGAGCTCATCGATGGCTAGCGTTTGCGGAGGGACGCTGGCCCTCATGGACGCCGGCGTCCCCATCAAATCGCCGGTCGCGGGGATTGCGATGGGCTTGATTTCGGACGGATCTCTCACGGACCCCAAGACGCGCATTGCCGTGCTCAGCGACATCCTCGGCGACGAGGATCACCTCGGCGATATGGATTTCAAGGTCTGTGGCACGAAAAAGGGCGTCACGGCCATTCAGATGGACATCAAGATCGCGGGCCTATCGCGCGACGTGCTTTCTCAGGCGCTCGAGCAGGCTCGTGAAGGCCGCTTGTTCATTCTCGACAGGATGCTCGGCACGCTCGGGCAACCGCGGACGGATCTTTCGAAGTGGGCTCCTCGCATTACCCAGATTAAGGTAAAGCCCGACCAGATTCGGCTCATCATTGGGCCCGGCGGCAAGACCATCAAAGGCATCATCGATCAGACGGGCGTCGCCATCGACGTCGAGGACGACGGCACGGTGAACGTCGCATCGAGCGACACCGAAGCGGTGAAGCGCGCCCTCGATATCATCAAGGGCCTGACGACGGAGCCCGAAGTGGGCGTCGTATACAAGGGGACGGTGACCCGTGTCGCCGACTTCGGTGCCTTCATCGAGATCATGCCCGGTACCGATGGATTGCTGCACGTTTCGGAGATGGCACATCATCGGGTCGAGAAGGTCACCGACGTCATGAAAGAGGGTGACCCAGTCGACGTGAAGGTACTCTCGGTCGATCGGGACGGTAAGATTCGCTTGAGCCGGCGCGAGCTCCTTCCCCTGCCTGAGGGCGAGGAGGGCGAACGCGCCAAGCAGCGAATGCTGCAGGCACGGGAGACGCCCGGAACGCCGTCGCGCGGCGGTGGTCGCGGTGACCGTCGGGATGGGCCGCCCTCTCGCGACAGGTCGGGACCGCGGCGCTGAGCGAAGGTCACCGCTCGAGAGAGGTCGCGGCGGACCCGGCGGGCAAGGGTGCCTTCAGTTGCCCGGGCTCATTTCTCGTCAGGTCCGGCTTTGGGTACTAGCCCGTATCGCACGAACAGTCCTGGCGCGAGGTACTCGGAGAAAGCTCGCTCCCAGTCGTACGTCGGCTTCCAGCCCCAGTCCGCGCGGGCGCGTCGATCGTCCACCGTTTCAGGCCACGACGCGACGATTCCGGCGCGCTGTGGGTCTGGCGCGAAGGACACCTTTGCCCCCGGAAACGCCTTGCGGACACGTTCCGCGATCGCGCCCGCACTGACGCTGAACCCGGAGACGTTGTAGACGCAAGACGAAAGACGCGTGCGCTCCGCGCCAGCGAGCTCGATGAGAGCTCGAACGGCGTCGGGCATGGCCATGAACGGGAGTGTCGCGTCGGCGCCGACGAAGCAGTCGTACGTCACACCGCGTGCCGCGGCATGAAGGATCTCAGAGCCAAAGTCGCTTGTCCCCCCGGAGGGCAACGTATCGGCCGCGAGCAGACCGGGCAGCCGGAGCGCACGAAAGTCGAGGCGCGGACCTGCCGCGAGTGCCTCCCCTGCATGAAACGCGTAATACCGGCCGAGGTGCTCGCAATAAAGCTTGTTGCAGCCATACATCGTGCTGGGACAGTTCCATTGCTGCTCGCGAACCGGTGCCGATCGCGCCCGCTGCGCTCCGCGACGAGTGGGTAGGCCGTACACCGCGATGGAGCTCGGAAAGACGACGCGCAGTGATCGGCTCTTTCGATACGACTCCGAGTGCGCAGTGCGAAGGACGTTGAGGGTCCCCTCCACGTTGACTCGGTGCGCCAGCTCCGGATGTCGCTCCCCGCGGGCCGAGAGGAGCGCGGCGAGATGGTAGATGGTGTCGAGGTCATGCGTCGCAGCGATGTCGTCCAAGACAGCACGGTCGGAAACGTCGCCCAAGTAGCTCGCTGCTACCAGACTTCTCATGTCATCGCGGAGAGGCGCGGCGTCGACGGTCACGATTGGCGTTTGATCAGGCTGGCCCGCCAGCGCCTTCAGTAACGCTCGTCCGATCTCGCCGCTGGCGCCGGTGACCAGCACGACGGGCGCGGACTTGCCGCCGCTCTTCGGCGTAGCTCGAACCATGGTTTTAGAAAAATGCGAGCGCCTTGCCAACACGCCTGAACGCGTCAATCGCACGATCGATCATTTGCGGCGTATGGGCAGCCGAGAGTTGCACGCGGATCCGCGACTTGCCTTTGGGCACGACGGGATAGGAAAAGGCGACGACATAGATGCCTTCCGCCAAGAGTGCCTCCGCCATCTGCTGCGCCAGGCGTGCGTCGCCTCCGTTGGCCGCGCGCGGTCCGGTCATCGCGATCGGCACGATGGGGTGTGACCCGGGCGAAATCCGAAAACCGGACCTGGTCATTCCTTTGCGAAATCGTCCTGCGTTTTCCATGACGCGATCCCGAAGCTCGGTCGTCTGCGAAAGGAGCTGGAGGACAGCAAGGCTCGCGCCGACGATCGCCGGCGCAAGAGTGTTCGAAAATAGGTAAGGGCGTGAGCGTTGCCGCAGGAGCTGGACAATCTCGTGCCTGCCAGCCACGAACCCGCCCGCCGCCCCGCCGAGCGCCTTGCCTAGTGTCGAGGTGATTAGGTCGACGCGATTCGCAACGCCAAAGTGCTCCGGGGTGCCACGACCCGTTCGACCGACGACTCCTGTGGCGTGGCTGTCGTCCACCATCACCAGTGCTCGCTCGGCATCGGCCAGGTCACAGATCCGATCCAGCGGGGCCAGATCGCCGTCCATGGAGAAGACGCCATCAGTCGCAATCATCCGCAAGCGCTTCGATCGCGTCGCGTCCAGAGCCGCTTTCAGCGCGGTCATGTCAGCGTGTGGGTAAACATGGCGCTCGGCCTTGCAGAGGCGCATGCCGTCGATTATCGAAGCATGATTCAGCGCGTCGGACACGATGGCGTCTTCTTCGCCGAGAAGCGCCTCGAAAACGCCGCCATTCGCGTCGAAGCACGACGAATGAAGGATGGCCGCCTCGCTGCCTACGAACTCGGCAAGCTTCTCCTCCAGCCGCGCGTGGGCGTCTTGCGTGCCGCAAATGAACCGGACACTCGACAGCCCGAATCCGTAAGCGTCGATGGCCCTGTGCGCTGCGTCGGCGACGCCCGGATGCGAGCTTAGGCCGAGGTAGTCGTTGGCGCAGAAGTTGAGCACAGGCGCGGGCACGCCGGCGACGCTTACAAATGGGCCCTGCGGCCCAACGAGGAGCCGCTCGTGCTTTTCCGAGCCCGCTTCGCGAATGTCGCCCAGGGCGCGACGGTAGATTTCCTTCGCCGTTCCGTACATTCGCTGGACTGATAGGGCCGATCATACTCCGCATCGGTACCCTTGCAATCGCGTCGGCGGACGGCTGCCGCGCCCAGCAACCCGCGGCGACTACACGAGCACGGGCCTCGCTTCGGACCCGCGCGAACCGCTGCATCGTAAGACGTTCTAACGCCGTTCGTATTCCACGCTCGAGCCGAGGTGTCCGAGCCTGCGGGCCTCCATGCAGGCCGGCGAACCAGGTTCGACGATCCGGCAATCGTCGGGCCGCACCGCGTAAATCGCGCACGGATAATGGCCAGCTCGCGAAACATCGAGCGCGGCGCACCGCTCTCCCGTATTCACCATGAAGCGCCAGCCGGGAGGGCGCGGTTCCACGACCGTCAAACGCCGTAGGATCTCGACGCCCCCGGCGACTGCCAACACGCGCTCGTCATCGGTATCGAGCAGATGCACCGTCCGGGGCCCGTGATGGCAGCAGCGACCACACGCGACGCAGTCGCCGCCGCCGGGGTCCGGAAATGATCCAGTGGCTCCAGTGAGCGTCACGATCGGAGCCGCGCTCGCGGGTGCCCGGTCAAGCTTGCTGCCGTTGCCAAACCTATTCGGCCTGCGCCTCGGTGCGCGCCCCATTCACTCCCGCGGCACCTCCACGTCGCGCTGCGATGCGATCGCTCTGGCCGTGCGCGTACGCGTCGAAAAGGCGTCCCCATGCGGTCGCCCGCTTCCATGTCTCGAAGGTGCGGCGGTCCTTCAGCGGCCATCGATAGTAATCGTGGTAGGCTTCGCTCGCGAAGATAAACGCATTCACCAGCGGCGTGTGGAAGAACACCTTCTGTATTCGCTTGAGCGGGCCGAACCAGAGCATGTCACCCGCATGGCTCGCGAGGTTGTCACCCACGTGAAAACCCCAGTTTTCACTTCGCACGTCTTCGCCCACGATTTCGATGTCGCGCGGGTCGCCAACACCGAGGCCGTCATCGTGAGCCACTTTGATGTACTCGAGCGACATTGGGTCGAAGCCCATCATCTTGGCTGCCACCGCGTCGATCGCCACCTGATCCGAGCTAGCGAGCATGTAGTCTTTGACGACGGGGATCATCGTCCGCGGCCCGGGGCCGTTCCCGGCCGTGGTTCCGTCCATTACCGCGAAAAGGCCCGAGTGAATCTCCTTCTGAATAGCAAGCAGATCGACAAGAGTCCTGTGAATCCATGAATGAGTGTAGTGCCTTTTCGTAGCGAGCAGGCCGCCGAACGCGTTCTTCATGGCGCCCGTCGTCGTCGTGTAAATGTGGCACTTCATGGTGGGCAGATGGACGATGTTTTTGCCGAAGAAGTAATCCGGAATGTGAATCCCCTCAGGAAAGATCGCGTTGAGGACATGCATCCGAGCCTTGGGCCGGTGCTCGACCCATCGCATGTCGGAGTCCTTGAAGTTATAGAGAACGGGGATCTCGTACTTCTTGAAGATCGGCACGTAGTGGTTCAAGTCCTCGCCTTTGAGCGCGTTCGTGACCACTGTCTTGTTCTGCACACATGAGACGTCCGCGAAACCGGCGCCGCGTAAGGCGAGGATGGTCGCCTCCAGCTGCCAGGGCGTCGTGTTCGCGCCGGGAAACGGATAATGCCAAGAGATGTTGTCCTTTAGGATTGTCGTGGATCCCGGTGACAAGGCCTGCTTGATTCCTCCGAGCTCGCACAGGCGCTCGATGTCACCAAGGACCGTCTCCGGCTTGCATTTGACGACCGCTACCTTCGATTTCGCCATCTTCGGTCACCTAGTCGAACGTTCGAGACAACCCCCGCTATTTCGCGACGAGAGACGAGCTCCCTCGCCATGCACGAAATCTCACCGTCGGGTGAACGGACCGCGGCCGGCGTAAGTGGCGCCGTTCCCGAGCTCGAAGCCGATGCGCACGAGCTGGTTGTACTTCGCAACGCGATCCGACCGGGAAAGGCTTCCCGTCTTGATCTGGCCTGCGTTGGTGCCCACCGCGAGGTCGGCGATGAAGGAGTCCTCCGTTTCACCCGAGCGGTGACTGATGATCGAGCGATAGCCGCTGTCAGTCGCGAGGCGAATACAGTCGAGCGTTTCGGTCAGGGTACCAATCTGATTGAGTTTGATCAGAATGGCATTTGCCGTACCCCCTTCGATCCCGCGGCGCAGGCGCTCGACGTTGGTCACGAACAGATCGTCGCCGACGAGCTGAACTCGGCTTCCGATTCGTTGCGTGAGCAGCTTCCAACCATCCCAGTCATCCTCGGAGCAGCCGTCCTCGATCGAGATGAGCGGGTACCTGTCCGATAGCTGCTCGTAAATCGCGACCAGCTCTTCGCGCGAGATGCTCTTCTTGTCGAACGTGTACTTGCCGGACTTCTTGTCGAAGAATTCGCTGGCCGCGCAATCCAGCGCCACGAATACATCCTTGCCGGGTCGGTAGCCGGCCTCTTCGATTGCGCGAACGACGAACTGAACGGCCTCCTCGTTCGAGCCGAGCTTAGGGGCAAAGCCCCCCTCGTCACCGACGGCGACGGTGAGCCCTTTGTCCTTGAGAAGCTTTTTCAGCGTGTGAAAAATCTCGGCTCCGCACCGCACCGCCTCCTCGAAGCCTGCGATGCCGGCGGGCACGATCATAAACTCCTGGATTTCGAGGCCATTGTCCGCGTGCACGCCGCCGTTCAAGATGTTCATGAGCGGCGTCGGCAGGACGCGCGCCTGCACCCCGCCGAGATACCGCCAGAGTGGCAGACCCAGCGCGTCTGCCGCCGCTCGCGCGACTGCCATGGAAACGCCCAGCATCGCGTTCGCGCCCATCTTGCTCTTGTTGGCGGTTCCATCCGTCTCGAGCAGCACACGATCGACCGCAGACTGGTCGAGCGCGTCCATGCCTATGACGGACGGGCCCAGGGAGGCGTTGACGTTGTCCACCGCCTTCGTGACCCCGCGCCCCATCCAGCGCTTCTTGTCGCCATCACGAAGCTCCAGCGCTTCGTGCTCGCCGGTCGACGCGCCGCTTGGGACGGCGGCACGCCCGTGGCCGGAGGTAGTCTGCACTTCGACCTCGACGGTCGGGTTTCCGCGGGAATCGAGGATGGATCGCGCGAGGACGGCGGATATTTCAGTCATGTGGACGCGCGTTTAGCATGGCGGCGCGCCCGGGTCACGGGCGCTTGACCTTAGAACGATGGGTCATGCCGACATGGATGCCTCGTAGCTAGCCGCGATCGCCTCCCAGAAGACTCTTAGCTCGCGCAGGTCGCCGACTCTCCTGGCGGGAGGCAAGCTCGCGAGGAGAGCCCTGCCGTATCCGCGGCGAAGTATTCGGCCGTCGAGAATGGCTACCATCCCCGCGTCGCGCTGCGTGCGGATGAGACGACCGAAGCCCTGCTTCAGCATCAGCGCGGCGCTCGGGATCGCATACTGCGTAAACCCGTTGCCCCCTTCCCGGTCGAGGCGCGCGCTTCGCGCCGAGAAGACGGGGTCGTCGGGCGGAGCGAAGGGAATTTTTTCGAGCACGACCAACCGCAGCGCCCAGCCCGGAACGTCGACCCCTTCCCAAAAGCTCATGGTTGCCACCAGCACTGCGCGCCCCGCGATCTCGCGACTGCGAAAACGCGTGAGCAGCTGGTGCTTCGGACCCTCGCCCTGCACGAGGATAGGCAAATCGAGCTGCGTGCGCAGGCGGTTGGAAAGGGCTTTCATCGCGCGCGTCGACGTGCAGAGAACGAACGCACCCCCACCAGCGATGGTCACGAGCTCCACGATCCGCTGGGTCGCGGCGCCTTCGAAAGACGCTTCGGAGGGGTCCGGCAGATCATCGGGCACATAAAGCGCGGCACGAGAAGCAAAGTCGAACGGGGACGCGACGATCAGCTCGCCTGAATCGGGCGGAGCGCCCAGGCGCGCCTTCGCAAAGTGAAATCCTCCGGCAGTGGCGAGGGTCGCGCTGGTGCAAACGACGGAGGGAACGCGGTCGAAGAGGCGCGAACGCAATGTTGCGCCGACGTCCACCGGGCTCGCCCCGAGCGAAACGCTCCTCGAACGGACCTCGATCCATCGGATGACGTCCATCAGCTCGCCATCGGCTTCAGTTGCGTGGCTGCCGTTCAGCACCGCGCTCAGCTCAGCGCGAAGATCTCCTGCTCGCCGGCCGACGAGTTGCAGGGACTCCTCCCCGCGAGAGCGTGAAAGCGCCTCCAAAGCCTCCAGCCGCAGATCGAGCGCCTGGTGCGCAGCGCTGACGGCAGGTGCGACGTCGGATAAGACACGCCTCGAATCACCCTGGGCGCATTCCGCCGCGAGAACCCGGAAGAACCCGAGAGACGCCTCGCGCGCTCCCTCGAGCGTACTGCGAATGGGTCCGCTGCCGAGCGCTTCGAGTGCGTTGGCTTTGCAAAGCGAGCGCTCGGCGTCGCGCAGCAGCGACTCGACCCTGGCGCTCGAGACGCGGACACCGAAGAAGTCCGTCGCCACGTCCTCCAGCTGGTGGGCCTCATCGAAGATCAC
>JALYHV010000422.1 GCA_030776205.1 Myxococcota bacterium | reverse complement strand
GTCTGGAGTGGTCACCGCCCCGGCTGACGTGGTCGGCGCAACGACGGCGGGTGCGCCCGTCGCCGACGCCATACCGATGAGTGTCGTGCGTGGCAGCTCCGGGGCGCCCGTGGTCGCGCCGTCGCCCATTGCGGGCCGACCTTCCGAGACGACGTACGGGCCCTGCGCCGCCGATCGGGAGAGGGTCGACTGCGGCGGGTGGTTCGACGGCGGGTGGGTCGACTGCGGCGAAAGGGTTGAAGACGGCCCGAGCACCGCAGCGGCCGTCGTGCGGTTGTCGGTCGATTCACGCCCGTGCACCGCGGCCAGAGCGCGCTTGAGGTTACGCAGGCTGGCGGCGAACGAGAACGCGTCGCGCGGGCGCGCCTCGGGCGCCTTGGCGAGCGCCGCGGCGATGAGGCGATCGAGCTCCGGGGGGACCGCTGCGAACCGGGACAGCGGCGGGGGCGTCTTCTCCAGGTGCGCCGCTGCGATGCGGCGCGGCTCCTGTTCCTCGTCGAAGGGGCCCCTGCCCGCTAGCGTCTCGTACACGACGAGCGCGGCGGCGTAGATGTCCATCTGGGGGGTTGGCCTCTCGCCCCGGAGCTGTTCGGGCGCGGCGTAGCGGAGCGTGCCGAGGAAGCGGCCTGCCGTCTCGCGGGTCGCGCCGTCGAGAAGCGACACGATGCCGAAATCGAGGAGCTTGGTGACGGTGACCCCCGCCGCGGTTCGATGGAGGAAAATGTTGTCCGGCTTGACGTCGCGGTGGATGACTCCTTTGTCGTGGGCGTGGTCGAGCGCGTCGAGGAGGTCGATCCCGATGTGGTACGCGTGGGGCAGATCGAGCTGGCCCTTTTTTTCGAGGACGACGCGCAGCGATTGCCCGTTGAGCCGCTCCATCACGTAATAAGGCAAGGGAACGTCGTCGCCCGTGACGCCGGCGGTGATCACGTCCACGACGTTCGGGTGATTCAGCCGCGCCAGGGTGCGCGCCTCGTTCTGCATGCGCCGCGCGAGGTCGTCGCGGGCGCCGAGGCGGGGGTGAAGCGTCTTCAGCACGTAGCGCTTGCCGATGGTCGTGTCCTCGACGTCGTAGACCGTGCCCATTCCGCCCGCGCCGATGAGGCGGGCCACCTGGTACACCGTGCCGGCAATGTGCTCCCCCGGCTCGTAGTCACGCGTCCGCTCGACCATGCCGCTCAAGGGCCTGTAGCACCGATTGTGGCCGCCGATGAGCGTCGCCGGACAGAAGCCCCCCGCCGAGGGAGCGGCTGCGGTCGTGCTCGCGCGCGAGGTCAGCGGCCGGGGACCGGCAGGGCGACCGCCGCGGCCGCGCGCTCGAGCCATGCAGGGTTCGCGATGTACCAGGCGATCGTGTGCGCGAGCCCCTCGTCGAACGCGATGGCCGGGCGCCATCGGAGCGCCTGACGCGCCTTGGCCGAGTCGAGCGCATAACGGAAATCGTGCCCCGCCCGGTCGGCCACGAACGTGACGAGGCGCAGGGACGTACCCGGGGCGCGGCCAAGCGCGCGGTCGACGGCGGCTGCCACACGCCCAACGGTCTCGCGGTTTTCGAGCTCGGCCGTGCCGCCGAGGTCGTATGTCTCGCCGGGCCGCCCGACGAGGAGCGCCTGCCAAAGGCCGCGGGCATGGTCGTCCACATAAAGCCATTGCCGGACCTGCTTGCCGGCCCCGTAGACTGGCATCGGCGTGCCGGCCAACGCGTTGGCGATGCTCCGCGCGATGAGCTTCTCCGGCGACTGCCGCGGGCCGTACGTGTTCGAGCCGTGGGTGACGACCACGGGCAGACCGTGGGTGACGAAGTACGCGCGGGCGAAGAGGTCACCTGCCGCCTTCGACGCGGCGTAGGGCGACCTCGGCGCGAGCGGCGAGGACTCGTCGAAATGGCCAGCGTGTCCGAGCGCGCCGTAGACCTCGTCGCTCGAGACGTAAACGAAGCGCCGAAGGTCCGGGCCCACCCAGGCCGCACGCGCCGCGTCGAGCAGGACGAACGTTCCGTCGACGTTCGTGCGCACGAACGGCGCGCCGTCGGCGATGCTCCGGTCGACGTGCGACTCGGCGGCGAGGTGCACCACCGCGTCGAAATCGTGCTCGGCGAAAAGCTTGTCGACGAGCGGGCGATCGCAGACGTCGCCCTCGACGAAGACGAAGCGACGGTCGCCCTCGAAGGCGTCGAGGTTCTCGCGTCGCCCGGCGTACGTGAGTTTGTCGAGGACGACGAGGCGCGCGACGGCGTGCCGCGCTGACTCCAGCGGCTCCGTCGCGGCCGGCACGGCGGGGCCGTCCTGAAGACCGAGCGCGGCGCGCACGAAGGCGCTGCCC
>JALYHV010000421.1 GCA_030776205.1 Myxococcota bacterium | reverse complement strand
CCCGCATCCCGCGAACGAGCGAGCCATGCTCGCGCTCCATCGCCACGAGCTGGGGAAACGCGGCGCGTACCGAGAGCTCGCCCGCGTCGCCTGCGGAGATGCCGCCGAGCAGGGGCGACACGAGCCGCTCCGACGCCTCGCGCCCGAGACGCCGGGTGGCGAACGCGGCGATCGACTCGTCCTCGTCGTCCGCAAAGGACCGCGGCTTCACGAACGGCTCCATCGCCATGCGCGCTTTGCCGGACCAGGAGAAGAGTCGGGTCAGAGCGAGCGGCCACAAGCGCGTGGGCACTCCGAGGATCAGCCCCTCGGGCACCGCGTGGAGCGTGTTACCCCACGCGACGTAATAGCGGCGTGTCGCCTCGTTCGTGCCGATGATGGCGCGTTCCAGTCCGAGCTCGCGGACGAGCGCCGTGGCGTGTGGCTTGCTCGCGACCCACGAGTCGGGACCGCCGTCGAGCAAGAAGCCGCCCAGACGCTCGGTGACGAGGTTGCCGCCGAAACGAGGCGACCGCTCGAGAACGGTCACCGCGACCGCTCGATCGATTTCGCGAGCGCGCTTCAGCGCCGCGTACGCCGCCGAGAGCCCGGTGATTCCGCCGCCGACGATCGCGACGCGCTTCACCTCGGGCCTCACGCGCCGCGCGCGAGGAGCGGGTTCGCGACGGCTGCCAAGACGTCTACCAGGTCGTCATCGGCGTTGAGCGACGCCGCGCGGGCATAACGCAGGTTCCGCGCAGCCGCCATCGCGCGCGCCTCGATGTCGAGGTCATAGAGGATCTCGACGTGATCGGCGAGAAAGCCCACTGGCGCGAGGACGACGAACTCGTCGCCGCGGGTGACCGCCTCGTCGAAGGCAGTGCGCAGATCGGGACCCAGCCACTCGATCGGTCGTCCGTCGGCCCCTGGCGCGCTCATACCCTGACTCTGGAACGCCACGGTGAACGTCACCTGCCCGCCGAGCTCCGTCCGAAGGGATAAAGCGATCGACTCGGCAGCCTTTCGCAGCTCACGCTCGTAAGGGTCACCCCGGGCCACGACGGCCTTCGGCAGGCTGTGCGCCGTCATGACCACCGTCACGCGCGCCGTTCGTTCGACCGCGGTCATCGCGGCGCGAATTCGCTTCGCGAAGGCGGCGCACAGATCCGGGCGATTCCCCCAGTCGTCCGCGCATCGGAGATCGACCGGCAGCCCCACGGCCGCGCGACGCGCGTCTTCGGCGTATACGTGCGCGGAGTGCTGTGCGAGCGGGACGAGCGCCACGCGCACGGGTGTCGTCGCCGGCGAGCCGGTGACGAGACCAGCCAGCACGTCGCGAACGTACGGTCTCCAGAGGCGGTTCGCCCACGCGACCCGCACGCCGAGGCGAACCTCGAGCTTGCGCGCGAGCTCGGCGTCGATGGCGTTCAGAGGAGACTGCCCCCCGATGGCCTCGTACCGACGCCGTAGCTCGGCGACCAGACCGGCCCCGGGGGGCTGCCCGCGGCGAACGTTCGTGACGAACGCCTCGAGATCGTCGAGGTGATCGACAGTACCGTGCGAAACCAGAAGAACCGCGCTTGCGACGCCTGCCACCATGCGGATTACCCGCCGCCGCGGAGGCTGGCCCGCCGTACGTAGTCGATGACCGCCTGGACGTGCTCGACCGGCGTCTCGGGCAAAATCCCGTGGCCCAGGTTGAAGATGTGACCGGGCCGACCCGCCGCGGCGTCGAGGACACGCGCTGCGTGCTTCACGGCGACCTCGCGCGTCGTCAGCAGGGCGCAGGGATCCATGTTTCCTTGCACCGCCCGATCGTACCCCACGCGGCGCCACGCCTCGTCGAGCGGTGTGATCGAGTCCACGCCGATCACCGTCCCTCCCGCGTCGCGCATCGCGTCGAGCAGACCCCCGGTCCCGGTGCCGAAATGGATCACCGGCACACCCGTTTGCTCGACGTCCTTCAGGACGTGGCGCACGTGCGGCTGCACGTGCTCGCGATAGTCGGCCGGCGACAGATGGCCGACCCACGAATCGAACAGCTGAACGGCATCGACCCCCGCCGCGATCTGCGCGCGCAAATAGCGACGAACCACCTCGGCGAGCTTCTCCATGAGGAGGCGCCACGCGTCCGGGGCGCCGAACATCAGCTTCTTGGTCTTCGCGAAGTTTGCGCTCTTCCCGCCCTCGACGAGGTAGCTGGCGAGCGTGAACGGCGCGCCGGCGAAACCTATGAGCGGCACGCGCAGCTCCGGCTTGACGAGACGGATAGCCGCGGGAACGAAGCCGAGCGACTCCTCGGGATCGATGACCCGGAGCGCGTCGATCTGAGCGCGGGTGGCGATCGGCTGGTGGATGACCGGGCCCTCGCCCTTCGCGAACTCGAATGACGCGCCCATCGGCGCGAGGGGCAAAAGGATGTCCGCGAAGAGGATGGCGGCGTCCACGCCGAGGCGCATGGGCTGGAGGGTGACTGCGCACGCGAGCTCGGGTGTCCGGCAAAGCTCGAGCAGCGTGTGCTTCTCCCGAAGCGTGCGGTACTCGGGCATGTAGCGGCCCGCCTGCCGCATGAACCAGACGGGCGTCCGGTCGACTGGCTCACGGCGGCATGCACGCAGAAACAGGTCGTTCACGCGAACGACAGTAGCAGCGGTCGCCGTCCCCCGCTTGCTAGCTCTTCTGGTTATAGCTCGTATTCTCGAGCAAGATGACGTTGGTCTTGCTGCGCGTCTCGCCCACGCTGGTCACGTAAACGGCTGGTTGGTCCTGCACGGGGCAGACCTTTTCGCACGCTCCGCATCCAACGCAGAGGCTCGGGTCGACGTGCGGGCGCTGCAGGTGCACCGTACGGTACGGTGGCGGTGCGCCGTCGGGGCCGGGCTTGCTGTCGCGAACGGGAGCGTCCACCTCTTCGACCCAGATGGCCTTGGGAGACGTGGGACAGAACTCTTCGCAGACGATGCACGGCGTCTGCATCGCCCAGGGCAGGCAACGCCCCTGGTCGTAAAAGGCCGTCCCTATCTTGATGGGGGGTTGGGCCACGCCCATCTTTTGTTTCTCGGTAATCTTCTGGATGGCGCCGGTCGGGCAGACCTGACCGCATAGAACACACGAGAACTCGCAGTAGCCGATCCGCGCGATGAGGATCGGCGTCCAGAGCCCCTCGACACCGGCCTCGAAGAAGGCCGGGTGCAGCGCGTTGTTCGGGCACACTTTCATGCACTCGGCGCAGCGGATGCATCGCTCCAGAAATGCGCGCTCCTCGACCGCTCCCGGCGGCCTGATGACCCTCGAGTGGTAATTGACGTCCAGGGCGTCCGCGACTCGCGCCGCCGGCAGGAACATCGCCCCCGCGCCGACCGCCGCAAGCGCGGTGCGCCGCTGCGTGTCGGGCACGGTGACGGTGCTCCGCCGATTGGGCAAGAACGTGAATTTGATGACGTCCTCAGGACAGGCGTTCTCGCAATTCATGCACATGTGGCACTCGTCCTGGCGCCACTTGACTCCGCCCTGCGGGCTGTCGGCGCCCTGGCAGTGCACGAGGCAAAGGTTGCAGTCGGTGCACTTGGCGTGGTCCTTGGTCATCCCGAAGAGCGCGAACCTGGAGAAGACCCCGAGGAACGCACCCAGCGGGCAGAGCACGCGACACCAGAAGCGCGGGATGAAGCGGTTCGCGAAGAGAACCGTGACGAACAAGAAGACGACGAACCAAGTCTGATGAAAGTAGAATTGCTTGTTCTGCCAGACCGCCTGCGCGAGCCAGTCCTGCGCATGATCCGCCGCCCCCTGGACCGCGCGCACCTGAACGTCCTGCGCGGCGCCGAGCCCTCGATGCGACAGGTACTGCGCGGCCGGAATGACGCCGAGACCAATGGACCGCACGGCGATGCAGATGGGATCGAACAGCCCTCCGATGGCGCTCCCCGCCACGCCAGCGACGAGGAACCCGTATAGGAGATAATATTTGACGCGTTGGTAGGCGTGGGTTTTGTTCGCCTCGACGCGCGCGGCGCCCCGCCCCTTCTTGCTCGGCAATAGCCAACCGAAGAAATGGTGCAGCGTGCCGAACGGGCAAATCCATCCGCAGAAGACACGACCGAACACCATCGTGACTGCCAGCAGGACCACGCTCCAGAGCAGGCCTCTGTAGACAGTGTGCGTGGAGAGCACCGTCATCGCCGCGACGAACGGATTGGCGAGCAGAAAGGCCTCGACAGGCAGCGGCAGGCGCACCGGTGTGTCGGCGCGCGCGGCGAAGCTCCCGCGAAACCCGGTCTGGAACAGGAAATACATGAAGAGGGCGAAGAAGAGCACCTGGCA
>JALYHV010000420.1 GCA_030776205.1 Myxococcota bacterium | reverse complement strand
CCATCGGGTCGCTCGGTGTCCAGCAGATCGTGAAGACGCCGGAAGTGGCTTGTGCCATTTCTCCGCTCTGGGCCGCACGTTACTTCGTTCGACACGGTCTTCCCGGCGTGGGGATCCTTGGTGTCGTGGTCCTGGCCATTACGGGGGGCGAGGCCCTCTATGCCGACATGGGGCATTTCGGCGCGCGTCCGATCCGTTCGGCATGGTTCGGCCTCGTCTTCCCTGCGCTCGCGCTCTCGTACTTGGGCCAGGGCGCGCTCGTCCTGCGCGAGCCGAGCGCGGCCGCAAACCCGTTCTTCGCGATGGTGCCCAAAGGCGCCGCGACATTCGCTCTTGTGGCGCTCGCCGCGGCGGCCACGACCATTGCATCGCAAGCGCTCATCAGCGGCGTGTTTTCGCTCACCCATCAGGCCGTGCAGCTAGGCTATTTGCCGCGCGTGACTGTGAAGCACACGTCGCGTGTAGCCGAAGGGCAGATCTACGTCCCGCTCGTGAACTGGGGGCTCATGATCGCTTGCCTCGCGCTCGTCGTCGGTTTCCAGGCGTCGTCCCGGCTGGCGTCGGCGTATGGCATCGCCGTGAGCGGGACAATGGCGATCACGTCCGTCGTGTTTTTCGTAGTCACGCGGAAGACCTGGGGCTGGCCCGTTAGCCGTTCGGTTCCGGTGCTCTTGTTCTTTCTGTCGTTCGATGTGCCTTTCGTCGCCGCAAACGCGATGAAGTTCGTGGACGGTGGGTACATTCCCATCCTCGTGGGCGCCGTCTTCTTCGTCATCATGTTGGACTGGCACACCGGCCGAAAGCTCCTGAAGGAGCGGCTCGAGTTACGCAGCATGACGTTTGCAGATTTTTTTGCGATGCCGGCCGCTAAAGGCATGGCGCGCGTACCCGGCACGGCCATCTACATGTCGTCGACACGAGGGATCCCCCACGTGCTTCGCCAACAAGTGGAGCTATTTCGATCGTGCGCGGAGCATGTGGTGCTCCTGACCGTCGTGATCGAGCATGTGCCGCAGTTCGATGACGCGGAGCGCTGCCGCGTGACGCTGCTGGGGAACGGCTTCGTCGGCGTCGTGGTCCATTTCGGGTACCTCGAACAGTCGAACGCTCCGGCCGCGCTCGAGCGTGCGTTCGACGAGAGCGGACCATTCGACGCGAAGAATCTCGGCATTGCGCTTCAGGAGGCGACCTACTACGTCGCCCGGGAGACGGTCACCGGGGGGAGCGGTGGAAAAATGAGCAGCCTTCCTGAGCGGTTGTTCGGCTTGTTGGCGCGCAACGCCAAGAGCCCGATCGACCATTTTGGGCTACCCGAAGCGCGCGTGTTGGAATTTGGGTCTCGCATCGACCTTTGAGTGCAAATGCGGAGGCGTCGCCGCGCGGGCCCCGTCCGCAAGCACGAGGCGATGCGAAAGTCTTGTTCGCGTCTTTCCGCGTGTTCGTCTTGTTGCGGCGCGTCGTGGAGCGCTGACGCACGATGCAAGGCGCGTTTCCATCGGACGCCTTGACTGACCTGCGCGGCGCATGCAACTCGTCCTCCAATGAGGCACCTTGCAACGTTGGCGGCCGTGGTCGGCGTTGCCGCTTGTTCGAGTCAAACGAGCTCGGCGCCCGGATCACCCGTGGGCGACGGCGGCAGTCCTGCAGTCACACCCGACGCGACCGTCGCAACGATGCAACACGATGACGGCGGTTCAACTTCCTCGCTCGACAGCGGCACTTTGCCGCCGCCTGCGGCTCTCGACGCGGACGCCGTTCCCGACGCGGATGCCGCTCAGACGGGTACGACGCCCAGCGACGCCTCCGCCCCGGCGCAGGTCGACGGCTCCACCGCGATGCCTTGGCTGGCCTACAACTACGCTCCGGCGGGACGCACCGTAGGACCAGCCAAGACGACGGTTCACGGCAATGTCATCGCGGTCGACGCCGGCGCGGCGCTAGGTCTGCCGGCGCGACTAAGCGGCGCGAACAGTGGCATCACCTTCGATTTTGGTCGCGAGGTGGCCGGAATTGCCACGCTGAGGTTCGGCGCCGCGAGCGACGCGATGCAGAGCCTCGCCCTCGCCTTCACCGAATCGCCGCAATACATAGGTCCGACGAGTGACATGTCGATAGGTCCGTTGACCGCCGTCGACGGCGCGCTTCCCGTCGCCGTGGTGCCGTCCGGCACCTACGTCATGCCCACCAACAAGCTGCGCGGCGGGTTCCGTTACATGAGCGCGTATCTCGGCACGGCCGGTTGGGTGGATCTGACCGGCGTGTCGCTCAGTTTTACCGCGGCGCCGACCATGCCATCGCCGAATCAATATCCTAGCTACTTCTATTCTAACGACGATCTGCTCAATCGCGTCTGGTACGCCGGGGCCTACACCGTGCAGTTGAACAGCATCGATCCCAAGCAGGGGCGCATTTTTCCGTATCCCGCGCCGGGGACGAATTGGGACAACAGCGCAACGGTGGGCGCCGGGAGCAGCGTCCTCGTCGATGGGGCCAAGCGCGATCGGACGATATGGCCGGCCGATCTCGGGATAGCCGTTCCGACGGCCTACGTGTCCACGGACGATCTGACGACGGTCAGGAATTCGCTCGATACGATGTTTGCGGGGCAGAACCCGACGACGGGCGAATTGCCGCGATCTGGACCGCCGCTGAACACCCAGGGCGGCAAAACGACTTCGGACACGTACCACCTCTGGACGCTCATCGGCGCGTGCAACTACTTCCTGTACTCCGGTGACAAGCCTTGGCTCGACCGAAACTGGGCGGCGCACAAGAAGGCGCTCGCGTTCAGCACCGCCAAGATCACCAATGGGCTTTTCCAGGTGACGCTCGTCAAGGACTGGGGGCGGCTCGGCCAGGGTGGCGCGAACATCGCGGCCAACGCGATTCTCTACCGTGTCCTCCGCTCGTCCGCCGACATGGCCGTGGTGGAAGGCGATCCCGCGACGGCTGCGACCTACAGGACGCAAGCGGACGCCATCAAGTCGGCCGCCAACACTCTCCTTTGGGACGCAACGGCTGGCGCCTTCCGCGACAATCCGACGAGCACGCTCTATCCGCAGGATGGCAACTCACTCGCCATATGGTTCGGTCTCGTGGACACGAGCGCCAAGTCCCAGGCAATCACGGCCACGCTCCACAAAAATTGGAACGCCCACGGCGCGCACACGCCGGAGGCCGATCCGCTGCGGGCAACGATCTCGCCGTTTGCGGGCTCGATGGAGGTGGCGGCTCGCTTCGTCGCAGGAGATGACCAGCTCGCGTTGGACCTGATTCGGCTGGAATGGGGCTACATGCTCGACGCAGCCATCGGCACCGGAAGCACGTTCTGGGAAGGGTACCTCGACGACGGCAGCCTCGGCTACGGAGGGTCCTACATGAGTGCGGCCCATGGTTGGTCCACGGGTCCCACGTTTGCGCTCACGCAATGGGTGCTCGGCGTCGCGCCCGACGGAGCCGGGGGCCAGACGTACCATGTCATCCCGCACCCTGCCGACCTGACCCACGTCGAAGGGACGCTCACGATGGCGCCGGGCAAGGCCGTGCACGTCTCCTACAGCCACCCCGCCTGCGGCGATTTCGCCATGCGCGTCGACTCCTCGAGCCACTCCGCCTCGGTCGGCGTCATCGGCATACCGAAGCTCGGGCAAGCTCGCGTCATCCAGCTCAACGGCACCACTGTGTGGGACGGTACCAAAGCCGTCGCCAACTCCGCGTTCGCGAGCGCGGACGAGGACGCGAGCTACATCTATTTCCGCGGGGTGGCGCCGATGCAAGCGCTCTTCGCGTACGCCCCGCTGAAGTGCCTCCCCGCCGGCGCTCCATAACCCGTGCGACAGATCGTCCGCTAAATCACGGATCCATCGTCGACCGGCGGATCGATGATGCCCTCCTGCGCAAGGCGCGCGAAGGCCATGGCAAATGTCTGCATCCCGTAGGGGTGCGTGCCCTTTTCCATCAGCGACTTGAGCGACGGGTTCGTGTCCGGACGCCGAATGCTTTCTTTCACCGAATGGGAGGCGACCAGGACCTCCGCCGCAAGGGCGACGCCGTTGCCGCCGGTCTTCGGGACGAGCCGCTGGGCGATTATCCCCTGGAGGCAGCTGGCGATGCGCGCACGGTTGTCTGCCGGATCGCCGTGCAGGATGGCCAGCATGCGGTTGACCGTTCGCATCGCGTCACTCGTGTGCAATGTCGCGAGCACGAGGTGTCCCGTTTCGGCGGCTCGGAGCGCGATTTCCATCGTCTCCTCGTCGCGAATCTCACCGACGAAGATGACGTCCGGATCCTGGCGCAAGGCGGCCCGCAGCGCGGACGCGAAGCTTGCCGTGTCCAGCCCGACCTCGCGCTGGCTGACGCTGGAGAGCTTGTCCCGGTGCAAGAACTCGATCGGATCTTCGACGGTGACGATATGCAGGGCGCGCGTCGCGTTGAGCTCGGCGAGCATGCTGGCGACCGAGGTGCTCTTGCCGCTCCCGGCTGCGCCCACGACCAGGACCATCCCGTTCTCTTTTCCGCTGAGCTCGCGCGTGACGGGCATTGGTAACCCGAGCGAGTCGAGCGGCGGAATCTCGTAAGGGATGAAGCGCATCACGATCGCCAGGCTGCCCCGCTGCCGGTAGACGTTGACGCGAAAGCGCCCGATGTTTGGCGCAGAGTACGCCGCGTCGTAGTCCTTGAGCTGGTCGAGCTGCGCCAGTACGTGCGGGTTCGTGATGACGAGCTTGGCGAGCGTCTGCGTGTCTTCTGGCGTGATTTTTTCGGTGCGAAAATACACCATGTCGCCACGGATGCGCGCGCCCGGCGGCTGACCCGCCTTGATGTGGATATCGCTCGCGTTGCCGGCGACCGCCTTGGACAAAAGCGCGCGAAAAAAACCTTCGTCGGCGTAGGGGCTGCTCACTCCGACCGATCGTACGCACCGCGCGCGCCCCCGTCTCGGCCGGCGTAGCGCAAACATATACCGCCGATGTAGGTGTGGCTTTGCCGCCGACCTACGGTTCGCCGGAGCGCAAGCCGGGGAGGAAAGGAGGGACTCTACGCGCGCTCTCCGCGGCCTCGTCGCCGAGAAACGATGGGTCGATCCAGCTGATGAGCACGCCCGAGGACGGCTCGAGGTGCGTAGAGACGACGACAGGCACATTGCCGACCCAAAAGGAAGCACGGCAATCCTGCAAGATGTGCAAACCTGCCAAGGTGCGAAGGCTCGACGAAAGGATATGGACGCAACCGGCGAGCACCTGGCCATTCGGGCCGCCCGTCGCCTGCTTGTAGCGATCTTGCGCGGTGCGCCTCTCGAGCACCTGCAGGTCGGGAGAGAGCTCGACGAAATCCTTGTCGACGACCGCGAAGAGTCTCCCGGCGTTCGCGGTCAGCCACGTGTTCGCTGGGGTCGCGCTCAGCTCGACCTGGCGAATGGGTTTCGCTTCGGCTGACAGCTCGACCATGCCGGGTCGATCGGAACCGTAGGTCAGCGAATACGCACGCCCGTCGACGACGGCCAAGGTCGGACCGGAGAAACCGGGCACCGGGTCTTCGCGCGCCCAAGAGCCGAGCTCCCGGCCCTGCCGGTCCAAAGCGGATACCAGCCAGTTCTCTTGGAAATAATGGTTACGAACGACCAATCCGTCGTTAAAAGCGATCAGAGTCCGCGACCCATCTGTCGCAATGCTCATGGGATTCTTATGCCGAAGGCGCACTTTGCGTACGACCCGCAGCTGATTCACGTCGACCACGATCCAGTAAGGAACGGCCCCGTCGCTGATCAGGTGCAGCTCGTCGCCTGCCCGCGCGCCGTGCAAATCGGCATCGAACAACCCGAGACGTATCTGGCGCAGTGCGCGCCTCGTGGCAATGTCCCATTCGGTAACCGCTCCGCCGAGACCATCGAGCTGCCAGGCGAAGAAGACTGTACCCAGATGGTGTCGTGCATCCGGGGGGGCTCCGGGCATCGCCGCGGGCAAGCTCCCCATTTTCTGGCGGCTCGTCGCGAACGCGCAGTGCTCGCCACCCTTTGGCACCTCGTCGGCGCATACGCTGGCGTCCTCGTCAGCGCGTCCATCTGCCGCAATGGTGCTTAGCGCGGCCACCACGAGAATCGAGAAGAGCGTGCGCATCTCAACCTCCCTTCCCGCGGAAAAAGCCATCGAGATCGTCACCGTGAACGCGTTTCGACGGCTCTAGCACCGACTGACCTGCCACGTCCGGCTGCTGCACCCACTCTCCGGTGCGTTCGTTGTACAAAAAGGTCTCTCTCCTGACGCCGCCTCGTTGCGAGTCCCCGCCGCACCCCCACGACGAGTCGAGCTCGACGACCCGGATCGGGCCCCCTACCGCGAAGGCCTGGGCCGCGCCGCCGCAGGCGAGCAGGGCTCGCATGTCGGAGGCGGAGGCGACGCGTTGGTCGTAAACGATCGCGCGGTGGCCGACTTCGTGCGGTTTGGGGGACGACAAGCTGACGATATCGCCGGGTCGAACATCGGCGACCGACGCGAGCTTGCGAAATCCGCGCTGCTCCAGTCCGGAGAGCGACTCGTTCGTGATCTGCGCGAAGTTGGCGCCGCTCCGAGTGAGACCGGTCGCCGCGAGATACGCCTGTTGCGTGTAACCTGCGCAATCGATTCCGATGCCGCAGTCGAACATCCAGCGGCGAACGAGGGCCGGCGTCCAGCAAGTCTCGGGTCGTTGCTCGCTCACAATGTCAATGAGCGATTGCGTGAGAGCGCTTATCTCGCGAGCGGTGCCCCGCCCTTCCTGAACGCGAACCACTATGGAGGCGGAGAGGTGAGCCTTCGCCGCTGCCAGACTGACGAGGCCACGATTCTCTCTGATCGTGCTCTCTTGGTGCTTGAAGTGCTTGGCCATCGTGAACGGCACGGCAATGTGCATATCCCCGAAGGCATTCCAGTGGAGGTCGTCGTTGCCGAGTGGCGGGTGATAAACGATGGTCATCGTGCGGCGGAACGCATCGAGGCGCGACTTCGTCAGGGTGTCGCGCTCGTTACGCAGCGAGTGGACACCATTGGACGCGGTGGCGGGCGTGGCACGCGACGGTTCGTTCGGAACTAGCCCGTCGTCCAACAAGTACGGCGGTTCTGGATCGTGCGGGGCCACGCGCTCGTCCGGCGAGACAGGCGCCGGCGGTGCAAAGCGCCTCGCTGTCCAGGGTGCAATTCCTTGGGTCATGTCCCTCCGTCGTCCCCAAAACGGGTTCGTTGTCAGTTTTTGGTAACGTTTTTTCGATCGGCCTCGACTGGCACTCTCCGCCCGCGTTGAACACGGCGTTTTTGCCTATCGCCCAAGCAATGCCCAGCGCCCCTCGTGGTAGCGTCTCGGTCTTGGTGCAGCAGCGCGTGGCAATCGTTCACGACTGGCTTACGTCTATGCGCGGTGGCGAAAGAGTCGTCGAAGCTCTGTGCGGAGTCTTTCCACAGGCCGATCTCTTCACGCTCACGTGGAATCCGGCGCAGCTATCGCCTGCGCTTGCCCGATTGAGACCCACCACGTCGATTATTGACCGCGTTGCGCGCGCGCCGTTCGCCAGCGGCCGATTCCGTGGCCTTTTGCCGCTCTTTCCATTGGCAGTCGAGTCGTTCAAACTGGATGGCTACTCCCTCGTCGTCTCGAGCAGCCACTGCGTTGCCATCGGTGCGATCGCGCCGGCCGACGCGCTTCACGTCGCCTATGTGCATTCGACGCTGCGCTATGTCCGCGAGGGCCAGTGCCAGTACGAGGCGTGCGTGCCTGGGCGTCGCATCGGCCGGGCAGTGTTCCGCGGCGCGGCACATTATCTTCGGCGCTGGGAGACCGCCGCGGCAGCACGGCCGGACATTCTCATCGCGAACAGCACGTACACACGCGACCGCATTCGCCGGTATTACCGGCGCGACGCCGCAGTGATCGAGCCGCCCGTCGAGACCCAACGTTTCGAGGACGCGGCGGCGCGCGCCGGGTGCGTCAGCGCGGAATCACCTTTTTTGCTCGTGTCGGCGCTGGTCCCGAACAAACGTGTCGACCTCGCGGTACGCGCATTCGCCGGGCGCAAAGAGCGCCTCATCGTCGTCGGCGATGGTCCCGAACGAGTCCGGCTCGTTCCGCTGGCGGGCCACAACGTGACCCTCCTGCCACGCGTCGACGACGCGGAGCTCGCCTCGCTCTACGCGAACTGCCGCGCGCTTCTCCACACCGGCGTCGACGACTTCGGAATGGTCATGGTCGAAGCGCTTGCAGCCGGGAAACCGGTGCTCGCGTGCGCAGAAGGAGGCGCGCTCGATATCGTTCGCGATCGAGAGACCGGTCTGCTCATCGAGGCAGCTACCGTGGAGTCAGTCCGCGCGGCGCTGACGCGCTTTGACGAGATGGGTGCGCACTTCGAGCCCTCCGCGCTGCAGCGCGCCGCGCGCCGCTTCGACGCAGCCCATTTCCAGCGCCGCTTCGCCGATGCCGTGGAGGAGGCTCGCACACGACGATGCGACTCTCGCCGCACCGAACCGCTGCCCCGGCGTGTCGCCGCGGCATCGCCAACACCGCCAACACCGAATCGCAGCCGCGGCGACGAATCGATGTCATTGAGCGCCGTCCCGCGACGGGGCCCTTTCTTCCCTCCGGCCGGCCGGTCCATCAAGCGCGCGCTCGACGTGACGCTCGCCGCTTCCGGGCTGGTGCTCACTGCGCCGCTCGTCGCCGCGCTGGGCGTGGCCATTCGACTGGATTCGGACGGGCCAGCACTCTTTTATCAACGTCGGGCCGGGCGTGAGCAACGCCCTTTCACGCTCATCAAGCTGCGCACGATGGATGGTCGGGCACGTGTCACGCGGGCCGGTAGGCTGCTGCGTCCCCTTGGGCTCGACGAGCTACCGCAGCTCTGGAATGTCCTGAAGGGCGACATGAGCCTGATCGGTCCGCGTCCGGAGGTCCCCGAACGGGTGGCGCAATTCGACAGCGCGGTGCCGGGGTACTCCGCGCGCCACGCCATGCGCCCGGGCATCACCGGGCTGGCGCAGATCAACGGCCTGCGCGGTGAGGTGTCCATCTCCGAGCGGCTGCGGTTCGACCTGCAGTACCTCAAGGAGTGGAGCCTCGCCCTCGATGGGCGCATTCTGATGCAAACGTTCTCGGTGGTGCTCGCCGACACAATCCGCACCCTCCGAAGCTGAGTCGGTTCGATGCCCCGGCGGGAGCTCCGTGAGGCAATCGCGAACGTCTCCTTCAAAACGGTGTCGCTCGGCATCGAGCGGATTTGCCGTCTCGTCGTGGTCCTTGCTTGGGCGCCCGTGCTCGGAGGCGCCGCGTTCGGCCGCTTCGTCTTTGCATCCGCCGTCACGTCATTGCTGGCGTTCGGGAGCGATCTGGGGCTCGGCGTGTGGACCACACGCGCACTCGCGCGTGACCGCCTCCACGCGGATCCCGTCGTGCTCCTCGGCTTCTCCGTGCGGGCGTTCGCCGCGCTTCCGTACGCGCTCGCAGTGGCGGCGGTCGCCCTCGCCGCCGGCCCGGGCGAAGAACGCTGGGCCATCGCCATCCTCGGCGGAGCCGCCCTGGCGAACGGGTTCGTCGACCACGCAGGGGCGGTCTTGCGAGGGTACGAGCGCTTCGACCAAGAAGCCCAGCTGAATGGGTGCCGGGCGCTTGCCACGGCGACCGCGGGCCTCGTTACCCTGACTGTCGGTCGTTCGCTCCTCAGCCTGTGCGCCGGTCTCCTCGCTGCGAGCCTCGCTGGTGGCATGTACGCATGCGCTACGATGCTCCGCTTTCACTCACTCGAACGCTTGATGCGGGACACGACCAAGACGCGGGCGCGCGCGCTCGTGAAGAGCGCACTGCGAGAGTCGCTGCCGTTGTGGATGGCTGGTCTGCTTTCACTTCTCTACTTCAAGGCCGACACGCTCTTCCTACGTGTCCTTTTGGGGGACGCGGAGCTCGGCGCGTACGGCGCGGCGTTCAAGCTCTTCGAGGGGTCGATGATCGCGCCCTCCATTTTGCTCTCCGTCGCCTTCCCCAAGCTGGCGCGAGCCCGCGCAGAGCCCCCCACGCAACGGCGGTTGGAGCGGCGGCTCGCCCTCTCGTTGACCGCTCTCGGGCTCGGCATAGGCGGAATTGCGTTCGCGGCCGGTGCGCCGCTCGTCACGGTCCTGTTCGGCGTCGGCTTCCATCCCGCTGTCGCGTCACTGCGAATTCTGTCGCTCGGGCTGCCCCTCCTTTACTTGAACTACGGCCTGACTCATTTCTTGGTGGCTCGCGATGAGGGGCGTGCCACCACCTGGCTCGCCCTGATGATGCTGGTCGTGAACGTTGCCCTCGATGCCGTGCTCATCCCGCGCCATGCCGGCCCGGGCGCCGCCTGCGCCACCGTGCTCAGCGAGCTGACTCTGACGGTTGGCTGCCTGGCGCTGTTGCGGTCGATGGACGTCCGGACGGACACGCAGTCAGCCCGAGGAGCAGCCAGAACAGACCGAAGAGTGGCGTGAACTCGAAGAAGTAGTCGAACGCGCCGTGTACGAAGAAGGCGCCCGCAGCGACGCCGGCCGCGAGACCGGGCAACCATGCGGTCGCCGTGTGCCCGGCCAGCGCGAGGG
>JALYHV010000419.1 GCA_030776205.1 Myxococcota bacterium | reverse complement strand
CCTTCTGTGAGAGCACCATCGCACGCTCGATCGCGTGCTCGAGCTCGCGGACGTTCCCCGGCCAGTCGTAGTCGCGCAACGCGCGCACCGCGTCCGGGGCGAGGCGTTTCTGCGCCCGTTGCATGCTGCGCGCGAATTTTTGCAAATAGTGGTTGGCTAGGAGGAGCGCGTCATCCCCCCGATCGCGGAGCGCGGGCAGCTCGATGGCGATCACGTTGAGTCGATAATAGAGATCGCGCCGAAACTCGCCGGCCTGGATGCGGCCGATGAGATCCAGGTTCGTCGCTGCGAGGACGCGCACGTCGACGGTGCGATGCTCGTCCGCGCCAACGCGCTTGATCTCCCCCTCTTGCAATACACGCAGCAGCTTGACCTGCGCGGCCAGCGGCAGGTCGCCGACCTCATCGAGCAAGATGGTCCCCCCGTCCGCCGTCTCGAACAGGCCAGCTCGCGACGTCTGCGCCCCCGTGAACGCGCCCCTCACGTGGCCGAACAGCTCGGATTCTACGAGCTCCTTCGGAATGGCCCCGCAGTTGACGGCCATAAAGGGCTTTTTCGCGCGCGGGCTCTGCTGGTGAATGGCGCGCGCGACGAGCTCTTTGCCGGTGCCACTCTCCCCCAAGATGAGGACCGTCGACGACGTGGGCGCTACCCCTTCGACAAGGCGGAACACCTCGAGCATCTGGGGGGAGTCGCCGATGATTTCGCCGAACCGCTCCTTGGAAAGGAGCACCTGTTCGAGCTGTCTGGCGCGGTCGGCTAGGCGTTGATGCTCAGCGGCCTTGACGACAGCGTGGGCGACCGCGTCGTTCGAATGAAAGGGCTTGGTCAAGAAGTGGTACGCGCCGGCTTTCATCGCCGCCACGGCCGAGTCGACGTCCGCGAAGGCCGTCATCAAGATCACCTCGACCGGGATTGCCTTGGCCTTGAGGCGGGCCAGGAGCTCCAGGCCACCGAGGCCGGGCATCATCATGTCGACCAATGCGACGTCAGGCGGCGTCCGCTCGATGTAATCGAGCGCGCTGCGACCGTCCTCTGCGGCGCCGACGCGCATGCCGCGCGTCTCGAGGACTCGTGCCAGGCTCCTGCGGAGCGCCGGTTCGTCGTCCACCACCAGCACGTGGACGGCGCCCGTCTCGCTCTCGAGAGGAGGGGGCGCCGCGCTTAGCGTGTGCACGGGATTCGGACTTGAGCTGGAGGCGCTCACTAGCCTCAGCGTAAACCGCGCACGGGCACGTTGGCCACACCGAGGACTTTGCGCGTGAGCGACGAGTGGGGCAGCTTGCCGACATCGTCCAGGGCGACGGCCTCGATCGCGTCGTACTCGGCGCTCGGGGGGGGCCATCGCCGACGCTTCGGGAGCGCGGTGCGCCAGACGTCGACCGTCATCCGACGATGGGAGAGAACGTGGACGACGCTTCCCGCTCGGACCAACTCTCCTACCTCCAGCGCGAGGCGAGAAACGAGTGAACCGACTTCGCCGTCCGTGCCGGGGGGCTCCCAAAGCCCACCGAACAGCGCGCCGGCGCAGCGTCGCGCCAGAAGAATCGCGCGTGAGGAGGCGGCCACCACGACGACGCGACGCATTGGTCGCGGCGCGCGCTTTGGGCGAATGAGTGGGAGAGCGGCCACGATGCCGCGCGCGTGTGCCTGGCAATGATCGCTCACAGGACACTCGTGACAATGCGGATCACGTGCAGCGCACAGCGTCGCACCGAGCTCCATCAAGGCTTGGTTCCAGTCTCCCGGATCGTCCGTCCCTGCGCGGACGAGGCGCTCGGCGATCGCCCAAAGGCCTGCCTTGCCCTGCGCAGACCGCACGTCGTCGCCTATCGCAAACAGTCGCGCGAGGACCCGCTCGACGTTTCCATCTACGAGCGCTGCGCGGCGTCCGAAGGCGATGCTGGCGATCGCGCCGGCAGTGTAGGCGCCCACGCCCTCGAGCTTCCGCAGGGCCGCCGGTTCGTCCGGCACCCGGCCGCCCAGCACTCCGACGACGTGCCGTGCGGCAGCGTGCAGCATCCGGGCGCGCCGGTAGTACCCGAGGCCGCTCCATAGCGCGAGCACGTGACTCTCCGGCGCGTCCGCGAGCGCCGAAACCGTCGGCAGCTCGCGCATGAAGCGCTCGTAATAGGGACGTACCGTCTCAACGCGCGTCTGCTGGAGCATGGTCTCGCTCACCCAGACCGCGTACGCATCGCGCGGGCGCCTCCGCCAGGGCAAGTCGCGTTTGACGAGCGCGTACCACGCGACCAATTCGGCGATCAGGGTGGCGTCCGACGTGGGGGACCGGCACGACACGGGTGACGAGGGACGTTCTTCGGCGGTCACGGTGCAGCGGGCTTCACTCGGTACTGGAGCGTGAACGAACCCTGATCACTTGCGCTCTGCCCGTCGACGACTACCCAGTAGGTCCCAGGGTCGAGGGTTCGATCCAGGGTAGTCCGCTCTGGTCCACCGCTGGTCACCGCCTCGCACGCGACCTCGGCGGCGCCCGGGCTGCCCGGCGCGTCTGCGCACGTCTTACGGAGGGCCACGGCGAGGTCGAACGCGTGCCCCGTCACCGCCAGCTGGACTTGCGACCGCGCCGCGACAACGACACGGTACACGCGATCGGCGCCTGTGGTTCCGGACTCCCCTCCCGCGCAGGTGCAGAAGAACTGGTCAGCTGCGCCCACGGTAGACCCCGTGATCGTTTGCCCCGGGGCGAGCGTTGGAGCCGCGGCGCACGCGCGGCTCTGTCCGGCGAGATCCTGCGTCGCCCAGGACATGCGAAAACGGCCCGCCGCGTCCGGCGTGGCCCCGTCGACTCCCACGAAGTAAGTTCCGGCAGGCAGCACCTCGCTGACGCGTTGTCCGCAGGCAATCTCGGTGGGCCGCTCCCCACATCGACTCCACACCGCGATCACGTGGGGCGCCTCCTCCGCCTCGAGCATCGCCGTGAACCGCGCCTTATGAGGCAGATCCAGGCGGTAGACGACATCGGCGGCGCCCTGCCCCGAACAGCTTGCGGCAACGTCGTCGCGCGCGGCGAACGTGTCTCCGTCCACCGCTGCCGTGATGGGAAGCGCGTCGGCGCAACCGTCACCGGCGGTTCCGCTGCCGTCCGGAGGAGCGACCTCGGCGCGAAGCGTGTACCGCCCCCCGGTATCCACGCCGATCGCGTCGGCGAAGACCGCGTACGTCCCGGCCTCCAGCGTGCCCGCCGCGACTGCTTCGCCCGGCGTGGGCCCCTCCTGGCCGCACGCGACCTCACTCTGCTCCTCCGCGCAGATCCTTCGGATGTGCACCACCGCTGATACGTCGTCCGAGCGTTCCACGACGCGCAGCCGGGACCGATTCGCGAGCTCCACCCGCCACGCCGCGTCCGCCCCGCGTGCGCCTTCGCCGCAGCTCGCCTCCGCGTTGTCGGCCATGCCTTCCGTGGAACCGCTGACCAGGGCGCCAGGGGAGAGCAGCGGCGCCCCACGGCAGACGTCGGCGAGCGCCAGCACGTCCGACGCGGCGACCGTCATCTTGAAGGGACCCTCGTCCTGGCCATACCCGTCGACGAAAACGTAGTACTTGCCTGGTTCGAGAACGCGCTCGATTTTCGAATGGGTTCTGTCGGGCGAGTCGTCGCTGCAATCGATCTCGGCGCTCGAATCCGTGCAGTCGTCCTTTCGCACGTAAAGGACGGAGTCGAACCGCGCCTCCACGTCGATCATCACCCGCTGCCGCTCCGGCACGTCGAGCTCGTAGACCAGCTCTCGCGAGTCGCTGGGGCCGCAGGAGCCCGTGTTCTCGTGGTCGCCGTGTGTCGTCGACCCCGTGAAGGTCCCGGCGGCGATGGGGATGGGTGAGCGGCACGTGCCGCTCGGCTCGCGCGCCGCCGTGGTCGGCGTCCCGGCGGAAGAGACGCCCGCCTCACCCGCGCTGCCCTGCCAAGTACCGGCCACCCAGGTGCCTCCTCCAGCGGCGGCCCGGATGACGAGGACATAGGTGCCCGCGGCTTCGATGCAGACTCGAAGGACCGCCTGCGGCTCGATCGTCGTGTCGTGAGCCTGGCGCTGGCCCTCTCGATCGACGAGCGCGGCGTCCAGATCGCGTATCCCATCGCCGCCGACTGCGACAATGGTCGTGCATCCAGGCTCGAGGTCCAGCGAAACACGCTGCTCGTGTCGCTCCGCCAAAAAGCCCTGGTGCAGCGGACCCGCCTGCGCCAAACCGATCGCCGTCAGCGCGTTGTGGACCGCAACGAACCGCGGCTCGAACGCGGCGCTACGACCGCTCCCTGCGCAGGAAACGACGGTGTAGAGCACGGCACAAAGGCCGGCGGTGCTCGCGCCCGCCCCGAAAACGGTGCCCCGCGCGCGCGTCGCTCGAGAGGGCCCATACCGCTGCATCGGTCGAACGATACGTTGGATCGCGGCGACGGGCGCGAGCGTTCACGCCATTTCGAGAAACATGAGGTCCGGCTGCTCGAGGTACGAGATGAGGTCATACGCAAAAGCGGCGCCGACGTGGCCATCGACGATCCGATGGTCGAACGACAGCGACAGGAGCATTACGTCGCCAATGACGATCTGACCGTCCTTGACGACGGGCCTCTGCTTCATGCGATGGACACCCAGAATCGCGACCTCCGGGAAATTGATGATCGGCGTCGCGAGAAGCCCCGCCCTCGCGCCGAGGGACGTAATCGTGAATGTCGACCCTGTCAGGTCCTCCAGCTTCGACTTGCCGTCGCGCGCATCCGTCGCCAATCGGTCGATTTCGCGCGCGATTTCGAGCACGCTTCGCCGGTTTGCCTCCCGCACGACAGGGACCACGAGACCGGCGGCGGTGGCCGTCGCAATGCCAATGTGGAACTGCTTGTGCAAGACCAGCTCGCTCGCCGACTCGTCGAGCGACGCATTGAGCAGGGGGTGCTTCTTCAGCGCCGCGACCACGGCCTTTACGATGAAGGGCAAAAAGCTGAGCCTCACGCCCTGCTCGTGGGCCGGCGCCTTCCAGCGCTCGCGCAAGGCCTTCAGCTCGGTCACGTCGCACTCCTCGACGAAGGTAAAATGCGCCGCCGTTCGCGTGGAGGTTGCCATTTTCTGGGCAATTTTGCGGCGAACGCCGGCGAACGGCACCCGCTCGTCGGCGACTACCAGCGCCTCGCGCGACGGCGCCGGTGCTCGCGACGTGGCAGACCGAGACTCTGAATTTACGGGCGCCTCGGCGGCGCGCGCGAAGGACTCGAGATCGCTCTTCATCACCCGCCCCTGCGCACCACCGGGAGGAACCCTGCGTAGGTCGACGTTCATGTCGCGCGCCAACTTGCGGGTGGCCGGCGTGGCCAGCGGCTTCTCGTTGAAGTAGGTTTGCTCTCCTCCACGCCCGAGTCGGTTCGAAGCCGCTCGCATGACCGCGCTCGTATGGCTTGCGGGCTCACCACGTGCCGAAGCAAGCCCGGGCAATGTTTCCTTTATTTCGCCGACGGCCGCCGCCGCCGGCCCGTCGTTGATCGTGTTCGTGCGATTGGCGACGGCCGGCGAGCCGTCCTCCAGCTCGAACACGACCAGCACGGCAT